>NZ_KV834605.1:0-254 GCF_001837905.1 Streptococcus sp. HMSC076C09
GTTGGAGTTGCATTAAAATATTCTGCTATCTTATCTAAATTTGCAAAGGTAGGATAGCTTTTTTGTTTTTCGTAGTCAGAGATGTCTGGAAAGATTGCTCATAAAAAAATGTGGGGCAAATGATGGGGCAAATCAGTTATAGACAAACAAAAAAGCCTTGTAAATCAAGGCTTTTTCCTGTTGATTTAGATGCCCCCTGCATGGATTTGGAAAGGATTTTCATATTGAGAGTAATTAAAAATATTGAAATATAA
>NZ_KV834606.1:0-30751 GCF_001837905.1 Streptococcus sp. HMSC076C09
AGGTGTCGCAGGTTCGAATCCTGTCTTCCCGATAGTGTATCGAAAAAGTCTAATGGTTGACATTAGACTTTTTTTGTAGTTATTTTTTTATTAATTTTCAAGAAAAAAGAGCTTTCGCTCTTTTCAACTTTATTTATTTCGCAGTTCAACATAACGGTTATACCAAATTTTGATATATTCCTCAGAAAAAGGACCTTTGTTTTGGTTTATCCAATCTACTAGAACCTTAACATTTTCTTTTAAAATAAAGTCGATGTCATCTGAATAGTGCATTTTTTTTTTATGCTGCTCGTATTCTTCAACATCTAACAATTTTTTTTCACCATTGGTAAAGACCTTGACATCGAGATCATAGTCGATATATTTTAAGGCTTCTTGGTCAATGTGAAAAGGACTTGCTAGGTTACAGTAGTAAGACACACCATTGTCACGGATCATGGCGATGATGTTAAACCAATATTTTTTATGGAAATAAACGATCGCTGGTTCACGCGTGATCCAACGTCTACCATCACTTTCAGTCACAAGTGTATGATCATTTACTCCAATAATTGCATTTTCGGTTATCTTTAATACCATGGTGTCACGCCATGTTCGGTGTAAACTGCCATCATGTTTATAACTTTGAATTGTAATAAAGTCGCCTTCTTTAGGTAGTTTCATAACTTACCAACTTTCTACAATCTAAGTATATCCTCTATATTGTATCATATTTTTTCAAATTTTTTCTTATTTTACTATTTAATTTTCAATTTGGTTTATGAATCTAAGTATTCTCTAATGGCTGACGTTATATCACTATAATCGTAGCCTTTTCTGGCTAGTGCCTGAGTCAAGCGTTGTTTGAGGTCATAGCCTTCATATTTTTTACTGTATTTACGGTATTGTTTTTCTAACTCTTTTAGAATGAGCTCATTGGTTGTTTCTTCATCTGTTTCGAGCTCGAGATTTTGGAATGCTATCTTCGCTTGGTTGTATGTAAAGCCTTTTGAAATGAGTCCTTGGATGATTTTAGTTTCAATAGCTTTTAACGGATATTTCCCTTGGTATTTTTTTACGAGTTTTATTGCGGTACGGTCGATCACTTCTGAAAAATCATAGTCTGCAAGAATTTCTTGAAGGATAGATTTTGAGATCCCTTTTTGTTGAATTTTTTGTTGTAATAAGGCAGGGCCCTTATCGCCACTGAGAAGGTTAGCCTCTATCAGGTTTCTTGCATATTGACGATCATCTAACCACTTGTCTTCTTTTAGGTGTTGGACCACTTTATCAATAATGTCACTTTCAATCTCATATTTTGTCAGGTAGTCTCGGACTTCTTTTGTTGTCCGAGCTTTAAAAGAAAGATGGTAAAGGGCCAGGTTTTTACCATAGGAGTATTGAGCAAACTCTTGGATTTCTTTTAATTCCTCCTCACTGATTTCCTTATCTTTGGAAAGGAAATATTTGACGATGGTGTCTTCTGTAATATAAAGTTTTTGATCATTGTCTAATTCCAGGAGGTAGAGTCTTTTTTTCTTTTCTAGTTTTGTAATTTTCATGTTTTTATTATACCGAAAAATGTGTTAAGATAGGGATATGAACGTTAAAGTAAAACAAAAAATTCCTTTGAAAATTAAACGAATGGGAATTAACGGTGAAGGGATTGGCTTTTATAAAAAAACACTTGTCTTTGTGCCAGGTGCTTTAAAGGGAGAAGATATCTTCTGCCAAATTACAAGTGTCAAGAAAAATTTTGCGGAAGCCAAACTCTTATCTGTGAATAAGGCGTCTAAGTTTCGTGTGACGCCCATGTGTGATATCTATGAGACCTGTGGGGGCTGTCAAATCATGCATTTGAAGTATGACAAGCAGCTGGAGTTTAAGACAGATTTGTTGCAACAGGCCTTGAAGAAGTTCTCACCTGAAGGATTTGAACAGTATGATATTCGGCCGACAATTGGAATGCAGGAGCCTCTTTACTATCGGGCAAAATTGCAATTTCAAACAAGGAAATTCAAGGGCCAGGTGAAGGCGGGACTCTATGCTCAAAATTCACATTATTTGGTGGAATTAAAAGATTGTTTGGTTCAAGATCCGGTTATTCAAGCTATCGCCAACGATCTAGCGGATTTATTGACCTATTATCAGATTCCGATTGCTGATGAGCGTAAAGAACTGGGTGTCAGAACCATGATGGTTAGACGGGCTCGGAAGTCTGGTCAGGTTCAGATCATTGTGGTCACCAGTCGTCAGATTAACGTAAACAATTTGGTGCAAGACTTGGTCACGAAACACCCTGAAATTGTCACGGTTGCTGTTAACAAAAATACGTCTCGTTCCAGTGAGATTTATGGGGAACAAACGCAGATTATTTGGGGAGAAGAGGCCATTTTGGAAGGTGTTTTGGATTATGAATTCTCCCTTTCTCCTCGAGCCTTTTACCAGTTGAATCCGGAACAAACTGAAGTATTGTATAGTGAGGCTGTCAAGGCTCTAGATGTTTCTCCAGAGGATCACCTGATTGATGCCTATTGTGGGGTCGGAACGATTGGGTTTGCTTTTGCTAATAGAGTGAAAAGTGTTCGGGGGATGGATATTATTCCTGAAGCGATTGAGGATGCCAAATACAATGCTAAACGGATGGGATTTGAGAATACCCACTATGAGGCTGGTACAGCAGAAGAGATTATTCCTCGCTGGTACCAAGAAGGCTATCGGGCTAATGCTGTGATCGTGGATCCACCTCGTACGGGCTTGGGGACAAAATTAATCGAGACCTTGTTGCACTATGCACCTGAAAAGATGGTCTATGTCTCTTGTAATGTTTCTACTTTGGCACGGGATCTAGTGGCTTTGACAAAGGTTTATCAGGTTGAATACATTCAATCAGTGGATATGTTTCCCCATACTGCAAGGACAGAAGCAGTTGTGAAATTAGTGAAGAAGTGAAAGAAGAAGAATGGATATTTGGGAAAAACTTTATCTTGAGGCGAAAGCTCTCTATGCGCCTCAAGAGATTTCAGATTTTGTCTATGCTCGACATGTGGTTGCTGCTGTTGAGGCTGCAGATGGTCAGATTTTTACGAGCTTTTGTATGGAAGGAACCTGTGGCGTCTTTCATTTATGTGCCGAACGAGCAGCTCTCTTCAACATGTATCAACAATCAGGACAGACCAAGGTCAAGCGCATTATTGCTTTTCGAGACAAGCCTCCTTATGGAGAAGGCTCAGGGATGCCTTGTGGGGCCTGTCGTGAATTTCTCCTTGAGCTAGATGCAGAGAATCGTCATCTAGAATTTATGGTGGATTATGAGAGCCGCAAGACCATTACTTTAGGAGAACTGATGCCTCTTTGGTGGGGCGAAGAGCGGGCTCGTCAAAGAGAAAATAAAGGGAATGAGTAAAGGAAATAAATAAATGGACAATGTTATTGATGTATCGATTCCAGTTGCTCAAGTTATTGATCAACATCCGGAAGTATTGGATTTGTTAGTGGAGTTGGGCTTTAAACCCTTAGCCAATCCGATCATGCGCAATACAGTTGGGCGCAAGGTTTCTTTGAAACAAGGATCAAAATTAGAAGGTACTCCTATGGAGAAGATTGTGCGAACACTAGAGGCTAATGGCTATGAAGTAGTGGGGCTAGACTAATGAGTGATGAACGAATTCACGTCTTAAGAGATATCTTATTAGAGCTTCATCATGGAGCTTCTCCTGAGTCGGTTCAGGAGCGCTTTGATGCGACCTTTGCAGGGGTTTCTGCGATTGAGATCTCTCTTATGGAGCATGAACTGATGAATTCAGATGCAGGTGTGACTTTTGAAGATGTGATGGAACTTTGTGATGTCCATGCCAATCTCTTTAAGAATGCGGTTCAAGGAGTCGAAGTAGCAGATACTGACCACCCAGGTCATCCGGTTCAAATCTTTAAACAGGAGAACTTAGCTCTTCGTGCAGCTATGATGCGGGTCCGCCGCTTGCTAGACAATTATGAGACAACCGAGGATCCTGAGATGATTCAGGAGATTCATAAGGGCTTGTTACGTCAGCTGGGCTTGGTGGGTCAATTTGACCGGCATTACCGTCGTAAGGAAGAGTTGATGTTTCCGATTATGGAAAAATATGGGCATGATTCCCCACCAAAAGTGATGTGGGGAGTGGATGACCAGATTCGGGAACTCTTTGCGAAAGTTTCAGATGCGGCAAAGAAATTACCGGATTCTAGTATTTCTGAAGTCAAGGAACGCTTTGAAGCCTTTGCGCAAGAGTTTGAGGGCATGATCTTCAAGGAAGAGTCGATTCTCTTGATGATTTTGCTGGAGTCCTTTACCCAGGATGACTGGCTCTCCATTGCAGAAGAAAGTGATGTTTATGGTTATGCCATTATTCTCCCAAGTGAAAAGTGGGTGCCAAAACGTGTTGACTTCAAGGAGGAAGCGTCGAAAGAGTCAGAGGGGCCAACTGAACCACTTCCTTCTTCAAAAGGCGATGATCACCATCAGGTCATTGAGACTCCTGAGGGGCAGTTGACCATTACCTTCACGCCTAAGAAAAAAGAAGAGAGCTTCGACCGCAAGCAACCACAAGCTTTTGGCCATGGATTTTTATCGGTGGAGCAAGCGAATTTGATCTTGAATCATCTGCCGATGGAGATCACCTTTGTCAATAAGGATGATATTTTTCAATATTACAACGATGCTGCGCCTTTTGAGGAAATGATTTTTAAGAGGACGCCATCGCAGGTAGGACGCAATGTTGAGCTGTGTCACCCACCGAAATATTTGGAGAAGGTCAAAGCCATCATGCAGGGGCTTCGTGAAGGGAAAAAAGACAAGTATGAAATGTGGTTCAAATCAGAATCGCGTGGGAAATTTGTCCATGTCACCTATGCAGCAGTGCGTGATGAGGATGGAGACTTTCAAGGGGTCTTGGAATATGTTCAGGACATTCAACCTTATCGGGAGATCGATACGGATTTTTATAGAGGAATGGAGTAAAGATGAGTTACGAAACAGAGTTTATGAAGGAGTTTGAGGAGTGGATCAAGACTCAAGTCATGATCAATGAAATGGCTCTTGAAGAAAGTAAGAAGGTTTTTGATGAAGATCAGGATGAACGAGCTAAAATCGCTATGATTCGCTATGAAAGCCGTTTGGACGCTTATCAGTTCTTGCAAGGGAAGTTTGAAAATTTCCATGCTGGAAAAGGATTTCATGATTTACCTGATGGGCTCTTTGGTGAAAGAAAATATTAAAAATACCTTATTGAAGGCGTTTAACTAGCTAGATTTACCTGAAAATTGAGCAATGACTTGATTTTTTAGGGGATTGTGATACAATAAAAAAGTTGAAATGACATCAACGGATTTTTGAATGGAATTATGGTGATGAAACCTTGTTGCCTTAGGAATTGATCACTGAATTTAGGAGGAAAAATGGCAAAGAAGAACGTAAACCGTGCGAAACAATACAAACATCAAAATAGACATCTTTTGAAAAAAGCTGTCGCAACTGTAACTGCAGCTGTGAAAGAAGCACCTAAAAAGGTTGAGAAAGCTACAAAAGCAGTGGCGAAAGAAGTGAAACAAGCAGCTTCTTCAGTGGAAGAATTTGCTGCAAGTTTGGAAGGTGTGGCACTTGATCGTGCGCAAACATTCTATGATGAAGGTATTCGCTCTGTTGCGGACTTTGCAAATTGGACAGAAAAAGAGTTGTTGGCCCTTAAAGGAATCGGCCCAGCTACAATCAAGAAATTGAAAGAACTAGGCGTTAAATTTAAATAATCGCTTTTGTGATTTCTTGCTATTTCCAAGAAAACTTGCTAAAATGAACCTATTAGAGGTGTTTTGAATCCCACATTTTACAGAAAGTGGCGGTGCTGAGAAGTCCACAAATGTGTCAAAACTGGTTGCTAATGGATGAAATTAAAAAATGAAATATAAATCTTTTTGTTTCCTTTTAGGACTAGGCGGCGAGTTGCAGGCTGTACTGAAGTACGCCAAGACGAGCTAACGACGTCATAAAAGTGAAACAAGAAGATTAAAGATGCGGGCTTTGCCCGAATTTGGGTGGTACCGCGGATCAACACATTCGTCCCTGTCAGATTAATGACAGGGACTATTTTTCTTTTACACCCCTAGCCAAAGGAGGTTGTCATGAAACAATCTTTTAACACCAGTAAACTCTACTATGGTTTTCCGATCTTCATCTTGGGGTATCAGGACCAGAACTTTGAGCACAATATCACAACCTGCAGTTCCTCTTATAGTCTGGGAGATTGGCTCGTCATAGGGGTTGGTGCTGAGGAAAATGCGGCAGACCAGATTAAGCATTATCAACAGTTCACTGTGAACATCCCTGATGAAAACTTTATGCTGGAGATGGAGCAGGCTGGCTTTATCAGCCATCGGGAGAAGTTGGATCACTTAGGGCTGGACTATGAGATTTCTGAACGGACCCAGGCTCCGATTTTGGAGGCCTGTCCAGTCGTATTGGATTGCCAGGTAGATCGGATTATCGAGGAAGATGGCATTTGCCATATCTTTGCAAAGATTCTTGAGCGACTGGCTGATCCAGAGCTCTTAGATGATAAGGGGCATTTTAAAAATGACCGTTTTGCACCGACTTACTTTATGGGGGACGGCCATCAGCGCGTTTATCGTTATCTGGACGACCGAGTCGACCCCATGGGAAGCTTTATGAAGAAAGCGAGGAAGAAGAATGACAAGAGCTGAGCTGCCAGAACGAATCGAAACGGAGCGTCTGGTCTTACGAGTCCGAACAGTGGCGGATGCTGAGGACATCCATGCCTACGCCAGTCTTCCAGAAGTCTCTTACCCAGCAGGCTTTCCACCCGTCAAGACCTTGGAAGACGAGATCTATTATCTAGAGCATATCCTTCCCGATCGCAATCAAAAAGAAAATCTTCCAGCTGGTTACGGCATTGTGGTCAAAGGAACCGATAGAATCATTGGCTCTGTTGACTTCAACCATCGCCACGAAGACGATGTGCTGGAGATTGGCTATACCTTGCACCCAGACTATTGGGGCCGGGGTTATGTACCCGAAGCAGCGCGTACCTTGATTGACCTGGCTTTTAAAGAACTAGGGCTTCATAAGGTAGAATTGTCTTGCTTTAGCTACAATGTCCAAAGTCAACGAGTTGCTGAGAAGCTTGGTTTCACCCTTGAAGCACGCATAAGAGACCGTAAAGATGCCCAAGGCAATCGCTGTGATGATTTGAGATACGGCTTGCTGAAGAGTGAGTGGGAAACTCAAAATAAACATTAAAAAGAAATAACTAGAAAGGACGCACACATGTCTAAAGAACTTTCACCTAAATACAATCCAGCCGAGGTTGAGGCTGGTCGTTACCAAAAATGGCTTGACGAAGATGTTTTCAAGCCTTCTGGCGATAAAAAGGCTAAGCCTTATTCAATCGTTATTCCACCACCAAACGTAACTGGTAAACTTCACCTTGGTCACGCTTGGGATACAACTTTGCAAGATATCATCATCCGTCAAAAACGGATGCAAGGTTTCGATACGCTTTGGCTTCCAGGTATGGACCACGCAGGTATTGCTACTCAAGCTAAAGTAGAAGCGCGTTTGGCTGAGGACGGCATCTCTCGTTATGACCTTGGTCGTGAAAAATTCCTTGATAAAGTTTGGGAATGGAAAGACGAGTATGCCACTACTATCAAGCAACAATGGGGCAAGATGGGGCTTTCTGTAGACTACTCTCGTGAGCGTTTTACCCTTGATGAAGGGTTGTCAAAAGCCGTTCGTAAGGTCTTTGTAGAGCTTTACAAGAAGGGCTGGATCTACCGTGGTGAATTTATCATCAACTGGGATCCAAAAGCCCGTACAGCCCTTTCTGATATCGAGGTTATTCACAAGGATGTCGAAGGTGCCTTCTACCACATGAACTACATGTTGGAAGACGGTTCACGTGCCCTTGAAGTAGCAACAACTCGTCCTGAGACTATGTTTGGGGATACTGCCGTAGCGGTTAACCCAAATGATGACCGTTATAAAGACTTGATTGGTAAAAATGTTATCTTGCCAATCTTGAACAAGCCAATCCCAATCGTTGGTGACGAACACGCAGACCCTGAATTCGGTACCGGTGTGGTGAAGATCACACCTGCCCACGACCCTAATGACTTCTTGGTTGGTCAACGTCATAATCTTCCGCAAGTCAACGTTATGAACGATGATGGTACCATGAATGAATTGGCTGGCGAATTCAACGGTATGGACCGCTTTGAAGCACGTAAGGCTGTTGTTAAGAAATTGGAAGAAATCGGTGCCCTTGTTAAAATCGAAAAACGCGTCCACAGTGTTGGTCACTCAGAGCGTACAGGTGTTGTGGTTGAGCCACGCTTGTCTACGCAATGGTTCGTCAAGATGGATCAATTAGCTAAAAATGCTATTGCCAACCAAGATACAGACGACAAGGTTGAATTTTACCCACCTCGTTTCAACGATACCTTCCTCCAATGGATGGAAAATGTCCATGACTGGGTGATCTCTCGCCAGCTCTGGTGGGGTCACCAAATCCCTGCTTGGTACAATGCTGAGGGTGAAATGTATGTCGGCGAGGAAGCTCCAGAAGGTGACGGATGGACTCAGGACGAAGACGTCTTGGATACGTGGTTCAGTTCGGCCCTTTGGCCATTCTCAACTATGGGCTGGCCTGATGTCGAGTCAGAAGACTTCAAACGTTACTTCCCAACTTCAACCTTGGTAACAGGTTACGACATCATCTTCTTCTGGGTGTCTCGTATGATTTTCCAATCATTGGAATTCACTGGCCGTCAGCCATTCCAAAACGTCCTGATTCACGGTCTCATTCGTGACGAGCAAGGACGCAAGATGTCTAAGTCACTCGGTAACGGGATTGACCCAATGGATGTTATCGAGAAATACGGTGCCGATGCCCTTCGTTGGTTCCTTTCAAACGGTTCTGCACCAGGGCAAGACGTGCGTTTCTCTTACGAGAAAATGGATGCGTCATGGAACTTCATTAACAAGATTTGGAACATCTCACGTTACATCCTCATGAACAATGAAGGTTTGACCTTGGAGGTGGCGCGTGAAAATGTGGCTAAAGTCGCTGCTGGTCAATCAGGTAACGTGACAGACCGTTGGATTCTCCACAACCTCAACGAAACTATTGGAAAAGTCACTGAAAACTTTGATAAGTTTGAATTCGGTGTGGCTGGTCACATCCTCTACAACTTCATCTGGGATGAGTTTGCGGACTGGTATGTTGAGTTGACTAAGGAAGTGCTATACAGCGATAACGAAGACGAAAAAGTTATCACACGCTCTGTTCTTCTTTACACTTTGGACCAAATCTTGCGTCTCCTTCACCCAATTATGCCATTCGTAACTGAAGAAATCTACGGCCAAATCTCTGAAGGAACAATCGTGACGGCGGAATACCCAGTGGTTCGTCCAGAGTTTGAAAACGAGGAAGCAGCAGCTGGTGTAGAAGCTCTTAAAGATGTGATTCGCTCCGTTCGTAACTCACGTGCAGAAGTGAACGTAGCGCCAAGTAAGCCAATCACTATCTTGATCAAGACAAGCGACAGCAAGCTCGATGCCTTCTTCAATGATAATGTCAACTACATCAAACGCTTCACAAACCCAGAACACCTGGAAATTGCAGCAGATGTCGAAGTACCTGACTTGGTTATGTCAAGCATCATCACAGGTGCAGAAATCTACTTGCCACTGGCTGACCTTCTCAATGTTGAAGAAGAATTGGCCCGTCTTGAAAAAGAATTAGCCAAATGGCAAAAAGAACTGGATATGGTTGGTAAGAAACTCTCTAACGAACGCTTCGTAGCCAATGCCAAACCAGAAGTCGTCCAAAAAGAACGCGACAAACAAGCCGACTACCAAGCGAAGTACGATGCGACCGTCGCACGTATTGATGAGATGAAGAAACTTGTGAAATAAACACAGAACCACGGCGGTATGCCGTGTTTTTTTGTATGATTCTGTAAGAGAAAAAGTTTAAGTAACTATTTTTAGGCCATTTTCCAGAAATAATCGATGATATAGGTTAGGCCGTAGGTGTAGATAACCAGGGTGATGGGTTTGCAGAGGATGATGATGGTCATGTAGCGTTTGAAGGTCATATTGGTCAGACCTGCAAGCATACAGATGAAGTCGGCAGGACTAATTGGCCAAATCATCATGAAAATAAAGAAGCGATCGAACCGCTTGCCTTCATTGAGCCAGCCAATGTACTTGTCGTAGGTTTTCTGACTGACCATGGATTGGACGAACTTAGGACCGTACATTCTCGCAAGGTGGAAAATAATGGCACAGCCAATCACGATGCCGATGTAATTGTAGATAGTCCCGATAATATGACCGTAGATGAAAACACCTGCTACAGATGTCAGGGCGCCTGGAATAATAGGGACCACTGTCTGAAGGATCTGAAGAAAGATAAAGAGAGGTGGACCAAAGATGCCTGCTTGGAGAATAAAAGCTGACAAGGTTTCTTTGGATTGAAGGATGCCAGAAAAGTAGGCCCAGATGCAGAATGCAAGGGTTGCGAAGGCCCCAATGATGGATGACCAATTGATGATTTTTTGGAGAAGAGGAGAGACCTCTTTTAAGCTTGTTTGTTTCATAAAAAATTCCGAGTTCTTTTTCTTCTACTATACCATGTTTTTGGAACTTTGTAAGGATTTTGTCTATTTTTTGAGTAGTGAAAGCGACCTGATTGGAGTCTGTCGCTGTTTTAGTCGTGAAGCGGGTGCAAAATGGGCCTTTTTATGCTACAATGAAAGGAGTATAAAAAATGGAGAAAAACGTGTCAATCGAAAATTACAAACCAGATTTTGCGGTGGAAGCAGCCTATGATCTCACCGTTACAGACTTGAAAAAACAGGGTATCAAGGCGGTCCTTGTGGATTTGGATAATACCTTGATTGCTTGGAATAATCCGGATGGGACTCCTGAAATGCGCCAGTGGTTGCATGACCTTCGTGATGGAGGGATTCGGGTTATCGTGGTGTCTAATAATAGTCCCAAACGGGTCAAGCGCGCTGTTGAGAAATTTGATATTGACTATGAAGCCTGGTCGCTCAAGCCCTTTACTTTTGGGATTGATCGGGCCCTCAAACGTTTCCACTATGAGAAAAATGAAGTGGTCATGGTCGGGGATCAACTGATGACGGATATCCGGGCTGCCCATCGTGCAGGCATTCGTTCGATTTTGGTCAAGCCTTTGGTTGAGCATGACTCCATCAAGACGCAGATCAACCGGGCGCGTGAACGCCGTGTCATGAAGCAAATGGCCGAAAAATATGGTCCAATTGTATATAAAAAAGGAATTTAAGAATGGAAGAATTATTCTGTATTGGCTGTGGAGCCCCCATTCAGACAGAAAACAAAGAGGGGCTAGGCTATACTCCCCAATCAGCTCTTGAAAAGGGTTTGGAAACAGGCGAAGTTTATTGCCAACGCTGTTTCCGTCTGCGTCACTACAATGAAATAACAGATGTGCATCTGACGGATGATGATTTCCTAAAACTCCTTCACGAGGTAGGAGATAGTGATGCTCTCGTGGTCAATGTAGTGGATATTTTTGATTTTAATGGATCTGTTATCCCAGGCTTACCACGCTTTGTAGCAGGAAATGATGTTCTCTTGGTCGGAAACAAAAAAGACATCTTGCCCAAGTCTGTCAAGGATAGCAAGGTGACCCATTGGTTGATGGAGCGGGCCCACGAAGAAGGCATGCGTCCTGTCGATGTGGTCCTCACCTCTGCTCAAAACAAGAGTGCGATCAAGGACTTAATGGAAAAGATTGAGCAGTACCGCAAGGGCCGTGATGTCTATGTGGTGGGTGTGACCAACGTTGGGAAATCGACCCTCATCAATGCAATCATCCAAGAAATCACTGGAGACAAGGATATCATCACGACCTCTCGCTTCCCAGGGACGACACTGGACAAGATCGAAATCCCACTGGACGATGGATCCTACATCTATGATACACCAGGGATTATCCATCGCCACCAGATGGCTCATTACTTGACAGCAAAAAATCTTAAGTATGTCAGCCCTAAAAAGGAAATCAAGCCTAAGACTTATCAGCTCAATCCAGAGCAAACCCTCTTTTTGGGTGGTCTAGGACGCTTTGACTTTATCAAGGGAGAAAAGCAAGGTTTCACCGCCTTCTTTGATAACGAACTCAAGCTTCACCGAACCAAGCTAGAAGGAGCGACTGCCTTTTATGACAAGCATGTCGGTGGCTTACTAACTCCACCCAATAGCAAGGAAAAAGAAGAATTCCCACCCTTGGTTTCTCATGAGTTTACCATCAAGGACAAGACAGACCTGGTCATCTCAGGACTGGGCTGGATCCGCGTCAATGGAGAAGCCAAAGTAGCCGTCTGGGCACCAGAAGGCGTCGCCGTCGTTACCCGCAAAGCTATCATTTAAAAAAATAGGAAAAAATATATCTGAAGAGCGAACAAAGTGAGCTCATAAAGAGATCGTTATTGCCGTGGTGTAGTTGCCAATCGATCGATTGGCAAGGGCAAAATGGAGACCAAGGCTCCATTTTGAGGTGAGGAAATCCCTTTTTCAAAGATGAGATTTTTGAAAAATTAGTTCCGGCCGTCCCCACCACTTAAAATAACGATCAAAAAAAGGAAGTAAAAATATGACATTAACATCTAAACAACGGGCTTTCCTCAATAGCCAAGCCCACAGCCTCAAACCCATTATCCAAATTGGGAAAAATGGGCTCAATGACCAAATCAAAACCAGTGTGCGCCAAGCGCTGGATGCGCGAGAATTGATCAAGGTGACTCTTCTTCAAAATACGGATGAGAATATCCATGAAGTCGCAGAAATCTTGGAAGAAGAAATCGGTGTGGAAACTGTCCAAAAGATTGGTCGGATTCTCATCTTGTTCAAACAATCGAGCAAAAAAGAAAATCGTAAAATTTCAGCGAAGGTAAAAGAAATTTAAGACATCGAGGAGAGCAAACCTATGGCAATTGAACTATTGACTCCCTTTACCAAGGTAGAGTTAGAGCCAGAGATCAAAGACAAGAAACGCAAACAAGTTGGTATTTTGGGTGGAAATTTCAATCCGGTCCACAATGCCCATTTGGTCGTTGCGGATCAAGTGCGCCAACAATTAGGGTTAGATAAGGTGCTCTTGATGCCTGAGTATGAGCCGCCGCATGTCGATGCCAAGGGGACGATTGCAGAGCACCATCGCCTTAAGATGCTGGAATTAGCCATTGAAGGCATTGAAGGTCTGGAGATCGAGACGATTGAACTCGAGCGGAAAGGGATTTCCTATACCTACGACACCATGCTCTTGCTCAATGAACGGGATCCAGACACAGATTATTACTTCATCATTGGTGCAGATATGGTAGATTATTTACCAAAATGGCACCGCATCGATGAATTGGTGGAGATTGTGCAATTTGTCGGGGTCCAGCGGCCACGCTATAAGGCAGGGACTTCTTATCCGGTGATCTGGGTGGATGTTCCTCTAATGGACATCTCCTCTAGTATGGTGCGTGATTTTGTGGCCAAAGGCCGGACGCCGAATTTTATGTTGCCAAAACCAGTCTTGGACTATATCAAGAAAGAAGGATTGTATCAATGACCTATGAAAACTATCTAGGCTTTTCTCGTGAGGTCTTGCTTGAAAAAATGCGCCAAATCCTGCCAGAAAAGCGACTAACTCACTGTTTAGGGGTTGAGAAGGCTGCGCGTGACTTGGCCAAACGCTATGGGGCTGACGAAGAGCAGGCTGGCCTAGCGGGTTTGTTACATGACTATGCCAAGAAATTATCAGATCAGGAATTTCTAGACTTGATTGATCGCTATGAGCTGGATCCAGCATTAAAAAACTGGGGCAACAATGTCTGGCATGGGATGGTCGGGATTTACAAGATTCAAGAAGACCTCGGATTGACAGATCCAGCCATTCTTCGCAGTATTGAGATTCACACCGTGGGGAGTGGACAGATGTCGATCTTAGATAAGATTGTCTATGTGGCTGATTACATTGAGCACAACCGGGCCTTTCCGGGGGTAGATCAGGCGCGTGACATCGCCCAAGTTTCTTTGGATCGTGCCGTGGCCTATGAGACGGCTCGCACAGTCGAACACCTGGCTCACCAAGGATTGCCCATTTATCCCCAAACACTTGAAACCTATAACGCCTTTGTGAAGTATTTGAAAGAGGAGCAGTGAGTGAAGACAGCTTTTATCATTATTGATGTACAAAATATCTTAGTGGAAACAGGTTTTGAGACAGGAAAGCTCTTAGAGAAGATCGCTTATTTGCAAGATCAGGCTAGAAAACAGCAGGTTGAAATCATCTATATACAGCATATTGAAACGCCAGAGGCTTTAACTTCGGAAGATTGGCAATTATCGCCCCTGTTGAAGAGGAAGGCAGATGAGAAGGTGTTTCAGAAGCGATACAATAGCATATTTAAAGAGACAGGATTAAAAGAATACTTGGATCAACAAGGGGTTGAACAACTGGTCCTGTGTGGTATGCAGACAGAATATTGTGTCGATACATCCGTCAAAGTGGGATTTGAATACGGCTATAAGCTGATCATTCCAGAAGGAGCTGTCACAACCTTTGATGGAGAGGATATCCCGGCAGAAACGCTCAATGAATTTTATGAGAAGATTTGGGCAGAACGCTTTGCGGATGTCTTAGATTACAAATCAATTTTTTAAGGAAAGAGGATTACATGAAAGAAAAAGAACTACTTGAATTAGTTGTCAAAGCAGCAGATGAAAAGCGAGCGGAAGACATTGTGGCTTTGGATGTTCAAAGCTTGACCAGTGTGACAGATTACTTTGTCATCGCAAGCTCTATGAATAGCCGCCAGTTGGAGGCTATCGCTGAAAATATTCGCGAGAAGGTCATTGAAGCTGGTGGGAATGCCAGCCACGTCGAAGGTGATTCAGCTGGAGGTTGGGTCCTTCTTGACTTAGGTGATGTGGTAGTCCATGTCTTCTCAGAAGAAATGCGTGCCCACTATAACCTAGAAAAGCTATGGCACGAAGCAAGTGCTGTCGATCTTTCAGCAGCCCTAGCATAAGCAGGTAAACTCAGTTGGTAGCAACTGAGTTTTGTTGGTTAAATTGAAATTCTATGGAAAGAAAGGATGGGGCCTCGTGTTTGGTTAATTTGATAATTGAACACGAGCTAAAAGCTGTGAGAAAAAGAGGAACTTCCTTTGTATCTGACGATACGGCAGAAAGTTTCCTATTTTCTCTATGCTTTTAAGGCTCTTTGTATCTTAGAAAGGATTTGAACCCGTCCTGTAATCCTCGGAAAATAGATAGCTCTCCTTGGAGCTTAGCTCCATCGTCGTGCTCCTAATTTTCTATCGGATTACGGGCGGACTTGGTATCATGAATATGGCGACTTATGAAACCTTTGCGGCGGTCTATGATGCGGTCATGGATGACAGTCTGTATGATTTGTGGACGGATTTTTCTCTCCGGCATCTCCCTAAAAGCAAGGATCGGAAAAAATTACTGGAATTGGCTTGTGGGACAGGGATTCAGTCTGTTCGCTTTTCTCAAGCTGGATTTGATGTGACGGGGTTAGACCTGAGTGCTGACATGCTGAAAATTGCTGAAAAAAGAGCTGCTTCAGCCAAGCAGAAGATTGATTTTATCGAGGGCAATATGCTGGACCTGTCGCAAGCAGGCACTTATGATTTCGTGACCTGCTACTCGGATTCTATCTGCTATATGCAGGACGAGGTAGAAGTAGGGGATGTCTTTGAAGAAGTGTATAATGCCCTCAATGAGGACGGAGTCTTTATCTTTGATGTCCATTCGACCTATCAGACAGATGAGGTCTTCCCAGGCTATTCTTACCACGAAAACGCAGAAGACTTTGCCATGCTCTGGGATACTTACGAGGACGCGGCCCCTCACTCGATCGTCCATGAGCTGACCTTCTTTGTCCAAGAAGAGGATGGCAGCTTTAGTCGCCACGATGAAGTTCATGAGGAACGCACCTATGAAGTTTTAACCTATGACATTTTATTGGAGCAGGCTGGCTTTAAATCTTTCAAATTGTATGCAGACTTTGAAGACAAAGCGCCAACAAAGACCAGCAAACGATGGTTTTTTGTAGCACAGAAGTAGGACAGCATGACAGTTATAGGTATTATTGCAGAATTTAATCCCTTTCACAATGGTCACAAGTACCTGTTGAAACAGGCAGACGGGCTGAAGATTGTGGCCATGTCCGGAAATTTTGTTCAACGTGGCGAGCCTGCCATTGTAGACAAGTGGATTCGCGCGCAGATGGCTTTGGAAAATGGAGCGGATCTGGTGGTCGAGCTCCCCTTTCTTGTGGCTGTTCAGTCGGCTGATCATTTTGCCAAGGGAGCGGTAGAAATCTTGTCCCGTCTAGGAATTGACCAATTGATTTTTGGGACAGAAGAAGTCTTGGATTACCAAGCGATTGCGACTATTTATTCGGAGAAAGGAGCGGAAATGGAAGGTTTCTTGCGAAGTCTTCCAGACGATTTATCTTATCCACAAAAGACCCAAAAAATGTGGGAAACCTTTGCTGGAGTGGAGTTCACAGGAGATACTCCCAATCATATTCTAGGGCTGGCTTATGCCAAGGCTTGTGCTGGGAAGGGGATTGCGCTTAAGCCCGTCCAGCGCCAGGGTGCGGGCTACCATTCAGAAGAAAAAGAAGTGGCCTATGCTTCTGCGACTAGTCTACGCCTACACAAGGAAGATCAGGACTTTGTTGCTAGATTCATGCCCAATAGCCAACTCTTTCAGTCGGCTCCACAGGTATCTTGGGAGAATTATGACCAACTGCTCCGTTATCAAATCCTAACCCGTCCGGATTTGACACAGATTTTTCAGGTCAATGAGGAACTGGCCAATCGGATAAAGGATGCGGTTCGAAGTGCTAGTTCTGTGGAAGACCTGGTGGAGAAAGTCGCAACCAAGCGCTATACCAAGGCGCGTGTGCGCCGCATCTTGACCTACATCTTGGTAGGGGCGATGGATCAATCTCTTCCCGATGCCATTCATGTCTTAGGATTTTCCGCAAAGGGACAAGCTCACCTCAAATCACTAAAAGGTCAAGTGGACTTGGTGACCCGAATCGGTAAGGAACCTTGGGACAGTTTGACCCAGCAAGCCGATCAGGTGTATCAACTAGGCCATCCCCAATTGCCAGAGCAGATCTGGGGTCGGGTGCCAGTGAGGGTGGAAGAATCAACAGTCTGACGTAAATTTTCTCTGTCCACATTCACGTAAGGCAAGAAAGTGATGATGCGCGGAAACAGTGTTTATCTACTGTCTAAAAATTCCTTTAGACAGTAGATTTTTTTTACCAAATTTAGAAATTTTTTACGAATAATTAATTGGAGAAGGGAAAACTTGTACAAGTTCCTGACAAGTTTTTCTTTTTCATGTATAATAATAGAAAAGAGGTAGAATGAGGTATGGCAATGGAAGCAGTCGTTTATTCAACATTCCGCAATCATTTGAAGGATTATATGAAGAAGGTGAATGATGAGTTTGAGCCTTTGACGGTCGTGAATAAGAATCCAGACGAAGATATTGTGGTCATCTCTAAGAGCGAGTGGGACAGCCTACAAGAAACCCTGAGACTAGCTCAGAACAAGGAATTGTCAGATAAGGTCTTGCGGGGCATGGCAGAAGTCCGAGCTGGTCAGGTTCAACTCCATGAGATTGAGGGGTAACAGATGTTACTCAAGTTTACAGAAGATGCCTGGAAGGATTATTGTTACTGGCAAAGTCAGGACAAAAAAACACTGAAGCGAATCAATACCCTTATCAAAGAGATCCAAAGGGACCCATTTGCAGGGATTGGTAAGCCTGAGCCTTTGAAATATGACTTTCAAGGAGCATGGTCAAGACGGATTGATGCAGAGAATCGCCTGATTTATATGCTAGATGAGTCAGGTGTCGCTTTTCTGTCATTTAAAGATCATTATTAAGTCTTTAAAAGAGTATCTTTTTGATAGTTAGGATAGCTCTTTAAAGTTTCCAACTCGAAGAAAAATTCCTATAAAATCCCCTTTCTAAAAATAGAAAAATCTAGTCTAACTTCGATGATTTGTGATATAATATAAAAGATTGAAAATAATTTGAAAAAATTTAAGGAGAATCCTCATGGGACGTAAATGGGCCAATATTGTTGCCAAAAAAACTGCCAAAGATGGTGCCAACTCAAAAGTGTATGCTAAATTTGGTGTGGAGATCTATGTAGCTGCTAAAAATGGTGAACCAGATCCAGAACTAAATACTGCTTTGAGATTCGTTATTGACCGTGCGAAACAAGCACAAGTGCCAAAACACGTGATTGATAAAGCGATCGATAAGGCAAAAGGAAATACAGACGAAACCTTTACAGAAGGACGTTACGAAGGATTTGGACCAAATGGTTCGATGTTGATCGTTGATACTTTGACTTCAAACGTTAACCGTACAGCTGCCAATGTCCGTGCTGCTTTTGGTAAAAACGGTGGGAACATGGGAGCTTCAGGTTCTGTATCTTACCTCTTTGACAACAAAGGTGTTATCGTCTTTGCTGGTGATGATGCTGATGCGATCTTTGAACTTTTGCTTGAAGCAGATGTGGATGTAGATGATGTCGAAGCAGAAGAAGGAACGATCACAGTCTACACTGCTCCAACTGATCTTCACAAAGCAATCGTTGCTTTGCGTGAATCAGGTGTCGAAGAATTCCAAGTAACAGAATTGGAAATGATTCCTCAATCAGAAGTTGAGTTGTCAGGTGAAGATTTGGAAACATTTGAAAAACTTTACAGCGTTCTTGAAGACGACGAGGACGTACAAAAAATCTACACAAACGTAGATGGATTCTAATCACTCGTAAGGACTGTAGTGAATCCCATAAATCAAGAAAAAGGATAGCTTCTCAGATCAAGCTATCCTTTTTCTCTGTCTGATGAGGATCTATCTTTTGTAAGTGATGTCCTGTATAAGCGTAAATACGGGTCAGGGGTGATTGGGAGAGTGTGGAAACCTTAAAATAGAAATAATGGTCTCGATGATCCCGACTTTTAGTATGGTGAAGACGAAAGTAGTTTCGCTGGCCTGCTGCCATAGAGTGGAGAATATCGTCTTCTAAAAAGACGAGCGGCGTAGAAGTAGCGGCCCACTTGTAAAAGTCTGTCTCAAATTGGTGGTAATTCTCCGAAAAATAATCAAATTGTAATTCGTGTTTAGTTTGAATAGGTTTCATAGGCTGTTTCCTCAGATTCAATAAAAATGATAGAGTCTACGAGGAGACGGTGATAGTGGTCATCGCTTTTGAGAAGAACTTCAGAAGCAGATAAGGTGTGAATCGAACCTGTGTAGGTTGCAAATTGATTCCCCTCTAAAGTTGTGATCGAGATCGTCGTTTGTTGTTGAAAGGCCTGCTCCAGGAGCTGGATCTGTTCAGCAAGTGGAAGAACCGTGAGCTGACTGTGGTCAATTTCTTTTGTATGCAGGGCAGTTGTGTGCTCGGATAAAAAGAAGCCAGCCCATTTGGCCATACCACGATCTTGAAACTCGCGGGCGGATTGATAAGGGAGATAAGAACGGTCAATCATGTTAATCCATCTAAGCCTCCTGCGGAATGTCCGCCTGTTAGTTTACTGCGTGCAATGGCGCGTGAGTTTTCTAGTAATGAGGAGCCTTTCTGAAGAGAGGTAAAGCCAAATTGATCCCGAATGCGGTCAATGGTCTGCTGGAGTTTCTCCTCTTTTTCCAAGGCTACTGGGTCATCGAAGAGAGAAAGGAGTTGAAGAGACTCCTCGACAAGTTCTCCATAAAAAACACCAATCTGCCGAATGGCGCCTCCTTCGTACTTGGAGCGAAAGAGCCGCAGAACCGTATCGGATAAAACCTTGGTGGATTGGGTAGGCTCAATCTTTTGCTGGCAGTGAATGGACGGAAGCCCCTCGATTTTGGAGTAGGAGGCATGAATGGAGACCAGCTGGGTCTTCTTTTTTTTCCGTCGCAAGCGAATAGCCACCTGTTCAGCCATCTCCCGAAATACCAGTTCAATGTCGGTTTGTAGATGGTAGTCATAGGGCAAGATTTGAGAGTTGCCAATGCCTCGTGATTTCGGACGATAAGGCTTGTGGACATTGCTTTCATCAATGCCATGAGCATGGAACCACAGTTGAAGGCCCATGACTCCGAATTCTTTCTTTAAGAGATCTGGGTGAGCCTGGGCCAGTTCAGCAATCGACGTGATCCCGATCTTTTGCAATCGTTTTTCAGTACGACGTCCAATGCCCCAAAAATCAGTGAGCTGGGGCAGTTTCCAGACCTTACTTTCTACATCTTCATAAGACCAATTGGAGCGCATATTTCGGCAATGCTTAGCTTCATTGTCCAAGGCTAGCTTGGCAAGAAGAGGATTGGCATTGCTGAGGCCGATGGTAGAGTAGATTCCAGTTTCCTGCCAGATCCTTTTTTGGATCCTGGCAGAAAGGAGATCCAGTTTTTCCTTTCGAGAGAGGGAGGGATCTGGAATAAAATAATTTAAGGAAGAGGTCAGATCGATAAAGCCTTCGTCAATCGAGTAAGGGAAAATATCATCTGGTGCCGCAAATTCCTGAAAGACCTTCTGAATTTCCATATTGACCTGAATGTAAGCATTCATCCGTGGAGGCACAATCAGGGTTCTCTTGGCCCAGGATTCAATGGATGCAATAAAGGCTGGATCTGTGGGCAATCCTTGTTTTTTGGCGGCGTAGCTATTAAATTTTCTGGTTTTGAGGTCAAAAGGTAGGTCGTAGCTACGGCTAACATTTTTCTTGCCGAAGACTTGTTTGAAAACGGGAGAGCTCGCCAAAATCAGGCCAGCTGAATTGTCGCTCCGACTCATGACGCAAAGAGAAGTCGTCAAGGGATTGAGCCCCAGACGGACACATTCACAACTGGCATAAAAACTTTTCATATCCACAAAAGCAATATCAGAATGAGGCTCACGTGAATAATCAAATAGCATATTTAAACCTCGAGTGGAAGAAAATGACCGACCACAATGCCGACGATTTTGGGCTCGTCTTCATAGGGAGCAAATAAATCGTCGTAATCAGGGTTGATGGATTCTAAGCGCAAACCTTCCGCTTCCCGATAGACTTTCTTGATGTAGGTTTTTCCATTCCAGATGAGGGCGTAGACAGCACCATCATAGTCAAAGCCAGTCTGCTTCATGAGGGCAACAGAGCCATTGGGATAGAGAGGTTCCATCGAATCTCCGGATACCCAAGAAGCAAAGTCATGCTGGATCTCTTGGTCAAAATAGACGGTTTCATAGTCCGTTTCGTTGTCATAAAAAGTGTGTCCTAAACCGGCTGCCAACTCAATCGAAAGAACCTTATAAGCAGTCAAGGAAACAACTTTTTGCTGCTGTTCCAATAACTGGCTGGCCAACTGGTCGACTTTCTTTTGATGAGGTGGGGTTAATAAAGGGTAGGTGTAGAGTGCAGACTCTTTGTTAATAAAGTAGTCCTCTTTAACGGAGAGGCGCTTGGCCAACCTCCTGAGATTTTTTTCGTGTGGCTCCGCTAAGCCATTCTCCCAACTGGAGTAAGTCTTGCGAGAAATCTTGAGCTCCTCGTAGACATCTGCTTGGGTTAAGCCTTTTTCCAGGCGTCTTTCTTTTAGTTTTTTTGCATCAAACATGTCACTTCTCCTATGTAACGTTTTAAAAGTTACATATAGTTTATCAAAAATGAATCCTTTTTGCAAGAGAAAAATTCAGTTGAAAACGAATGAAAAGACTTGATTTTGATTGAAAAAAGAGTATAATCATTTCTAAAATGTCTATAAATGAGGAACTATATGAAAAAAAGTTTTATCCACCAACAAAAAGAAATTTCGTTTGTTAAAACGACTTTTACACAATATTTAAAAGATAAATTGGACATCATTGAAGTCCAAGGGCCAATTTTGAGCAAGGTCGGAGACGGGATGCAGGATAACCTTTCTGGGATTGAACATCCGGTATCTGTAAAGGTCCTTCAAATTCCTGATGAGACTTATGAAGTCGTGCATTCACTCGCAAAATGGAAACGCCATACCTTGGCACGTTTTGGTTTTGGCGAAGGAGAAGGTCTCTTTGTCCATATGAAGGCCCTTCGTCCAGATGAAGATTCGCTAGATGCTATCCACTCTGTTTATGTAGACCAATGGGACTGGGAAAAAGTCATCCCAAATGGTCAACGCAACATCGCCTACCTCAAAGAAACGGTTGAAAAGATCTACAAGGCGATTCGTTTAACAGAACTAGCAGTAGAAGCGCGCTATGATATTGAGTCAGTTCTTCCAAAACAAATTACCTTCGTTCACACAGAAGAATTGGTGGAACGCTATCCAGATTTAACTCCAAAAGAGCGTGAAAATGCCATTGCCAAAGAATTCGGAGCCGTTTTCTTGATCGGGATTGGTGGAGAGCTTGCAGATGGCAAACCACATGATGGACGTGCACCTGACTACGATGACTGGACAACAGAGTCTGAAAATGGCTACAAGGGCTTGAATGGCGATATCCTCGTCTGGAATGACGTTCTAGGTTCAGCCTTTGAGCTGTCTTCAATGGGAATCCGTGTCGATGAAGATACGCTTCGCCGTCAAGTTGCGATCACAGGGGACGAGGATCGTCTCCAATTAGAGTGGCACAAAGCTTTGTTAAATGGTCTTTTCCCACTTACAATTGGTGGAGGGATCGGACAATCTCGTTTGGCGATGTTCTTGCTTCGTAAGAAACATATCGGTGAAGTCCAAACCAGTGTCTGGCCTCAATCTGTCCGCGATGAATATGAAAATATCCTATAAGGAAGAAAGAGAGTGGGACAGAAATCGGTAATTCGTTAGAATTCGATTTCGTCGTCCCACCTCCGCACAGTTGAGTAGGGCTGTAAAAGCTGATGAAATCAGCGTAGTAGAGCCCACTCAACCACTGCGTCTTGCTCGACAATCCAAAGAAAATTGAGAGGCTAGGATTTTTGTCCCAGCCTCTTTTAATTATCGCTTGACCATATCAAATCGCAATTTTCTGATTTTTTTTGGTATAATGGTCCCTATGAAAATAGTATCTGGAACCTATGGGGGACGTCCCCTCAAAACACTTGAAGGAAAAACAACCAGGCCGACTTCTGATAAGGTCAGAGGGGCCATGTTCAATATGATTGGTCCTTACTTTGATGGTGGAAGAGTGCTGGATCTCTATGCAGGAAGCGGTGGGCTCTCTATCGAAGCCGTTTCTCGAGGCATGTCAGAGGCCGTTCTAGTGGAAAGAGATCGTAGAGCGCAGGAGATTGTAGCAGCCAATATTGCCATGACCAAGGAAAAGGAACGGTTTCAACTGCTAAAAATGGAGGCCAAGCAAGCCTTAGGGCTTTTAACGGGCACCTTTGATTTGGTGTTCTTAGACCCTCCGTATGCCAAGGAAGAGATTGTCCGCGATATCGAAACCTTGTGCGAGCGCCATCTCTTGTCAGAGGACATCATGATTGTGTGCGAAACCGATAAACATGTAGAACTTCCTGAGGAAATCGGACAAGTGGGAATCTGGAAAGAAAAAATCTATGGAATTAGTAAGGTAACAGTATATGTCAGATAGAAGTGGATTGTTTACAGGATCGTTTGATCCGATTACCATTGGGCATGTGCAATTGATCGAGCGAGCTAGTCGCTTGTTTGACCGTGTCTATGTCGGAATTTTTTATAATTCGGAAAAAGTCGGACTCTTTTCCATTGAGCAGCGCGTGCGCATGGTGAAAGGGGCCCTGGCTCATTTGGAAAATGTTGAAATTGTGACGTCAACTCAAGAGTTGGCTGTGACAGTGGCGCGCAATCTTGGGGTCATCACCTTGATCCGGGGCTTGCGCAATGCACAGGATCTGGTATACGAAGCCAATATGGATTACTTTAATCATCAGTTGGCGCCTGAATTGGAGACGGTTTATCTCTATGCCCAGCCACCTTACCAGGCCATTAGTTCAACGCGTATTCGAGAGTTGCTGGCTTTTCAGCAGGATATCTCACCTTATGTCCCAAATAGTGTAATGGAGGAAATCAAAGATGACACAAGCGAATAAACCAAGCTTGCCTACAAAAAAGAAAAAAGGACGATTGAAAGAATACCGATGGCCGATTGCAGGCGTTCTATTCTTGCTCCTCTTGCTCTCTGCTTTTGTGATTCGCCTTCCCTATTATATTGAGATGCCAGGAACGGCAGAAGATATTCGATCCGTCATGACAGTGGATGGAAAAATGGATACCAAGTCAGGATCCTATGACTTTGTAACCGTAGCAGTGAAAGAAGCGACCCCGGCTGATTTGATCTATGCTTGGGCGACACCTTTTACAGATATCTACTCTGCCAAGGATATGACAGGTGGTAGTTCGAGCCAAGAATTTACGCGGATTAACCAATTCTATATGGAAACCTCGCAAAATATGGCCATCTACCAAGGGCTAAAGACAGCTGGAAAAGAAACCCAGATGGACTTTCTAGGTGTTTATGTCATGCAAGTAGCAGATGACTCGACCTTTAAGGGTATCTTGAACATTGCGGATACCGTCACCGGTGTGAATGGCAAGACCTTTAAGAGTTCCAAAGAATTGATTGATTATGTTGGTTCTCAAAAAATTGGCGATCCTGTTTCAGTGACCTATATTGAGGATGGACAAACCAAGACCGCAGACGGAAAGATCATCAAATTGTCTAACGGGAAAAACGGAATCGGGATTAGCCTGATCGACCGGACTGAAGCCAAAGGCGATGTTCCTGTCCAGTTTGCGACTCAAGGAATTGGTGGACCAAGTGCCGGTATGATGTTTAGCCTAGCCATCTATACCCAAGTGGCTGATCCAGATCTTCGTCAGGGACGCCATATTGCAGGGACAGGAACCATTAACCAAGATGGAACGGTTGGCGATATCGGTGGGATTGACAAGAAAGTCGTCGCAGCCGATAAAGAAGGAGCAGAAATTTTCTTTGCCCCTAATAATCCTGTTTCCAAAGAAGAAAAGAAAGCCAATCCCAAGGCCAAATCAAACTATGAAACAGCGAAAGAAGCAGCGAAACAAATTCATTCGAAGATGAAAATTGTCCCCGTCAAAACCCTTCAAGACGCTATTGATTATTTGAAGAAGAATTAGAAGTATCTTGTTAGATCAGTCTCGTACTTGAAAGTACGAGGTAGAGTTGGCAGATAGGAAGATTCACCTTCTAATCAAATTCAAGTTTTTGCTTATCAATCTCTCTATTTTTAGAGGGATTTTTTCTTTATACTGGTATCAGAAAGAAAGGGAGGTAGTGAAATGATTCAAACCAGTTTGTTTTCCATTTCAGTATTCTTAGCGGGAGTTCTATCCTTTTTCTCCCCATGTATTTTGCCACTGATGCCAGTCTATGTAGGGATTCTATTGGATTCTGAACGTGTGAAAACTGTTCGGATTTTTGGAAGAGATATTTCTTGGTACGGCTTGGTGAAGACTCTTTGTTTTATCGCAGGTCTATCAACTGTTTTCCTGATTCTAGGATACGGTGCAGGGGCCCTTGGCCAGGTGCTTTATGCTCCATGGTTTCGCTATCTGCTAGGAGGGATTGTGATCCTATTAGGGATTCACCAAATGGAAGTGATCAATCTGAGACAACTCCAAAAGCAAAAGACCATCCAACTCAATAAGAATCGGGAGCGCAATGAATTCTTCAATGCTTTTCTGATAGGGGTCACCTTCAGTTTTGGTTGGACCCCTTGTGTAGGACCAGTTCTGAGTTCTGTTCTAGCCATTGCCGCTTCTGGAGGAGATGGTGCTTTGCAAGGCGCTCTCCTGATGCTGGTCTATACATTAGGATTGGCGCTCCCCTTCTTAGTCTTGGCTCTAGCTTCTAGCTGGGTTCTACAACATTTTGCTAAACTCAAGCCCCATATGGGAACCTTGAAAAAAATTGGTGGTGCCCTCATCGTCTTGATGGGCATCTTGCTGATGCTAGGAAATCTTAATAGCCTCGCATCTTTGTTTCACTAATCTTGAATGATTAAAGGAGAAAAATCATGAAAAAAATTCTTGCACTTTCTATTGCTACACTTAGCATCGTCACTTTAGCAGCTTGTTCTGGACAGAAATCAGATTCAGATATGAAAAAAACGGACGATAGTAGTATGATGAAGAAGGACGATATGAAGAAGGACGATATGAAGAAGGATGACATGAAGGATTCATCCATGTCCGATGATAAAATGAAAAAAGAAGACATGAAAGATTCATCTATGATGTCTGACAGCAGTTCTGAAATGAAGGACGATATGAAAAAAGATGAGATGAAATCTAGCGATTCAGAAATGAAAAATGAAAAGAGTGAATCATCTGATATGAAATCAGACAAGGAATGAAAGATGGGAGAGGTCATCTGAGGATGACTTTCTCCTTGTTTAAAGAGGTAATAATGATGAAGAAATTAGCTTTAGTAGCTGCAGGATTCGTATGCGCTGGACTTTTAGGGGCTTGTTCGAGTCAAGGAATGGCTACTTCCAATAAGAACATGAACCAACAAACAGCCAAAGCTGGGGCTAGGCAACCATCTGGCAAGAAAGTGAAGGATTTTAGCCTGCAAGGAGTGGATGGCAAGACCTACCGCTTATCCGATTACAAAGGGAAGAAAGTTTACCTCAAATTTTGGGCTTCCTGGTGCTCTATTTGCCTGTCGACATTAGAGGATACCAATGAGTTGGCAAAAGAAGAGGCAGGTAAGGATTATGTGGTTTTATCCGTTGTAGCTCCAACCTTTAATGGCGAAAAATCAGCAGCAGATTTCAAAAACTGGTACCAGTCTTTGGATTACAAGGATTTCCCAGTCTTGCTAGATAGTAAAGGGGAACTGCTCAAAGAATATGGGATTCGTTCTTATCCATCGGCGCTCTTTATCAATAGTGATGGGACTTTAGCAAAGAGTCATATTGGCTATATGAATAAAGAGGATATCCTCAAGACCCTAGAGAACATGCAGTAAGGAGATAGACAATGGAAACAAAATGGAAAGTGTTTGCTATCCTTCTCATTGGCTTGCTATCGATTGGTTTCTTTTTCTTTAGTAAGGGAGCAAACGGAATGGATCAATCAGAAACAAGCACTGAGATGATTAAAAAAGTATCGATGAGTCAGACTCCAGTAGCCAAAAAGGAAACAAATGAAACGGTTGATCCAAAGGATCATCGTGAAATTTATTTGGCTGGTGGTTGCTTCTGGGGCGTAGAGGAATATTTCTCCCGTGTTCCAGGTGTGATTGATGCCGTATCAGGCTATGCCAATGGAAAGGGAGAAACGACCAAGTATGAATTGGTCCCTCAAACAGACCATGCTGAAACAGTTCACATCACCTACAATGTCAAGAAGGTATCTCTGAAAGAATTGCTCCTGCATTATTTCCGGATTATCGACCCAACGTCGAAGAATCGTCAAGGAAATGATCAAGGAACACAATACCGAACAGGTGTCTATTATGTCTCCCAAGAAGACCTTCCAACCATTAACCAAGTCTTTGAAGAAGAAGCAAAAAAATACGACAAACCGTTAGCAGTGGAAAAAGAGCCACTGACCAATTTCATCAAGGCTGAGGACTACCACCAGGATTATCTAAAGAAACATCCGAATGGGTACTGCCATATCGATGTCAATCAGGCTTCTTATCCTGTTATAGATGCTAGTCGCTATTCTAAGCCAAGCGATGAGGAGATCAAAAAGAAGTTATCTCCTGAAGAGTATGCGGTGACACAAAAAAATGATACCGAACGGGCCTTCTCCAATCGTTACTGGGATCAGTTTGATGCCGGTATTTATGTAGATGTCGTGACTGGTGAGCCGCTCTTTTCCTCTAAGGATAAATTTGATTCTGGTTGTGGTTGGCCGAGTTTCAGTCGACCTATTAGTCCTGATGTGGCCATCTATAAGGAGGATAAGAGTTTCAATATGACTCGGACAGAAGTTCGGAGCCGTGTAGGAAATTCTCATCTGGGCCATGTTTTTACCGATGGTCCCAAGGAAAAAGGCGGCCTTCGCTATTGCATCAATAGTTTGTCTATTACCTTCATTCCCAAAGCAGAAATGAAAGAAAAGGGCTACGGTTATTTAATGGACTACGTCTGAGACATTTGGAACCATAATTTGCTATAATAAGTATAGCAAAGACAAGTAGGTGAAAGACATGTATGCGATCATGATTGTGGAAGATGAAGAGCTTATCCGGCAGGGTCTGACTTCCTTAGTGGATTATGAACAGTTTGGAATGACCGTCATCAACCAGGCTAAAAATGGGCGTGAGGCTTGGGAGAAGTTTCAAGAGCAACCAGCCGATATCCTTCTAACCGATATCAATATGCCACAAATGAATGGCTTGGATCTGGCTCATCTCGTCAAAGAACAATCTCCGTCTTGCCATATCATTTTTTTGACAGGTTATGATGACTTTGAGTTTGCAAGGAAAGCCATCAAGTTAGGTGCAGATGATTATTTGCTGAAGCCTTTTTCAAAAGATGATATTGAAGAGATGTTAGCAAAGGTGAAAGGAAAACTTGATCAAGAGCGTAAGAAAGCGCAAGTCGAAGATTTGGTCAGTCAGGGTTATTCGACAGACTTGGAAGAAGCCATTCATGCTCGTTTAGCAGACTCTCAGTTAACTCTAAAGGATCTGGCCTATCAACTTGGTTTCAGTGCCTCGTATCTAAGTGTATTGATCAAGAAAAAATTGGGACTCCCCTTCCAAGACTACCTCATTCAAGAGCGAATGAAGAAGGCTCAACTCTTGCTTCTCACGACAGATTTAAAAATTTATGAGATCGCCGATCAGGTTGGTTTTGAAGATATGAACTATTTTTCTCAACGCTTTAAGCAGGTTGTTGGGGTGACACCAAGGCAGTACAAAAAAGGAGAGCATGAATGAAACGATATCCCTTGCTGATTCAGCTGGTCCTCTACTTTTTTCTCTTCATTCTCCTACTTTTTGGTCTTATTGGTGGTCTCTATTATCAAACGAGTTCAGGGACGATCCGCCAGCAAACAGAGCGGACGACAAGAAATAGTATCGATCAAAGCAGTCAGTTTATCACTTCCTATCTAAAAAAATTAAAGCAGACGACGACGGTGCTTAGCCAGGAACAGGCTGTTCGACAATTTGCCCAAGATAGGAGTGCGGATCAAGAAACGGTTCAACACCTGATGCGAACGATGATTGAAACGGATCCGGACTTGGTCTCAGCGGTCTTGGTGACCAAGGATGGACGTCTGGTAGCGACAGATTCCAAAATCAGCATGCAGACTTCTTCAGATATGATGAATGAAAGTTGGTATCAAGAGGCGATTAAAGAAAGAGCCATGCCAGTTTTGACGCCAGCTCGAAAGGAATCTTTGACTTCGGAAAAAGAAAAATGGGTGGTTTCTATTACCCAAGAAGTGGTCGATCAGACTGGCCAAAATCTCGGAGTAGTACGCTTGGATATTGGCTACGATAGCCTTCAGGCTTACTTGGATCACCTTCAACTAGGGAGACAAGGCTTTAGTTTTATCATTAATCAAAAGCATGAGTTTGTCTACCATCCTAAAAAGGCGGTCTATTCCTCCAGCCAAGAAATGCAGGCCATGCAGCCCTATATTGCTGTGACAGATGGCTATGCTAAAGGAGGACAGAATTTTATCTATCAGGTTCCGATTCCAGATAGCGATTGGACCTTGATTGGAGTGGCTTCACTTGAAGGACTTCAGATGCTGCAGTCGCAACTCCTGTACTCTTTCATTGGTCTAGGATTACTAGCTTTGATCATGTGTTTGATAGGGATCGGCTTTGTTCTGCGTTTGTGGATCAAACCCTTACAAGACCTTCAGACTATCATTTTGAGGATTGGAGCAGGAGATGCTCACGTGAGGGCTGCAGCCAAAGGATCTCCAGAATTGGTGGCCCTCGCTCAAGCGTTTAATGCCATGTTGGACCAAATCGATAACCTCATGCAACAGGTTAAGGAAGAGGAGCAGAACGCACGGCGGTACGAGTTGCGGGCACTTTCGGCTCAGATTAATCCGCATTTCCTCTACAATACCTTGGATACGATTGTCTGGATGGCGGAGTTTAATGATAGTCGGCGCGTGGTCGACATCACTAAGTCTCTGGCTCAATATTTTCGACTGGCTCTTAACCAAGGCCAGGAACAAATCCTACTGAGAGATGAAATCGACCATGTCCGCCAGTATCTTTTCATTCAAAAACAACGTTATGGTGAAAAGCTCAACTATGAAATTCTAGAAGATGAACGGTTGGGCGACTATCAGCTTCCGAAATTAGTGCTTCAGCCCTTAGTGGAAAATGCGATTTACCATGGCATTAAAGAGATCGATCGGCCAGGTCTCATTCGAGTGACAACTGAAGTCAGTGGAGACTACGCCTGCGTATCGATTTTTGACAATGGACGAGGGTTTGACCGATCAGGATCAACAGCCCAAACCCTTCTTCGTTTAGGAGGTGTTGGCTTGAAAAATGTGGACCAACGATTGCATCTTCAATTTGGCGAAGCCTATCATATGGAGATTGATTCTAAGGCAAATAGCTATACCAAAATTACTCTTTTTTTGCCACTTGCATCCGGCAATGAATATTCATAGAGGCTGGGACAAAAGTTCTAGCCTCTCAATTATTTTTGGATTGTCGAGCAA
>NZ_KV834606.1:30851-84213 GCF_001837905.1 Streptococcus sp. HMSC076C09
CAACTGTGCGGAGGTGGGACGACGAAATCGAATTGTAACGAGTTACCGATTTCTATCCCACTCTCTTTTTGCTCTCAAAGGAATTTCGACTCTTTTCTAGTCAAATCTGACGCAAGTCATCAAATTTATGATAAAATAAAGTGTTACAGTAAATAGATTTTGATGAAGGAACACTATGCGAAAAGAGATTGACCCTGAATTATATAATTACAATAAATTTCCTGGACCTGTGTTTCGTCAGGTAGGAGACCAGATCCTTTCAGAAAACCTCTCCTTTGAGTTGTTAAAAAATGAAAAAGAAGCATTTGATGCGACTGTTTTTGGTCAGAGATTTTCTGAGATTTTAACCAAGTTTGATTACATTGTTGGTGATTGGAGCAATGAGCAGTTGCGCTTGCGTGGCTTTTATAAGGAAGAGCGCGATGTTGCAACGATGGATAAATTAAGTCGCTTAGACGATTATTTGTTAGAATATTGTAGCTATGGTTGTGCTTATTTTGTCCTTGAAAATAAGGAGCCCCATCGTGCTTCTTTTGATAAGAAATCACCGGTCAAAAAAGCTCAATCAGAAGAAAGAGAGCCGAAGAAGCGTTCGCGCAATCGCAAACAAAAAGATCGTTTCCAAAAACGAGAACGCGACAAGGGACAGTCAGCCAATAACTCGAAAAAAACAAGACCGTCTGCTGAGACCAAAAAAACAACGAAGACAGACAACAAACGTCATTTTGTGATTCGACAAAAAGAGGAGTAAGAAAGAATGAAACCATCCATTTATAGTTTAACACGCCAGGATATGATTGATTGGGCGGAAGAAAACGGCGAAAAGAAATTCCGTGCAGCACAAATCTGGGAATGGCTCTATCGCAAACGCGTCCAGTCCTTCGAAGAAATGACCAATCTATCCAAAGATTTGATTGCGAAGTTGAATGATCAGTTTGTCGTCAACCCACTCAAGCAACGGATCGTGCAAGAGTCAGCAGATGGAACGGTTAAGTATCTTTTTGAATTGCCAGACGGCATGTTGATTGAAACCGTCTTGATGCGTCAGCACTATGGCTTGTCAGTCTGTGTCACCACTCAGGTCGGATGCAATATCGGTTGTACCTTCTGTGCTTCTGGTTTGATCAAAAAACAACGCGATTTGAACAATGGTGAAATCGTGTCTCAAATCATGTTGGTCCAAAAATACTTTGACGAACGTGGCCAAGATGAACGAGTCAGCCATATCGTTGTCATGGGGATCGGAGAACCATTTGACAACTATAACAATGTCTTGAAATTTATCCGGACGGTCAACGATGACAAGGGATTAGCGATTGGTGCTCGCCATATTACCGTGTCAACTTCTGGTTTGGCTCATAAAATTCGTGATTTTGCAAATGAAGGTGTGCAGGTCAATTTAGCAGTGTCTCTTCATGCTCCAAACAATGACTTGCGCTCTAGCATCATGAAGATCAACCGGGCCTTTCCAATTGAAAAATTGTTTGCGGCGATTGAATACTATATTGAGACTACGAACCGTCGGGTGACCTTTGAGTACATCATGTTGAATGAAGTCAATGATGGAGTCGAGCAAGCCTTAGAGTTGGCAGAATTGCTCAAGAATATCAAGAAATTGTCTTATGTTAACTTGATTCCTTACAATCCTGTCAGTGAGCATGACCAATACAGCCGTAGTCCAAAAGAACGGGTCATGGCCTTCTATGATACCTTGAAAAAACAAGGTGTTAACTGTGTAGTGCGTCAAGAGCACGGTACAGATATTGACGCTGCCTGTGGCCAATTGCGTTCAAATACCATGAAACGGGATCGGGAGAAAGCGATTGTTGAACATGCGCAACCTTAAACAAGGGCTGATCGATCATACAGAACTAACAAAAAGAGGAAGAAGGCTGTTACGGAGTGGCAGCTTCTTCTATTTTATCCTCTTGTGTCTGATGTGTTTTTTGCCCCAACAGCCAGAGCCAGGTATGGAAACACCGGGTATTCAACATTTCGGTCGCATCGTCGTCCTGCTGGTTCCTCTTAATTCGGTGATGAATCTTGGCCAGATCACCAGTGCCCTCCAACTCATTAAGGTTATTCTCCAAAACGTAGCCAATATCTTTTTGTTAAGTCCGCTGGTCTTTCAACTCCTCTGGCTATGGCCCTGGTTGAGGAGTCGAAAACGGGTCTTGTGCTTCGGCTTTGCGATGAGCTTGTGGATTGAATGCAGCCAAGTTCTGTTAGACCTCTTGTATGATGCTAATCGTGTCTTTGAGCTAGATGATTTGTGGACCAATACCTTAGGCGCTTATCTAGCTTATCTAGGCTTTCAGTATTTCAGAGTACGATTGCTAGCAAAAAATGGGGAAATGTAAAATCCGAACATTTCAGCCGTTTTTTAAAATTTTTGTTGACAAAGTCAGAAGCGGGAGCTATAATAGCTTCAAGACATCAGAAAAGTAGAGATTTTTCTCACTTCCAGGGAGCTTGTGGTGATTGCGAACAAGCAGTGGTGAATCTTGAAATGGGCTGATGCGTTTATGATGATGAATTTGAAACAATAAAAATTCGGTGAGCACACCTTATCGTGCACCCTGTTGTTAGACAGGTCAGAGATGTAGGAGAAAAAATAGCCTCCTACAATTGAGGTGGCACCGCGGTATCGAATCGTCCTCACACAGATTTTTCTGTGTGAGGTTTTTTGTATCTCAAAGGAACCCAGTGAGACTGCAGCTCAAAGGACCCGCGAGAGAAAAAGATCATAAACAGGATTGAAGATATAGAAAAGAGGACACAATCATGACAGAAACAAAAGGCTATTTCGGACAATTTGGTGGATCTTTCGTACCTGAACCGATTCAAAACTTGCTCAATCAATTAGAGGAAACCTTTGAACAGTATAAAAATGATCCAGAATTTATCGCAGAATACAAACATTATTTGAAAGATTATTCTGGTCGGGAAACACCGCTCTACTTTGCGGAAAGTTTGACAGAGCATTTAGGTGGGGCAAAAATTTATTTGAAGCGCGAAGACTTGAATCACCTAGGTTCGCATAAATTGAATAACGTTTTGGGGCAAATCCTCTTGGCTAAACGCATGGGCAAAACGCGCGTGATTGCTGAAACAGGAGCCGGTCAACACGGTGTAGCTACAGCAGCTGCGGCAGCTAAGTTCGGTATGGCCTGTGATGTCTACATGGGGGCAGAAGATGTGGAACGCCAACGCTTGAATGTCTTCCGCATGGAAATGATGGGGGCAACCGTTCATGCGGTTGAAACCGGGACTAAGACCTTGAAAGACGCCGTTGATGCTGCCTTTGGAGCATGGATGGCGGATCTAGATGCCTTTTACGTTTTGGGTTCTGCTGTTGGCCCTCACCCATACCCAACTATTGTGCATGAATTCCAAAAAGTGATCAGTGAAGAATCTAAACGTCAAATCTTGGAAAAAGAAGGTCGTTTGCCGGACTATGTGATTGCCTGTGTCGGTGGTGGCTCCAATGCCATCGGTGCCTTTTCTGAATATGTCGCAGAAGAGGAAGTCGGCTTGATTGGGGTAGAAGCAGCTGGACATGGCTTGGACACCGATCAACACGCAGCGACCATGACCAAAGGGACTATCGGTGTGGTTGATGGTATGAAGACCTATGCAGTCTTTGGCGAAGATGGAAAAGTAGCGCCAGTGTACTCGATCTCTGCTGGTTTGGACTACCCAGGGGTTGGTCCAGAGCATGCTTTCTTTAAAGATTCTGGTCGTGTCGAATATGTGGCTGCAACAGATGATGAAGCAGTAGAAGCTCTTCTTCTCCTCAGTAAGACAGAAGGGATCCTCCCAGCTATTGAAAGCTCACACGCGATTGCAGAAGCGGTTAAGCGTGCTCCACAATTGGATAAAGACAAGATCATCATCATCAATGTTTCCGGACGTGGGGATAAGGATGTGGCTGCCATCGCCGATTATCTAGAAGCGAAAGCTGCAAAATAAAAAGAATTTATCTGCAAAACATCGTATAAAGCAGTAAAGCGTGATAACTGAGAAAGAGACAGGGAACAAAGGGAATCCGGTCTCTTTCTTTTTTGAGAGCAAAGACGAGAATGCCTAAGATGGATGCGATCTGAATGAGAATGAGGATCTGGGTAGAAGAAAAGCTTAGCGAAAAGGTAGCTAGTAAGAGAAAATCTCCTGCTCCCATTCCGATAAAGAAAAAGTGAGCTCCGATCGCAAGGAGTAAAAAGACCAGCATGAGGAGATTACTACCGGATAAAAAGAGGACCAGGGCATGGAGACAGCACCAGATGACCAAGGGGTATTCCATAAAGCGAAGGTCATAAATGGCTAAAACGGCAGCTCCCAGTAGTGTTAGAAGCTGAGGCAGAGAAAGGAAACCATTGGCGCAGGCTAAAAAGAGTAGGCCACTCCAGATCTCAAAAAGGCAGTACCAAAATGGATAGGTCTGATGACAATAGCGACAGCGAAAACGATGGAGTAGTTGCGAGATAATGGGGATGAGATCCCAAACTCCAAGGACGTGCTGACATTGATCACAATGACTACGAGGAGCGAGAATGGATTGGTTTGGGAAACGATCGACAACTAGCCCCAAAAAAGAGGCGATGCAAGTACCGATGGTAAAAAAATAAAAGTTGATCATACTTATTTATTCGTAAAGAAATCGAAAAATGTCATCATTTGCTTGAAAATCTTGTAAAGCCTTTCTAAATTTGATACAATAATGAACATGAAAAACCTGTATGATGTTCAACAATTTTTAAAACGTTTTGGAATCATCATTTACGTGGGGAAGCGCCTCTATGACATCGAATTGATGAAAATTGAGCTTCAACGTCTTTATGATGCAGGCCTAATGGAGCGGCTCGATTATTTAGAAGCCGATACCGTTTTAAGAAGAGAACACAAGCAAGAATTAGAATTTTTGAAAAAGAGTGAGGTAGAGTGATGGGAAATATCATTGTTTGGTTGGCTATTTTAGGAGCATTTGGATGGATGGCGTTTAATTATTTCCGCATCCGTAAAGCTGCTAAATTTGTGGATAATGCCACTTTTGAAGAGCTGATTCGTAAAGGGCAGTTGATTGACTTGCGAGAGCCAGCTGAGTTTCATGCCAAGCATATTTTAGGAGCACGCAACATTCCTTCTACTCAGTTGAAGTTGAGTCTTGCAGCCTTGCGTAAAGATAAACCAATTTTGCTCTATGAAAATAGCCGTAGTTCGCGTGTAACCAATGCGGCTCTCTATCTTAAGAAACAGGGCTATACAGACATTTATGTCTTGTCTTATGGTCTTGATTCTTGGAATGGGAAAGTGAAAAAAGACGCCTAATAAAAAAGAGCTCTAACTGCACCAAATGTGTGGTTAGAGCTTTTTTATCTCGTTTTTTCAAGGAAGTCTTTGACCCATGTGAGTTCTACCTCATTGAAAGGTCGGCTTTCGCCAGGTGCTAACTGAGGATCCAAGGTGAAGGGGCCAAAAGACAAGCGTTTTAAGGTCATTACTTTGACTCCAATAGCCAAAAACATCTTTTTCACTTGGTGGTATTTTCCTTCTGAGATCCGGACTTGGGCCTTGCTGTAGCTGGGGCGGCTTTCTAGAATGGTCAAGGAGGCAGGCTTGCAGATAGGACCGTCTGTGAATGAAATCCCATTCTGAAATTGCTCGATGTGGGCTGCATAGAGCGGACCATTGACTTCTACCTCATAGACTTTCTCCACATGGTATTGAGGATGGAGCAGTTGAAAGCCTAAGGGACCATTATCTGTGAGGAGGAGCAGACCACTGGTATCGCGATCGAGGCGACCAAGTGGATAGAGGTCTGGGTACTCTTGCTGGGGGTCCACTAACTCGATCACCGTTGGATGGTGGGCGTCTCTTTTGGCAGTCACGGCCCCAATTGGTTTATGGAGCATGTAGTAGTGGTGACGCGGTTCTTGAATGATTCGTTCCCCGATTTGAATCTGTTGGAGTCCAGGGTCGATGTTTTGGGATAGCTTTTGAGCTGGTAGGTGATCGACCAAGATTTGCCTTCGGGCCAGAAGTTGTTTGATGTCTTTGCGAGCGTACTGATGGTCTGCCATCAATTGATCTAATCTCATGAGAGCCTCTTTTTCTGAAATTCTTATCATCAGTGTATCATGAAAAGAAAAGGAAATCGAGTCCGAGAAAAGAAATGAAGATGAAAACATTTACAACTAGCTGAACTGTGTTTTTTAGATAGGACTGTGGTATAATTGTTCAGTTAGAAATATTATTTAAAATTTTATAGAGGAAATCATGACAAAATTAAGAGAAGATATTCGTAACGTTGCGATCATTGCCCACGTTGACCATGGTAAAACAACCTTGGTAGACGAATTGTTGAAACAATCGCACACCTTGGATGAACGTAAAGAATTGCAAGAACGTGCAATGGACTCAAACGATCTTGAAAAAGAACGTGGGATCACGATCCTTGCTAAAAATACAGCCGTTGCTTATAACGGAACTCGAATCAATATCATGGACACACCAGGACACGCGGACTTCGGTGGAGAAGTGGAACGGATCATGAAAATGGTTGATGGGGTTGTATTGGTCGTCGATGCCTACGAAGGAACCATGCCTCAGACGCGTTTCGTATTGAAAAAAGCCTTGGAACAAGACCTTGTTCCAATCGTTGTTGTCAACAAAATCGACAAACCATCTGCTCGTCCAGAAGAAGTTGTAGATGAAGTTCTTGAACTCTTCATCGAATTGGGTGCGGATGATGACCAATTGGAATTCCCAGTTGTTTATGCATCAGCGATCAACGGAACATCTTCACTTTCAGATGATCCAGCTGATCAAGAGCACACAATGGCACCGATCTTTGATACCATCATTGATCACATCCCAGCTCCAGTTGATAACTCAGATGAGCCTCTTCAATTCCAAGTATCCCTGCTTGATTACAACGACTTCGTTGGACGTATCGGTATCGGACGTGTCTTCCGTGGTACTGTAAAAGTTGGGGACCAAGTAACCCTTTCTAAATTGGATGGAACGACTAAGAACTTCCGTGTTACCAAACTCTTTGGTTTCTTTGGTTTGGAACGTCGTGAAATTCAAGAAGCTAAAGCGGGTGACTTGATCGCTATCTCTGGTATGGAAGATATCTTCGTTGGAGAAACCATCACACCGACAGACGCAGTTGAAGCTCTTCCAATCCTTCACATCGATGAACCAACCCTTCAAATGACCTTCTTGGTCAACAACTCACCATTTGCTGGTCGCGAAGGAAAATGGGTAACCTCTCGTAAAGTTGAAGAACGCTTGCAAGCGGAATTACAAACAGACGTCTCTCTTCGTGTTGACCCAACTGATTCACCTGATAAATGGACCGTTTCAGGACGTGGGGAATTGCACTTGTCTATCTTGATCGAAACCATGCGTCGTGAAGGATACGAATTGCAAGTATCTCGTCCAGAAGTTATCATCAAAGAAATTGATGGTGTCAAATGCGAACCGTTTGAACGCGTACAAATCGATACACCAGAAGAATACCAAGGAGCTGTTATCCAAAGTCTTTCTGAACGTAAAGGTGAAATGTTGGATATGATCTCAACTGGTAACGGTCAAACTCGTTTGGTCTTCCTTGTTCCAGCGCGTGGTTTGATTGGATACTCAACAGAGTTCTTGTCAATGACACGTGGTTACGGAATCATGAACCACACCTTTGACCAATACTTGCCAGTGATTCCAGGAGAAATCGGTGGACGTCACCGTGGTGCTCTTGTTTCAATCGATAACGGAAAAGCAACCACTTACTCTATCATGTCTATCGAAGAACGTGGTACGATCTTTGTCAATCCAGGTACAGAAGTTTACGAAGGAATGATCATCGGGGAAAACTCTCGTGAGAACGACTTGACCGTAAACATTACGAAAGCCAAACAAATGACCAACGTTCGTTCAGCTACTAAGGACCAAACAGCGGTTATCAAGACTCCTCGTATCTTGACCTTGGAAGAATCTCTTGAGTTCTTGAACGACGATGAGTACATGGAAGTAACACCTGAATCTATCCGTTTGCGTAAACAGATCTTGAACAAAGCAGAACGCGAAAAAGCAAATAAAAAGAAAAAATCAGCAGCTGCTGAATAATACGAAAAGAAAGGAGAAACAAAATGGTCTATTTTATCTTAGGGATTTTGATTCTCCTTTTTTACCTTTTTATGACCCCAAAGAGTATTCGTGGTACCTTAAACAGTGTCACAATGGTGGTCTTGATCGTCTCTTTTATCGTCCTTGCTTGTCTAGCCATTTTTCAGATATTCCAACTACCGTCCGAGTTTTTTGTCGGTGCCTTTCTGGCCTTTGTTGGCTACATGGCTTTGGTAGATATTTCCAAAATGACGACCAAACAGAAAAAATAAACGGTGACGTGATTTTTAAAGCCCTTTGGGCTTTTTAATTTTGCTAAAAAAAGGTAAAATAGAGAGTGATAAAAATGGAGCGAAGAAATCATGAAATTTGTGAAACAATTTGAAAATAAAAAGGTTCTTGTATTAGGTTTGGCTAAGTCAGGCGAGTCAGCTGCCCGTTTGTTGGATCGCTTAGGAGCGATTGTGACCGTCAATGATGGCAAACCTTTTGAAGAAAATCCAGCAGCACAAAGTTTACTGGAAGAAGGGATTAAAGTTGTGACAGGAGGTCACCCTCTGGAACTGTTGGATGAAGACTTTGCAGTCATGGTCAAAAATCCAGGAATCCCTTATTCCAATCCAATGGTTGAAAAAGCGCTTGAAAAAGGCATTCCCATCCTCACTGAAGTGGAATTGGCCTATCTGATTTCGGATGCGCCAATTATTGGGATTACAGGATCAAACGGAAAAACGACGACAACAACCATGATCGGAGAAGTCTTGACGGCTGCCGGCCAAGGTGGTCTATTGTCTGGGAATATCGGTTTTCCAGCTAGTCAAGTTGCACAAACAGCAACAGAAAAGGATGTTCTGGTCATGGAATTGTCTTCTTTCCAATTGATGGGAATTGAAGCCTTCCATCCAGAGATTGCAGTGATTACCAACCTCATGCCAACTCATATCGACTATCATGGTTCTTTTGAAAATTATGTAGCTGCCAAATGGAATCTTCAAAAGAATATGACAGAAAAAGATGTCATTGTCTTGAACTTCAACCAAGACCTGGCCAAGGAACTCGCTACAAAAACCAAGGCAAGGGTCCTTCCATTTTCAACGGTTGAAAAAGTGGATGGGGCTTATTTGGAAGATGGACTTCTCAAGTTTAAGGGAGAAGCTGTCATGCGTGCAGATGAACTGGGCGTTCCAGGTAGTCACAATGTAGAGAATGCCTTGGCAACGATTGCTGTTGCAAAAGTCCGTGGTGTGGAGAATGAGGTCATTAAAGAAACCTTGTCAGCCTTTGGAGGAGTGAAACACCGTCTTCAATATGTGGATGAAATTCAAGGTGTCAAATTCTACAATGATAGCAAATCGACTAATATTCTAGCAACACAAAAAGCTCTTTCTGGTTTTGATAACAGCAAGGTGATCTTGATTGCAGGGGGGCTCGATCGTGGCAATGAATTTGATGAATTGGTGCCTCACATTACTGGCTTAAAGGAAATGGTAATTCTAGGGGAATCAGCTCCTCGAGTGAAACGTGCAGCCGATAAAGCAGGCGTCCCTTATGTCGATGCGACAGATGTGGCAGATGCTACAAAGAAAGCCTTCGACTTGGCTAGCCCTGGAGATGTTGTGCTCTTAAGTCCTGCCAATGCCAGCTGGGATATGTATCCGAATTTTGAAGTGCGTGGGGATGAATTCCTTGCTACAGTAAAAGGGTTGAAATAAGATGAAAAAAATAATGTTTACTGGTGGGGGAACCGTGGGACATGTGACCCTTAATCTCCTCTTGATTCCAAAATTTATCGAAGATGGATGGGAAGTTCATTATATTGGGGACAAAAAAGGAATCGAATACCAAGAGATCAAAAAGTCTGGATTAGAGGTACGATTCCATTCGATTGCAACAGGGAAATTGCGCCGCTATTTCTCTTTCCAAAATATGATGGATGTGTTCAAGGTGGCTTGGGGGACGCTCCAGTCCATTGCAATCCTGCTTCGTGTGCGCCCACAAGTTCTCTTCTCAAAAGGAGGATTTGTTTCTGTGCCACCAGTGATCGCAGCCCGACTCACGCGTGTTCCTGTCTATATCCATGAGTCCGATCTTTCTATGGGATTGGCCAATAAAATTGCTTATAAATTTGCTACCAAGATGTACACGACTTTTGAGCAAGCACATGGTTTGACAAAGAGTGAGCATATCGGTGCGGTAACCAAGGTCACAGATCATATACCGCCAACTTCAGAAGTTTTAGAAGAAAAAACAAAAGGTTTCCGAAAAGACTTGCCGACCCTTCTCTTTGTCGGAGGATCAGCCGGTGCGCGTGTCTTTAATGAATTTGTGACAGAGCACAAAGCAGAGCTCTTGCAGCACTACAATATCATCAATTTGACGGGTGATTCAACATTGAATCAGGCTGAGGGTGGCTTGTATCGAGTGGATTATGTAACCGATCAGTATTTACCAATGCTCCAAAAGGCTGATTTAGTGGTGACTAGGGGTGGAGCCAATACCTTATTTGAGCTCTTAGCTATGAACAAACTCCATTTGATTGTACCGCTAGGAAAAGAAGCCAGCCGTGGCGATCAGATTGAAAATGCCCAATATTTTGTGGATAAAGGTTATGCAGAGCAATTGCAGGAAGATCAATTGACGCTCGAAACCTTCAATGAAACCATTCAAGAAATGTTGAAGCAAAGCCAAGTCTACCACCAAGCAATGGAAAAATCGACAGAACTCCTTTCACTAGACGATTTTTATGGCCTGCTTCAAAAAGATATCAGTAAGGGAAAAGATGACGGACGACAATAAAAAAACGCCAACGGATGACAAAATTACAGAATTGTCAGCCTGGCAAAAAAGAAACAAAGAATATTTAGAAAAAAAAGCGCTTGAAAAAGCGGAAGAAGCTGAGACAGAGGAAACTGAAAGCGAAGAAGCAAAAGAAGACGAAGACCTTTCAGAAAAAGAAACAGCTTCTGTCTCAGAGGAAGAATCTGAAGAAATAGAAGAGTCTGAAGAGGAAGATGAATCTGAGGCCAAAGAGGATCCAGATGCGGATGGAGAAAGTTCAGAAGGAGAAGAAGTTGATCCGGCTAAAGAGGAGCTAGATCCTTCAGAGAAACAAGAGAAAAAGCCTTCATTTTTTAAAGGCTTGAAGACGAAAAAACCAAAGAAGGAACCGACAGTGGCAAAACGCCATATCTATCGTGCCCTTCCGGTAATCGGAATCAGCTCGATTGTCGCCCTTCTCTCAATCTATTTTTTAAGTCCCTTGTCCACACAGAAAGTGATTGAATTTTCAGGGAACAAGGCGGTTGATCAGCAACTCTTGTATGAAAAAAGTCGCATCAAAGAAGAAGATTATACTCTGACGACCTTCCTTCATAAATCGGTCTATGAACAAAATATGAAAACGGCTAGTCCGTGGATCAAAGAAGTGCACATGCATTATCAATTCCCAGTGACCTTTAAAGTCAATATCGTGGAACACAAAGTGGTTGCCTATTATGTGACGGGAGAAGACCACTATCCAGTATTGGAAAATGGAGAAGTAGTGGAGACAGTAACTCCAGCTTCGGAATTGCCGTCCTCCTATATTAGCTTAAAATTCTCAGATCGAGAATTAGTTAGACAATTTGTCCAAGAAATGAAGTCTATTTCTTCTTCCATTACGGATAAAATTGTTTCGGTAGATCTGACTCCGAGCAAGGTCACCAAGGATCTGGTGACCATCACTATGAAAAACGATAATAAAATCTTGGTGCCTGTTTCCCAAATTACCCGCAAGCTTCCTTATTATAAGGCGATCAGTAAGCAATTAGACGATGATTCCACCATTGATATGGAGGCTGGAGTATTCAGCTATAGTGAACAATCCATTGCAGCTGCCAAAGAGCAAGCTGAAAAAGGAAAGGCTGAAAGTACAGAAAAGCAAGAAGAACATTCTGAGGAAGCAAGCCAAGAACAGAATCCAGAACAGAATCCAGAAGGAGAGAATTCTTCTGGGAATGAGTAAAGCCCATAAATTATCTCAAATAATTGAAGAAAAAATGTCCATTTTAGGCTTCTTTGTGATATAATGAAGTTTGGATAGTTCCAACTAAAAGGGCTATAAATAGATGTAAAGTGAAAACAAATAAAGAGAGAGGACTGGTGTAATGGCTAGAGACGGCTTTTTTACAGGTTTAGATATCGGTACTAGTTCAATAAAAGTATTGGTGGCAGAACATGTCAATGGAGAAATGAATGTAATTGGAGTCAGCAATGCAAAAAGTGCTGGCGTCAAAGATGGAATTATAGTAGATATCGAAGCTGCTTCAAATGCAATTAAAAATGCAATCAGCCAAGCTGAAGAAAAAGCAGGGATTTCAATCAATCTAGTCAATGTTGGGTTGCCTGCAAACTTACTACAAATCGAAGCAACTCAAGGAATGATTCCAGTCACAAGTGATTCGAAAGAAATCACAGATGCAGATGTTGAAAATGTTGTCAAATCTGCACTCACAAAAAGTATGACACCGGATCGTGAAGTAATCACCTTCATTCCTGAAGAATTCACAGTAGATGGTTTCCAAGGAATCCGCGATCCACGCGGAATGATGGGGATCCGACTTGAAATGCGTGGCCTTCTTTATACAGGACCTCGTACAATCTTGCACAATTTGCGTAAAACCGTTGAACGTGCAGGCTTACAAGTTGAAAACATCATCATTTCACCGCTTGCGATGATCAAAACAGTCTTGAATGAAGGCGAACGTGAATTCGGAGCAACGGTGATCGATATGGGTGGTGGCCAAACAACGGTGGCATCTGTTCGTAGCCAAGAACTTCAATTTACAAATATCTACCAAGAAGGTGGCGATTATGTTACCAAAGATATTTCTAAAGTATTGAAAACTTCTCAAAAATTGGCAGAAGGCTTGAAGTTCAACTATGGTGAGGCCTATGTGCCATCTGCTGGAAACGAAGTCTTCCATGTAGAAGTCATCGGTGAAGTAGAGCCAGTTGAAGTGACTGAGAAGTATTTAGCTGAAATCATTTCAGCACGTATCAAACACATCTTTGAGCAAATCAAACAAGACCTTGAGAGAAGACATTTGTTGGATCTTCCTGGTGGTATTGTGATTATCGGTGGAGGGGCGATCCTTCCTGGTGTTGAAGAATTGGCTCAAGAAGTCTTTGGTGTAAATGTGAAATTGTTTGTTCCAAATCAAATTGGAATTCGCAATCCAGCTTTTGCCCATGTAATTAGCTTGTCTGAATATGCAGGCAATTTGACAGATGTGGATATTATTGCTCAGGCTGCGGTTCATGGAGACGAAGTCTTGCGTCAACAACCGATTCAATTTGATCGTCCAGTTCAACCACAAGTACAACCACAACCTGCTGCTCCAGCACAACCGGTAGTACCTGCATACAATGCTGAGAAGATTGAATCTCCAGTGGATGCTCAAGAAATTCCAGCAGCAAGCAATGATAGCAAACAAGAACCAAAAACTACATTCACAGACCGAATGAAAAATTTGATCGGTAATATGTTTGATTAAGGAGTGTAAGTATTTATGACATTTTCATTTGACACAGCAGCGGCACAAGGTGCAGTAATTAAAGTAATCGGTGTCGGTGGCGGTGGCGGTAACGCCATCAATCGTATGATTGACGAAGGCGTTGCCGGTGTAGAATTCATCGCAGCTAATACAGATGTTCAAGCACTTTCAAGTGCAAAAGCTGAAACAGTTATCCAATTGGGTCCAAAATTGACTCGTGGATTGGGTGCTGGAGGTCAACCTGAAGTTGGTCGTAAGGCAGCTGAAGAAAGCGAAGAAGTGTTAACAGAAGCTTTGCAAGGTGCAGACATGGTCTTCATCACTGCAGGGATGGGTGGAGGATCTGGTACAGGTGCTGCACCAGTCATCGCTCGTATTGCCAAAGCTGTAGGTGCTTTGACAGTAGCGGTTGTCACTCGTCCATTCGGGTTTGAGGGGTCAAAACGTGGTAACTTCGCTATTGATGGGATCAACGAACTTCGCGAACATGTAGATACATTGTTGATTATTTCTAATAACAACTTGCTTGAAATTGTAGACAAGAAGACACCGCTTCTTGAAGCTTTGAGTGAAGCAGATAACGTTCTTCGTCAAGGTGTTCAAGGGATCACTGACTTGATCACAAGTCCTGGATTGATCAACCTTGACTTTGCAGACGTGAAGACTGTTATGGAAAACAAAGGAAATGCCCTCATGGGTATTGGTGTTGGTAGCGGTGAAGAACGCGTTATCGAAGCGGCTCGTAAAGCCATTTACTCTCCACTTCTTGAAACTACAATTGATGGTGCAGAAGACGTGATCGTCAACGTAACAGGTGGTTTGGATATGACATTGATCGAAGCTGAAGAAGCTTCAGAAATTGTGAACCAAGCTGCAGGTCACGGAGTGAACATCTGGTTGGGTACATCTATTGATGAATCTCTTAAAGATGAAATCCGCGTGACGGTTGTTGCAACTGGTGTCCGTCAAGACAAGGTAGAACGCGTTAGCGGAATTGCTTCCTCACAACGTCCTTATAAAACAGGACCACGTGAACAACGCCCACAAGCTGCACCATTTGACCGTGAATTTGATTTGAAACAAGATGTTGAATTGCCAACAACTCCAAGTCGTCCAGCGGTAGAACCAAACCGTGGCTCAGCCTTTGGTGATTGGGATATTCGTCGTGAGAATATCGTTCGCCAAACTGAACCAACATCAACACATCAAGTTGATCGTTACGTAGATTCATCTTCAGATGATGATGAATTGGAAACACCACCATTCTTCCGGAATCGTTAATCATGAATCTGGTAGAGAATGCTGATCTTGTTCGGCAACAAGTAGAAACAGCAAGAAACAAAGCTAACCGTCAAGATCAAGTTAATGTGATAGCTGTCACCAAGTATGTGGATGTTGCTACAACAGAAGCACTGGTGAAAACAGGTATCCAACATATCGGTGAAAATCGTGTTGATAAATTCCTAGAAAAGTATCAAGCTCTAAAAGAGTATGATCTCACTTGGCACTTGATTGGGAGCCTCCAACGGCGGAAAGTAAAAGACGTGATCAATCTCGTCGATTACTTTCATGCCTTGGATTCGGTGAAGCTGGCTCAAGAAATTCAAAAGCGAGCAGAACACCCGATCAAGTGTTTCCTCCAAGTGAACATTTCTGGAGAAGAAAGTAAGCATGGATTTGCACCCGATGAACTGGGTGATTTTTTAGCGGAAATCGCACAGCTGGACAAAATTGAAATTGTTGGTTTAATGACGATGGCTCCTTTTGAGGCTAGTCAAGAAGAGTTGCAGGATATTTTTTCAAAAACTCACCAACTTCAGAAACAACTAGAAAAGAAACAATTAAAAAATATGCCTTTTTCAGAACTAAGTATGGGTATGAGTCGTGACTTTGAAGTAGCCATTGCGAACGGAGCGACTTATGTTAGAATTGGGACATCATTTTTTAAATAGGAAAGAACTATGTCATTAAAAGATAAATTTAACAACTTTATTGACTACTTCACAGAAGACGGTGAAGAAGTAGAAGTTCGCGAGGCAAAAGCAGCTGGGGCGGAAACACAACCAGTTCCACAGCCACAGCCGACTCCTCAAGTGACTTCTCCACGTCCACAGATTAGTCAAAGAGAACCAGTAAAACCAAAACCGACTCCTGTCGCACCTGTTACGACTCCAGTGTCTACAGCGGCAGTGAAGGAACCTGTTTCAACAACGAAAAATACATCTGAAAATATTACTCGTTTGCATGAACGTCAACGTGAATTGGCTGCTAATCGTGCGAATACAGATGAAAAGATTACCATTGATGTACGCTATCCCCGCAAATACGAGGAAGCGACTGAAATTGTTGATCTATTACTATCTAATGAGAGTATCTTGATTGACTTCCAATATATGACAGAAGTACAAGCACGTCGTTGTTTAGATTATTTGGATGGGGCTCGTTATGTTTTAGCAGGAAATCTTCGTCGTGTTGCAAGTACCATGTACTTGTTGACTCCAATTAATGTAGTTGTTAACATTGAAGATATCCGCCTTCCAAATGATGTGGAAGTGACAGAATTTGACTATGATATGAAACGTAATCGTTAAGATGGTTATCTTTCAATACTTATCAAATATCATTCAAATCTATTCCATCATTCTTGTCATCTATGCCTTACTATCTTGGTTCCCTGGGGCACCTCAGAGTACTCTTGGACAAATGGTTCACCGCCTAGTTGAACCATTTTTGAGCCTTTTTAGAAAGTTACCATTACAGTTTGGGGGCTTGGATTTTACGGTTCTTGTAGCACTTTTGGTCTTGAACTTGATGAATCAGTTATTAGCCCGCTTGTTCCTACTTTTGATTGGGTAGAAAACGATGGGACAGACAGAGATTTACCAACATTTCAATCGCGAAGATCACGAATTCATTGATCGTTGTATTGAATTGTCTGAAAGAGTGGTGGAACGCTATTCTGTTGAGGTGACGGGCTTTTTAAACCCTCATCAGGTCACTATTTTACGAAATGTCGCGGCAAGCTACCAATTACAGGTCTTTGCTTCCAGCGATGAGCAGAAAATGGAGTATGCCAAGGTTATTGTTGCTCCAGATTATTACCAATTAGATCCAAGTGACTTTGATCTGGCCCTATTGGAAATGGTCTATGCTTCAAAATTTCATCACTTGACCCATTCCCAGGTACTGGGGACCATTGTTCACCAATTAGGTGTGGAACGCAAGTCCTTTGGAGATATTCTAACGAGTGATGAAAAGATCCAAGTATTTGTTGAACAGCGTTTTGTTCCCTATTTCATGGATCACATCCAGAAAATTTCTCGGGTACCTGTTAAGCTGAGGGAAGTTCCTCTCTCTGAACAAATGATCGTAGAGGAAGAAAGCCAGCAGCGAGATATTCTCGTGTCGAGTTATCGGTTAGATAAGGTGATTGCTGGGACCTTCAAGCTTTCACGCTCACAAGCTAGTCAGTTGATTAGTTCTGGTTTAGTGAAAGTTAACTATGCTACTACTTCCAATGTTAGCTATGCTGTAGGTCTGAATGATTTAGTCAGTGTCCGACGCTTTGGGCGTCTTAAAATTGTTTCTGAAAATGGTATTTCAAAGAGTGGAAAATATAAAATAACTGTTGAAGTACTCTTAAGTAAAAAATGAGGAGGAGTTATGGCTCTTACTGCTTTAGAAATTAAAGATAAAACTTTTGGCGTTAAATTTAGAGGGTATGATGCGAACGAAGTAGAAGAATTTCTAGATATCGTTGTTCGCGATTATGAAGATCTTGTTCGTTTAAATCATGATCAAGAAGCAAAAATTCAAGCTCTTGAAGAACGCTTAAACTATTTTGATGAAATGAAAGATTCATTGAGTCAATCTGTTTTGATTGCACAAGATACTGCGGAACGTGTCAAACAAGCCGCTAACGAACGTTCTGAAAATATTGTTCGTCAAGCTGAACAAGATGCACAGCACTTAGTAGATGAAGCAAAACAAAAAGCAAATGAAATCCTTCGTCATGCAACGGATAATGCCAAGAAGGTTGCCGTTGAAACAGAGGAATTGAAGAACAAGACACGCGTCTTCCATCAACGTTTGAAATCAACCATCGAAAGCCAATTGAGCATTATCGATACACCTGAATGGGATGAAATTCTTCGTCCAACAGCTATGTACATTCAAACAAGTGATGAAGCTTTCCGTGAAATTGTGGAGAAAGCTTTGGGTGAATCAGTTCACCATCATCATGCAGAAGATGATAACATTGATTTGACTCGTCAATTCTCTCCAGCTGAAATCGAAGAATTGCAAAAACGCATCGAAGCTGCTAATTTAGAATTGGGTGCAACACAAGCGTTTGAAGGTTTGAATGAAAAAGTTCAATCCGCTTTAGAAGAAGCAGAGCACGCTCGTCATGAAAATGAGGAAGTCGTTGAGGTTGAAGAAACTGTTCAACCAGAAGATGATGCAAATCGTGAATCTGTCAATATTTTATAATTTTGTAAAAACAGGTCCATTAATGATAGGTCTAGCGAGCAGATGATGGTGGAAGATCTGCACTCCCTCTTAATGGATGATCCTTTTACAGTATTCGTTCTGAACCCTTGAGTAAGAACGGACGTTTCCCTCGTTACGGGATGAGAGGAGAAAGTCGTTTGCGACTTCTCGAACAAAGGTGGTACCACGAGCAATCGTCCTTTTTAGGATGCTCGTGTTTTTTTATAGCTTTTTAAATCAATAAGGAGACACAATGAAACTCAAAGAAACATTGAATCTTGGAAAAACAGCTTTTCCAATGCGGGCTGGGCTTCCAACGAAGGAACCAGTTTGGCAAAAAGAATGGGAAGATGCAAAATTGTATCAACGCCGTCAAGAGTTGAATGAAGGGAAACCGCATTTTACGCTTCATGATGGCCCTCCCTATGCCAACGGAAATATTCACGTAGGGCATGCCATGAACAAGATCTCAAAAGATATCATCGTTCGTTCTAAGTCTATGTCAGGATTTTACGCTCCTTATATTCCAGGTTGGGATACCCATGGTTTGCCAATTGAGCAAGTCTTAGCCAAACAAGGTGTGAAACGTAAAGAAATGGACTTGGTTGAGTATTTGAAACTCTGCCGTGAATATGCGCTTTCTCAAGTAGATAAACAACGCGAAGACTTCAAACGCTTAGGTGTTTCAGGTGATTGGGATCATCCTTATGTAACCTTGACGCCTGACTATGAAGCAGCACAGATCCGCGTCTTTGGTGAAATGGCCAATAAAGGCTATATCTACCGTGGGGCTAAGCCAGTTTACTGGTCTTGGTCTTCTGAATCAGCCCTCGCTGAAGCAGAGATTGAATACCATGATTTGGTATCAACGTCTCTTTACTATGCGAACAAGGTTAAAGATGGTAAGGGTGTCCTAGATACAGATACCTACATCGTTGTTTGGACAACAACTCCATTTACGGTTACAGCTTCTCGTGGATTGACGGTGGGTGCAGAGTTTGATTATGTCGTAGTGAAACCTGCTGGATCTGACCGCAAGTATGTTGTAGCATCTGAGCTCTTGCCAAGCCTTTCTGAAAAATTCGGTTGGGAAAATGCTGAAGTCCTTGCGACTTACCAAGGGAAAGAATTGAACCATATTGTTACAGAACACCCATGGGATCCTGAAGTGGATGAATTGGTGATCCTTGGTGAGCATGTAACGCTTGATTCAGGTACTGGTATCGTCCATACCGCTCCTGGTTTTGGTGAGGATGACTACAATGTAGGGATTGCTAATGGTCTCGAAGTTGCTGTTACTGTTAACGAACGAGGAATCATGATGGAGAATGCTGGCCCTGACTTTGCAGGTCAGTTCTATGACAAGGTTGTTCCAACAGTTATCGAAAAACTTGGCGATTTACTCCTTGCTCAAGAAGAAATTTCTCACTCCTACCCATTTGACTGGCGGACGAAAAAACCAATTATCTGGCGTGCAGTTCCACAATGGTTTGCCTCAGTATCGAAATTCCGTCAAGATATCTTGGACGAAATTGAAAAAGTGAAGTTCCACTCAGAATGGGGGAAAGTCCGTCTTTACAACATGATTCGTGACCGTGGTGACTGGGTCATCTCTCGTCAACGTGCCTGGGGTGTGCCTCTTCCAATCTTCTATGCAGAAGACGGAACGCCAATCATGACAGCTGAAACCATCGAACATGTAGCGCAACTCTTTGAAGAACATGGTTCCATCATCTGGTGGCAGCGTGAAGCGAAAGACCTCTTGCCAGAAGGATTTACGCATCCAGGTTCACCAAATGGCGAATTTACAAAAGAAACTGACATCATGGACGTCTGGTTTGACTCAGGTTCATCATGGAATGGGGTTGTGGTTAACCGTCCAGAACTCAAATACCCAGCCGACCTCTACCTTGAAGGTTCTGACCAATACCGTGGTTGGTTCAACTCATCACTCATCACATCTGTGGCGAACCATGGTGTCGCACCATACAAACAAATCTTGTCTCAAGGTTTCGCTTTGGATGGGAAAGGTGAGAAGATGTCTAAATCTCTTGGAAATACCATTGCTCCAAGTGATGTTGAAAAGCAATTTGGTGCTGAAATCTTGCGTCTCTGGGTAACCAGTGTAGACTCAAGCAATGACGTGCGTATCTCAATGGATATCTTGAGCCAAGTGTCTGAGACTTACCGTAAGATCCGGAATACCCTTCGTTTCTTGATTGCCAATACTTCTGACTTTAATCCAGCTGAGGATACAGTTGCTTACGACGAGCTTCGTTCAGTTGACAAGTACATGACCATTCGCTTTAACCAACTTGTTAAGACGATTCGTGATGCTTATACCAACTTCGAATTCTTGACGATCTACAAAGCGCTAGTCAACTTTATCAACGTTGATTTGTCTGCCTTCTACCTTGACTTTGCCAAAGATGTTGTCTATATTGAAGGTGCAAAATCCCTTGAACGCCGTCAAATGCAAACAGTCTTCTATGACATCCTTGTGAAAATCACTAAACTCTTGACGCCAATTCTTCCTCACACTGCTGAAGAAATTTGGTCATACCTTGAGTTTGAAGCAGAGGATTTTGTTCAATTATCAGAATTGCCAGAAGCAGAAACATTTGCCAACCAAGAAGAAATCTTGGATACTTGGTCAGCCTTCATGGACTTCCGTGGTCAAGCTCAAAAAGCCTTGGAAGAAGCACGTAATGAAAAAGTGATTGGTAAATCACTAGAAGCTCACTTGACAGTTTATCCAAATGAAGTTGTGAAAACACTTCTTGGAGCTGTTGATAGCAATGTCGCTCAACTCTTGATTGTTTCTGAGTTGACCATTGCAGAAGGTTCAGCTCCAGAAGGTGCAGTGGCCTTCGAAGATGTTGCCTTCACTGTTGAACGTGCAGCTGGTGAAGTTTGTGACCGTTGCCGTCGTATCGATCCAACAACTGCAGAACGCCACTACCACGCAACCATCTGTGATCACTGTGCAAGCATTGTCGAAGAGAACTTTGCGGACGCAGTCGCAGAAGGATTTGAAGCAAAATAATAAGAAATGAAAAATCGCAGGGAGAGAGTCTCCTTGCGACTTTTCAATAAAGAGGAAGTTATGTGGTACCAGAAAGAATTTAAGGAACTAGAACTGAAAGAGTTTTACGAGATCGTTCAGCTGCGATTAGAGACCTTTGTCGTAGAACAAATTAGGATCTACAATGATCTCGATGATGTTGATTATCGATCTATCCATCTTTTTCATCAAAATAGGGAAGGACGTGTGGATGCCTATGCTCGCATATTCGCAACGGGACTGACGATTCATTTTGGCCGAGTGGCTGTAGCCAAAGACAGTCGTGGCCAAGGACTGGCAAAAGACATGGTAGAGCAGATTTTGGACCTGTGTGAACAGAGATTTCCTGGACGGACCATTGAAATTGAGGCTCAAGAACAGGTGGTAGGCTTGTATGAAAAATTAGGTTTTCAAACGGTGAGCGAGCCCTTTATCTTGGCTTCTACCCCTCACGTAAAAATGATCTTTCAGAAATAAAGAATCCTTTCATCTCATAATCGAGGTGAAAGGATTTTTTTTGGAAAAAGATACCAAAGAAAAAAGCAAGGCAAATTGGCCTTACTTAGTAATTGGAAAGGAAATTTCAATTAGTTTATCAGAGTAGAGGGTTTTAATAGCGGATTGGTCAATGTTTTGAAGATCAATCTTACGTTTTAAAAAGAACTCACGAATTAATTCTACTTCAGTTTCACGAATAGCACGGTGTTTGTTACTGATCAATAATTCATAGTGAGTTGGGGCTTGTGTAAAAACAACATCAGTATTGCCCGCGGAATAAACCTCGACAAGTAAGGCGTCAGTGCTGGCAAGTTGGCTCTTGACCAGTGCAGCATGACTATTGGTGGTATTAATGAGCTTCATATGAGTTCCTCCTGACCTCTATCTTCATTTATTATAGCACTTTTTTTTATTTTGTGAAAGAAGTCCTTTAGTTTTTATGGGTATTTTTCCACTGTTCAATGCCCCATTTATGACTGCCACGTTTGAGTTTTTTAATAGCTTCATCTACAGGAAACCAAGCAAGATTGTTAAAATCTTCCAGTGGTTTTTGAGCTTCTGTATAGTCTACCACTTCATAAATATAGGCAGGATTGTAGTAGTAGGTATCGCGGTGGCTAGAATAGAAATACTCATCTGCTTGGCCATAGTATTGCCCTAAAACAGCGGTAAAGCCTAATTCTTCGATCAGTTCCCGTTTCAGAGCTTGTAAGTGATCTTCACCTGCCTCAATTTCCCCGCCAGGCAAGAACCAAGCCCCATTTGGAGCTTGAACGAGGATGATCTGATCCTTGTCCTTATTGGGAATAACAGCGTAGACACCATAGCGATTGACATAGGTCACATCTTGTTTCTTTTCACCAAAACTTGGAATGGTCATGGTTTTCTCTTTTCTTATTTTTTCATCATTATATCATATTTTTTAGCAAAAATCTGGAGGGAAAAAAGAAAGAGACTGGGACAAAAGTCCTAGCCTCTCAATTGTTTTTGGATTGTCGAGCAAGACGCAGTGGTTGAGTGGGCTCTACTACGCTGATTTCATCAGCTTTTACAGCCCTACTCAACTGTGCGGAGGTGGGACGACGAAATCGAATTCTAACGAATTACCGATTTCTGTCCCACTCTCTGAATGTACATTTACTGATTATGATTCTGACTTCTTTTCAGCCGTCTTGTGAACAGCTTTGATACTAATATTCCCATTGCTGGTCATGACGGCTTTGAGTTGTTTCTCACTTGGATGTTCCAGGTAATAATCGGTAATGGCATCTTCGATATGGTCTTGGATGGTACGACGGAGTGGGCGGGCCCCCATTTTTGGATCGTATCCCAGATCGACCAATTTTTCTTTGACCTTCTCTGTCACATCCAGATGAATCTCATTTTGTGCGAGACGTTGACTGACTTCATCGAGCATGAGGGTAACGATTTGGAGAAGGTTTTCTTTTGATAGAGGTTGGAATTCAATGATGCCATCAAAACGGTTCATGAATTCAGGGCTAAAGAAGTTCCCGAGTTCTCCAAGTACAGAGTTGGTTCGACCTTCGCGAGCAGCTCCAAAACCAACATTGGCCTCAGCCTTGCCGGTTCCAGCATTAGAGGTCATGATGATAATGGTATCTTTAAAGCTGACGGTACGGCCTTGACCATCTGTCAAACGGCCATCATCTAAAACTTGCAAGAACATGTGCATGACATCTGGATGGGCTTTTTCCACTTCATCCAACAACACGAGGGAGTAAGGATTGCGACGAACCTTTTCCGTTAGTTGTCCAGCTTCATCGTAGCCAACATAGCCCGGAGGAGCTCCGACTAGTTTCGCTACGCTATGTTTTTCCATGTATTCGCTCATGTCAAAGCGGATCATATTGTCTGCAGAGCCAAAGAGCTCGATCGCTAATTGTTTAGACAGTTCGGTCTTTCCGACACCAGTTGGTCCGACAAAGAGGAAGCTTCCGATTGGACGGTTAGGCGATCCTAAGCCGACACGATTGCGTCGAATGGCTTTCGCGATTTTATCTACTGCATCGTCTTGACCAATCACATGAGCTTTCAAATCAGAAGCCAGATTGATCAATTGAGACTGTTCTTTTTCTTTCAAATCACCAACAGGAATATTGGTCTTTTGTTCAACGATGTGTTCAATCGTTTTTTCACTGATGACAGGGGTCTCCTGATCAGTGACATGTTGACCTTGCATTTCCTTGTATTTCGCGATTTGATCGCGGAAGTAGGCTGCTTTTTCAAAGTCTTCTTCGCGCGTCGCTTGAGCTTTGAGGTTTTCCGCTTCAATCAAGCGCTGATCGATCACTTTTGGATCCACAAAGTTTAGGGTCAGGTTCATCTTAGATCCCGCTTCATCCAACAGATCAATGGCCTTGTCTGGCAGGAAGCGATCTTGGATGTAACGGTTTGAAAGAATAGCTGCCGCTTCGATGGCACCGTCTGTATAGTGGACGTGGTGGTAGTCTTCGTATTTTTTCTGGATGCCCTTGAGGATGGTGATGGTTTCTTCAACCGTTGGTTCATCGACCTTAACGGGCTGCATCCGACGTTCCAAGGCCGCATCTTTTTCAATGATACGGTATTCATTGAGGGTAGTAGCCCCAACTAATTGGAGTTCTCCACGCGCCAAGGCTGGTTTGAGGATATTTCCAGCGTCCATATTGCCTTCGCCGGCTGATCCTGCGCCAACAATTTCATGGATTTCGTCGATGAACAGAATAACATCTTCGCGTTGACGAATTTCATCCATTAATTTTTGCATGCGTTCTTCGAATTGACCACGGATGCCTGTGCCCTGAACGAGGCTCACGACGTCTAGGCGGATGACTTCTTTTCCTTGCAATTTATGTGGAACGTCGCCATCGACGATTTTTTGAGCCAGGCCTTCCACAACGGCAGTTTTTCCGACCCCAGGTTCTCCAATCAGAACCGGGTTGTTCTTGGTTCGACGGTTGAGAATTTCGATGACACGGATAATCTCCTCATCACGGCCAATGACAGGGTCAATATCCCCTTTGCGGGCAATTTCTGTGACATTGATGCCGAACTCTTCTAAAAGACCTTTTGGCTTTTGAGGACGGGCTTGACGAGGGTCTTGACCACCACGGTTATTGTTTTGGCCGTAGCCGCCACCTCCATAACTGCCTCCGGATTGAGTTGGAGGGGTTTGAGGTTCTTGCGGACTTTGGAAGTTTCCAAGGTTATTGAAGAAATCTTCAAAAGGATCTCCAGTGAGTTGGCTACGTTGGGTCATGCCTTTCAAGAAGCTGTTATTAGGGTCTGTTTTCATAATTTTATAGCAATTTTGACAGAGGTCTACTTGCTGCTGACGTCCATTTACATTTGTATATAAATGGATGGTTGATTCATTTATTTTACAATTTTGACAAAGCATATACATACCTCACAGTAGGTTTTTGATGGTTTTCCATCAAGAGACGAGCCTATTTTTGAAAGGTCAAAAATAGTCAAAGATTTATAGTTTCATTATATCAGTATTCTAGAAGTTTGCAAGAATTTGCTACGGAATGTCGCTAAGGATTGAAGAAAGAGCAAATCAATGGAAAAATGTGAATTTTTATTGGAAGAGCTTTCTCTTTTATGATAAAATAGGAGAGTAGAAAGTAAAGAGGAGAAATAAAATGGAATCACATTTAGTACGGATTATCAACCGTTTGGAGACGATGACAAAAGACGGTGGAAACTTGAAACGTAATTTTGAACGTGACGGTGTTGTTGTCGCTGAAGTAGCCTACAACCACAATGAAGAAGAAGGTTCAACCTTTACACTTCGTGATGTTGAAGCGCGTGAAACCTATACATTTGATAGCATTGATTTAATTGCAATGGAAATTTATGAATTGCTTTACTAAGCAGCTGTGTGGATGAGTTTGGGGTGGTCTCAAGCTCATTTTTTGTCCATCTGGCTATAGTTTTCGTCTATAAGAAATTCTAATTAGGAACAGTTAGGTTTGAGAGTTGAAATCTGCTATAATAGAGAGGACTATTTTCATTACTTGACTAGAAAGAGAATTGACATGACGACAATCATTGATGGGAAGGCGCTCGCTACAAAATTACAGGGTGAGATTGCGAAGAAAACAGCACGATTAAAAGAAGAGACAGGAGTTGTGCCTGGCCTCGTTGTCATCGTAGTAGGAGATAATCCAGCTAGCAAAATCTATGTAAGAAATAAAGAGCGTTCTGCTATTGCGGCAGGCTTTCGGAGTGAAGTGAGACGACTTCCTGAAAGCATCAGCCAAGCTGAATTATTAGAAGTGATCGAACACTACAATCAAGATCCCCTTTGGCATGGGATTTTGGTGCAGTTGCCACTGCCTAAGCATATCGATGCGGATGCAGTCCTTTTAGCCATTGATCCGACAAAAGATGTGGATGGCTTTCATCCATTGAATATGGGACGCTTGTGGGCTGGAAATCCGATTATGGTGCCATCGACTCCAGCTGGTATCATGGAGATGTTCAAAGAGTACGGGATTGATCTAGAAGGGAAGCGAGCAGTCGTGATTGGTCGTTCCAATATCGTTGGAAAACCAATGGCGCAGTTGCTCCTCGCCAAAAATGCGACGGTAACCTTGACCCATTCCCGGACCCATCATCTGCCTAAAATTGCTAGAAGAGCAGATATCTTGGTTGTTGCGATCGGTCGTGCCAAATTTGTAACAGCAGACTTCGTGAAAGAAGGCGCCGTTGTTATTGACGTCGGAATGAATCGCGATGAGAATGGCAAATTGTGTGGGGATGTCGATTTTGACTCTGTTGCACCTTTGGCCAGTCATATTACCCCGGTACCAGGAGGGGTTGGGCCTATGACTGTCACCATGCTGATGGAGCAGACCTACGAAGCAGCTGTTCGTGCCTTAAAAAAATGAAAGTGTGAACAAGATGAAGTTTGTATTTGATTTAGATGGAACCCTGTCATTCGATGGTGTCACAATCGATGATGAAATCAAACAGGTCTTATTGAGAGCAGAAGAATTTGGCCATGAAGTTGCCTTTGCTTCTGCACGTTCTTACCGGGACTGCTTGGGTCTTTTAGGGGACCCATTGAGTCAGCAACTCGTGATAGGCTTAAATGGTGGATTGGCCTATCGCCAGGGGCAATTGGTATATGAGGAACAATTGGACAAGGATGTGTATCGGGAAGTCCTTGGCTTTTGCCGCCATTACAATCTACCATTTTTTGTGGATGATACCTTTGATTATAGCGGACAGATTTTGGAAAAGATTCCTTTTGTTGCTAATGTAGATCCCCTCAAGAAAGCCCAGTATCGTTCATTAGAGGAGCTGACAGATCCGATTAAGGTCGTGATCTATATGGGTGGCCATGAGGAGCTCGTGGATGAGATCATCGAGCGGATCGAAAAGACAGATAAGGCCCATATCCGCTATCATGCGCATGAAAAATGCATCTATCTCAATCCAGCAGACACGCATAAAGCGACAACCGTAGAAGAACTCTGTGGAGAGAATTTCGTGGCTTTTGGCAATGATCAAAATGATATCGAGCTCTTTGAAAAAGCTCTTTATGCAGTTCAGATTGGTGATTTTCCAGCCCTTCAGCCTTATGCGGATGATCAATTGGTAGCCAAACAAAATCAACCACAAGCTGTGGCTGCTAAGATCTTGCAAGTCTTTGCAGAATTCAGAGGAAAATAAAAGATGGAGGGGGAGTCGTGGCTTCTCCTTTTTCACTAGAAATGAGGAAGGTATGAGAACAGTTCAGAAAGAAGAGATCCAGCGTGTTATTGTGAAGCGAGAGGAGAATTCTTATAAGGGCGATTTTGGTCGCCTGCTCTTGATTGGGGGAACTTACCCCTATGGAGGAGCTATTATTATGGCAGCCCTTGCTGCGGTTCATAGTGGTGCGGGGCTGGTTACTGTCGCAACAGATCCTGATAATCTGACAGCCCTTCATAGCCATCTTCCTGAAGCCATGGGCTTTGATCTAGCCGATCACGAACTCCTTTGTGAGCAGCTCCAAAAAGCCGGTGTGATTCTCGTAGGACCGGGCTTAAAGGAAGCAAGAGAAAGCCAAGCGATCTTACACATGATTTTTGAGCATGTCTCTAGCCAGCAGGTCTTGATATTAGATGGCGGAGCTATTAGTCTTTTTGCAGCTTCTCAGTTTGACCTGCCAGAGGCTCAGTTGGTCTTTACCCCTCATCAAAAGGAATGGGAAAAACTGTCAGGGCTTGATCTAACAAGCCAGACTGAAGATAGAAGTCGAGAAGCGGTTCAAAGTTTTCCTAAAGGGACTGTCATTGTAGAAAAAGGGCCACACACCCGCATTTGGACAAGTGGGCAAGATGAGGGCTATCAGCTAGATGTTGGTGGTCCCTATCAGGCAACAGGGGGTATGGGAGATACCTTGGCAGGGATGATCGCAGGATTTGCGGGTCAATTTCCACAGGTCAGTCTCTATGAGCGCGTGGTGGTTGCGACCTATCTCCATTCAGCCATTGCAGAAGACTTGAGCAAGGAGGCTTATGTGGTTCTACCGACGACCATTAGCCAAGAAATCCCCAAATGGATGAAGAAGTGGAGTGACAATTCAAACGAAAATGTTGAAAATGAAACGTTTTCATGATAGTATGGATGAAAGGAGGTGAGAAAATGAATGAGCAAAAAAAATCGATTACGATGAAAGATGTTGCAGCAGAAGCTGGGGTTAGTGTTGGGACAGTCTCTCGTGTTATCAATAACGAAAAAGGCATTAAAGAGGTGACATTAAAAAAAGTTCAACAAGCGATTGAAAAATTGTCTTATGTGCCAGATGAATATGCGAGAGGATTAAAAACGAATCGTAGTAATATTATCGCTTTACTTATTCCAACCATTTGGCATCCATTCTTTTCTGAGTTTGCATATCATGTAGAAAAGGAATTGTTGAAAAATCAATGTAAATTATTGATTTGTAATGCAGATAAAGATGCTCAAAACGAGATAGAGTACATAAAATTACTTGAAAAAAATAAGGTAGATGGGATCATTGGGATCACCTATTCAGATATCGATAAGTATATCTCCTCTAATTTACCTTTTGTTAGTATTGACCGTCATTTTTCTGAAAATGTCTATTACGTAACCTCTGAAAATTATCATGGTGGTCAACTAGCTTGCCGAGAGTTAGTCAAACGAGGTTGCCAAAATTTAGCTTATATCAGCGGTGTGAACAAACATTTGAATGAAACAACGGAACGGGGAAGGGGGTTTAAAGATGAAGCTAAGCAGCAAAATACAAAACTCTGTAGTCTTGAAATGCCAGAACCGTTAGATCAAGCAGAAAGACAAATTAAGTCCTTTTTTGAAGCTCATCCTCAGATTGATGGGATTTTTACAGTAAATGATTTTATGGCTCTACGTGTTATAAAAGTTTTGACGGAGATGGGAAAAACTCCTCTAGAGGACTATCAAATTATTGGTTTTGATGGGTTAAGACCTGCTTTTGATCAACCGTACTTACTTTCGACCATTGTTCAAGAAATAGCTCAGATGGCCCAAGCGGCAGTAGAATTATTACTTAAATTGATTCGTAAAGAAAAAATAGAAAAGAATGTGATTAGTTTACCCGTACATTTCTTTGAAGGGAACACTACAAAAAAATTATAAAAAGTGCTTGACAAATTATGAAAGCGCTGTTATAATTTAGCTATAAAATGAAACGTTTCAAAAAACTCAACTATTTTAGCTTGAGTTGAAAATATAACCAAAAAAATGAAACGTTTCAAAAAGGAGGACGCTATGCGTAAAGGTATTAAGTTATCTGTAGTTGCAGCACTATCATTAGGATTGCTTGCAGGATGTGGTGGGGGATCAAAATCCAAAACTGCAAGTTCTTCAAATGAGATTAAAGTCTGGGTTCAGTTCTCAGATGAAACAGCTGAGGGAAAAGCTTGGCAACAAGTTGTTGATAATTTCAACAAATCAAAGAAAACAAAATATAAGGTTGTGACAGAATTTATTCCACGTAGCGGTAGTGGTGGTGGATATGAAGATAAGGTTAACGCCGCTGTTACGACAAATAGTTTACCAGATGTCATTACACTAGATGGTCCTAATACTGCAGCCTATGCAAAATCAAAGGTGATTGCTCCTTTGGATGATTATCTAAAAGACGATAATATGGATGATGTACTGGACAGTATTAAACAACAGGGAACTTATGATGGTAAATTTTATGCATTTGGTTATTCAGAATCCAATGTAGGTGTTTACTATAATAAGAAAATGTTTAAGGAAGCAGGGATTGATGAAGCTAGTTTGCCAACCCTAGAAAAACCATGGACATGGTCTGAGTTTAATGCCATTGCTAAGAAATTAAAAGATCATTTTAACAAACCAGCAATTGATTTCCGTTTGAATTCAAACGATGAGATGTTGCCATATGCTTACATGCCTCTTATTTGGTCAAATGGTGGATCTGTTGTGAATTCTAAAGGAACAAAAGCGGAAGGCTACTTCAATAGCAAAGAAAGTGTTGAAGCTGTTCAATTTATTCAAGATCTTGTGAAGGATGGATATACGACAGTTAGTCCTGTTGAAAAAGGTTTTGAAACCGGTGAATATCCTATGGTTCTGAGCGGTTCTTGGACGATTGCAGACCTACAAACAAATTACAAAGATATTGATTTTGGTATTCTTCCTTATCCAGTTTCAGATAAAACGAAGAAATTGGTATCACCTTCAGGTAGTTGGCAATTAGCCGTTACAACAAAATCTGATAAAAAAGAAGCAGCCGCTGAATTTGTTAAGTTTGCTACAAATACTGAATCTAGTGAAATTCTAAGCTTAGGTAACAGTGTTCTTCCAATCAGAAAATCAACAATTAAAAATATTAAGGACAAAGTATCTGAGCCAATGCGTTTCTTGATGGAACAAAATGCTAAAACGGCTCATGCTCGTCCAGTTGTAGTAGCTTATCCACAAGTTTCACGCGCTTTCCAACAAGCAATGCAAGATATCAGCTATTATAAAGATAATCCAGATGTACAAAAAGTATTAGATGCTCGTGCGAAAGAAATGCAAACAGCAATCGACCAATCTTTAAATAAATAGTTGACATTCAAAAAGGTGGAAGGTAAGTTATGGAATGTACCTTCCACCTTATTTTATTTAATAGTTTCATCTTAGGAGACGAACAATGAGCGAAAAAAATAAAGTCGAAACAAAAAAGAAAGAACGCCTTAAAGAAAATATTATGGGCTATAGCTTTTTAGCTCCAGCTTTAATATTACTTTTCATCTTTTTAGTGATACCTGTTGGTATGGTGATCTATTATGCCTTTACAGATTATTACCTATTAACGCCTGAGGATAGAAAATTTGTAGGACTACAAAATTTTATGCGCTTAGCACAAGATCCAATCTTTATAAAAAGCTTCTTGAATACCTTGAAATTTGTAGTTTGGATTATTCCAGTGCAACTTGGTGCGGCTCTCGGGATGGCCTTAATTGTTAATAAGAAACGTAAAGGAAATATGTTCTTTAAGGTAGCATTTTTTGCTCCTGTTGTGATGTCTCTTGTCGTTATCTCTATCCTCTGGTTATACTTGTTAAATCCAAATAATGGTTTGCTCAATGCTCTACTGAATAAAATTGGTATTTCTTCACAACCATTCTTGACAAGTCCAAAACAAGCCATGTATGCCATTGTATTTGTTTCTGCATGGCAGGGTGCAGGTTATCAAATGTTGTTATTCCTTGGAGGAATGCAAAATATTCCACAAGATATTTATGAGGCGGCAGAGTTGGATGGATTTTCAAAATGGGCTCAATTTAGATATATCACGATGCCTTTATTGAAACCAACTGCCTTGTTTGTACTCTTGACAACATTGATTTCAGCATTTAAATTGATTGTGCAACCAATGGTCATGACTCAAGGTGGTCCATTGAACTCAACAATCACTATGGTATATTACATTTATCAACAAGGTTTCACTGACCGTCTTGTTGGTTACTCAAGTTCGATTGCCTTAGTATTTACAACATTGATTGGTATGATTAGTCTTGTACAACGGCGAGTTTTGAAGGAGGATGATTAGGATGAAACGTTTAAAACCGACTATTATTTTAGAATATGTTTTATTAATTCTATTAGCAGGCCTCTTTCTATTTCCTATGATCTGGATGGTGGTTTCAGCAATGAAGCCAGAAGCAGATGTGTATAAGAATTTAACAAGTTGGAAAGCATTCTTACCTAGTTTTAATCCAGCTGATTGGTTTAAACCCTACCAAGAGGTTCTTGCCCGTTTTAGTATTCTAACATATCTAGGGAACAGTATTTTTTATGCAGGAACATTTGCACTTGGGTCTATTATAGTAAACGCCTTAGCGGGATTTGCATTTGCAAAAATTAATTTTACAGGTAAAAAAATTCTGTTTGGCTTTTTATTGGCCTTGTTAATCATTCCGATGGAAACAGTGTTGATTCCACAATTTACAATTATTAATTCACTTGGCTTAGTTAATAATCGTTTAGCGGTTATTATCCCTGGATTAGCTAGTGTCTTTAATATTTATCTTTTCCGAAACTTCTTTATTGCCATTCCAGAAGAAATTATCGAATCTGCAAAAATAGATGGTGCAAGTATCTTACGGATCTTTTTCAAGATTATGTTGCCGATGTCGAAACCAGCGGTTGCAACAGTAGGTGTTCTTTCCTTTATTTCTAGTTGGAATGATTATATCTGGCCGTTGATGGTTTTAACCGATTCGTCAAAATTTTCAATGCAGGTGGCAATTACAACCATTAATACAACTCAACCAGTTTATATCAATCAAGTAATGGCTGTTTTGACAATTTCTACAATTCCACTTATTCTAGTATATATCGTAGCACAAAAATATATTATTCAAGGTCTAGGTGGATCTGGTACAGGTATTAAGTAGGTGATCAGTATGAAGGAAAGCATTCGGAAGGCAAATCAGTATATCGATGAAAACAGGGAGAAGGTTGACCAGCAATATAGAGGGGCATTTCATTTGCTCCCTCCAATCGGCTGGATGAACGATCCAAATGGCTTTGTTTATTTCCGTGGGGAATACCATTTGTTTTACCAATTCTATCCCTATGATAGTGTTTGGGGACCCATGCATTGGGGGCATGCCAAATCAAAAGATCTCCTCCATTGGGAAGAATTGCCAGTAGCTTTAGCACCAAGTGAAAGCTATGACAAGGATGGTTGTTTCTCGGGTAGTGCTATTGTGAAAGATGACAAGCTTTATTTGCTGTATACGGGTCATGTAGACGATGAGGAAAAGCGAGAAGAGACGCAGTGTCTTGCGGTTTCGACAGATGGCATTACCTTTGAAAAGTTGCCTACTAATCCAGTGATCCATGCTCAACATATTGAGGGGATCGCAGATATTGCAGATTTTCGTGATCCTAAAGTATTTGAATACCAAGGAAGCTATTACGCTGTCGTTGCTTCTAAGACGCCAGATGATAGAGGTCAAATTCTCCTATTTGCATCAAGTAATCTAGTAGATTGGGCCTTTACATCAGTTCTTTTAGAAGGTGAAAAAGGGCAAGGGATTATGTGGGAGTGTCCCGATTTCTTCCCTTTAGATGGCAAATGGGTCTTGATCCTGTCACCCATTGAAATGGAAAGACAGCAAGAAAAATACTGGAACTTAAATTCGACGGTTGCCTTTATCGGTGACATGAATTGGGAAACAGGGCGCTTTCATGTCGATTCCTATGATGAAATGGATGGTGGTTTGGATTTCTATGCCCCTCAAACTTGTCAAGGACCAAATGGCGAACGATACATGGTTGCCTGGATGCAAATGTGGCACCGGTCTATCCCCAGTCATGATTTAGCTCATGGGTGGGCAGGTAGTATGACTCTTCCAAGAAAATTGTCTCTGAAAGACGGACGATTGGTTCAGGAGTTACCTGAGTCAGTGAACGAACACTTTCTTGTAGAGCATGCGTCAGAAACCATTGTTAAGGGCAATCAGATCACGATCCCAGCGAAAGGGAAACAAACCTTGTTTGAGCTAGATACCAAACCGGGTCGCTCCTTTATCCTTGGATATGGTGATGAAACTGATCCTGATAGTGTCTTGCAATTGGTTTATGATGCCTCTCAAAAACGCTTTAGCTTAAGTCGAGACCAATTTGGGCACCCCATTTCTGGAAAAGAAAATCCAGCATTTCAATCGAGATGGATTCAGTTGGATGCTGAAAAAGATCATCATTTTTCGATCATTCGCGATACCAACTCCATCGAAGTATTCGTGGATGGTAAAACTCTCTCCATGACCTTTTATGAAACGAGTCAGAATCCCGTCTATACCCTCACGGCAGATGAAGGGGTCGATTGGGTCTTGAAAACCTATCAAGAATAGGAAAGCAATAGCCTCCTAAAGAATAAAAGACAAGTTCTATGACTTGTCTTTTTGTTGTATCCTAAATAGGATTTGTGTTCATCGAAGAAAATTTGGGAATTGGTCTCATGACGGATCTGACTCTCTTTCCAGAATATCCAAATCTTGTCAAAATTCCGCTGGTTGAAGAGGAAAAAACAGTCTTCTATATTAGTTATGCCTATCCAAATGAAGGGGAACCCCAAGCACGTCTTAGCTCCTTTATTGAACGGTTAGAGAAGTGTGAAAAATAAGGAAGCTGGTTTAAAATAGACCAGTAGAAAGTGTCTTGAATAAAATGAGGCTTGTAGAGAAAGGAAATTCATGATTTCGCTTTGTCTGCCAGCCTTTTTTGGTGTTTTTTGGTATAATTAAACTTGATCATATTCTGCAGAAAGGAGTTCCTATGTCCAACTATTTATCCGTATCAAGTTTGACCAAATATTTGAAATTAAAATTTGATAAGGATCCCTATTTGGAAAGGGTTTATCTGACAGGGCAGGTCTCCAATTTCCGAAAACGCCCCAACCACCAGTATTTTTCATTAAAGGATGAAAAAGCGGTCATTCAGGCGACGGTCTGGGCTGGGGTTTATCGAAGCTTTGGTTTTGAGCTAGAAGAAGGCATGAAGATCAACGTCATCGGTCGCATTCAGCTCTATGAGCCAAGTGGGAGTTATTCCATTGTCATTGAAAAAGCTGAGCCAGATGGGGTAGGGGCCTTGGCCATCCAATTTGAGCAACTCAAGAAAAAGTTGACCGAAGAAGGGCTCTTTCAGGATCGGTGGAAGCAAGCTCTGCCACAATTTCCAAGAAAGATCGGGGTCATCACCAGTCAAAGTGGGGCCGTGATTCGCGATATTATCACAACGGTGAGTCGACGCTTCCCTGGTGTAGAGATTGTGCTCTACCCGACCAAGGTTCAGGGGGAAGGAGCTTCTAGTGAGGTGGTTGCTAATATTCAAAGAGCTAACCAACGGGATGATTTGGATGTCTTGATTATTGGTCGTGGGGGTGGTTCGATTGAAGATCTCTGGGCCTTTAATGAAGAAGCAGTGGTGCGAGCCATTTTTGAATCGCGGATTCCGATTATCTCCAGTGTTGGACATGAGACAGACACGACTCTAGCCGATTTTGTAGCAGACCGACGAGCTGCTACTCCAACAGCCGCTGCTGAATTGGCTACTCCAGTAACCAAATTGGATCTCTTGTCCCATTTACAAAAGCAGGAAAATCGCATGGCAACAGCCATGTCCAATCGCTTGGCCTATAATCGTGAACGCTTGGCCAAATTAAGTCAATCGGTTATTTTTAGACAGCCTGAAAGACTCTATGATGGCTACCTGCAAAAGATTGACCAGTTGCAATTGCGCTTGAAACAAGGAATGCGTGATGCTTATGGACAAGGGGCCAATCAGCTGCAAGGTCTGCGTCATCGCCTAAAAGCTATGTCTCCTTTGCATCGTATCGAGCGCTACCAAGACCGCCTGCTCCAAGATAAGAGAATCTTAACCAACCGAATGGAACAAGTCCTAAAAGAGCAAAAGATCAAGGTACAAGGCTTATCAGAAGCCCTCTTGATGCTCGATACCAGTCGGATTATTGCGCGTGGTTATGCCATGGTCAAGGAAGGAGATCAGGTTCTAGATTCGGTTGCGAAAGTAACAGAAGGGGACCCGCTATCCCTCATCATGAGAGATGGCCAGTTAGAAGTAGAGGTAAAACATGTCGAAAGAAAAGAAATTTGAAGAAAATTTAGCAGATTTGGAAGCTATCGTCCAAAAATTGGAGAGTGGTGATGTGGCTCTTGAAGAAGCCATTACAGAATTCCAAAAAGGAATGAAATTGTCAAAAGAATTGCAAGATACCTTAGATCAAGCAGAGAAAACCTTGGTCAAGGTCATGCAAGCAGATGGTACTGAAGCGGATCTAGCATGAGACAAGAAGAAAAACGAAATAGAGTAGAGCAAGCAGTTCGCTCTTTTTATGAGGAGAAAGCCGTTGCCCCTCATTTAGTGGAGTCGGTCCTTTATTCGATTCAGGCAGGTGGGAAACGCCTGCGCCCCTTGCTCCTTCTAGAATTATTAGAGGCCTTTGGACAGGAATTGACGGAGGCTCACTTTCAAGTGGCAGGAGCTTTAGAGATGATCCATACAGGAAGCCTTATTCACGATGATCTGCCAGCCATGGACAATGACGATTACCGTCGGGGGCAATTGACCAATCATAAGAAATTCGGAGAAGACCTGGCGATTTTAGCAGGAGATGCACTTTTCCTCGATCCCTTTGGAATGATTGCTGCGAGTGACCTTTCAGATGCGGTCAAGGTCTCTTTGATCCTTGAGTTATCCGATGCTTCCGGTAGTCGCGGAATGGTAGCTGGCCAAGTCCTTGACATGGAAGGGGAACATAAACAGCTCACTCTAGCAGAATTGCAGACCATCCATGCCAATAAGACAGGACGCCTACTTGCCTATCCATTCATCGCAGCAACCTCGATTTTAGAGTTGCCAGCAGTCATTGGTCAGCTCTTAGAAACAATTGGGAAAACATTAGGGCTGGCTTTTCAAGTACGGGATGATATTTTGGATTTGGTCGCTGATTTTGAAGCTCTGGGGAAGACTCCTCAAAAGGACTTAGTGGCAGAAAAATCGACTTATCCAGCCCTCTTGGGATTGGAAGAATCAAAAGCTTTGCTTACAAGCAAATTAGACGTTTGCGAGGACTTGTTGGATCAGATTACAGCTGCTTGCAACTTTGATCCGCAAGCAATCAAGAAATTAATAGAAGGATTACGAATAGATGGCTAAGGAAAGAGTGGATGTATTAGCCTATAAACAAGGCCTATTTGATACCCGCGAACAAGCCAAAAGAGGGGTCATGGCAGGCCTCGTCGTTGCCGTTATCAATGGTGAGCGCTTTGATAAACCGGGTGAAAAAATTGATGAAGCGACCGAGTTGAAATTAAAGGGTGAAAAGCTCAAGTATGTCAGCCGGGGTGGACTCAAATTAGAAAAAGCCCTGAACCAATTTGGTTTATCTGTAGAGGGTAAAATTGCGATTGATATTGGAGCTTCTACAGGTGGCTTTACAGATGTCATGCTGCAAAATGGAGCCAGCCAGGTCTTTTCGGTGGATGTTGGGACCAATCAGTTGGCTTGGAAATTGCGCAATGATCCTCGGGTAGTCTCGATGGAACAGTTCAATTTCCGCTATGCCCAGCCAGATGATTTTGAAGCGACACCGAGCTTTGCGAGTATCGATGTCAGCTTTATTTCCTTGGACTTGATTCTGCCAGCCCTTCATCGGATTTTGGCAGAAAATGGACAAGTCGTAGCGCTGGTCAAACCTCAGTTTGAGGCAGGACGTGAGCAGATCGGAAAAAATGGGATCATTAAGGATTCTAAGATTCATTTAGCGGTTCTTGAAAAGGTCGCTACGTTTGCAGGAACGCATGGCTTTTCTGTAATGGGAGTGGATTATTCCCCTATCCAAGGAGGCCATGGCAACATCGAATTTTTGATGTATCTAGAAAAAAAAGAAGAGAAAACAAAGCCAACGACAGAGCAGCTGGAGGCTGTTGTGGAGCTGGCACATAAGGAATTTAAACATGAAGAGTAAGAATATCAGATTAGAAAAAATTCGTCGCTTTATTCGCGATCATGAAGTGGGGACCCAAGAAGAGATCGTCGAACATTTGAAAGAAGAAGGCATCTCAGCAACCCAAGCGACGGTATCACGGGATATCAAAGAATTGGGCATCGTAAAACGCCCTCTGAAAGACATGACCTATGTCTATGAATTGCCACGTAAGCACCACCAAGGAATTGGGATGATTGAAAGCAATATCTTGTCTCATCGTCGCATGGGAGAATATGTCAATTTCACCATGGTTCCAGGGACAGCGCCTTTAGTCAAACGTCGTTTGAGGGAGATTTATAAGGATCATATCTTTAGTATTGTCGCAGATGATGATACGATTTTACTGATCGCCTATTCCGCACCAGAAGCAGAGAATATCCTCAAATCAATCTTTGGGTGGTAAGAGCCTATGCTATTAGAAATTTCGATTAAGAACTTTGCCATTATCGAAGAGATTTCCTTAAATTTTGAAAAGGGGATGACGGTACTGACAGGGGAAACAGGTGCAGGGAAATCCATCATTATCGATGCTATGAACATGATGCTGGGAAGCCGTGCAACGACGGATGTCATTCGACACGGAGCCCCAAAAGCGGAAATCGAAGGTCTCTTTGCTGTTGAGAGCAATCGCCACTTGACGGCTCTCTTTGAAGAGCAAGGACTAGAGTGGACCGATGAGTTGATCATCCGCCGAGAGATCCTGCAAAATGGACGAAGTGTCAGTCGGATCAATGGCCAAATGGTGAATTTATCGGTCTTAAAAGCAGTCGGCCAACATTTGGTGGACATCCATGGCCAGCATGATCAGGAAGAACTCATGCGCCCCCAATTGCATATCACTATGCTGGATGAATTTGGGGATGCAGCCTTTTTCCAAACGAAAGCCGCTTATCGTCAGACCTTTGAAGATTACAAACGACTGCGCAAACAAGTGGTGGAACTCCAGCGCAACCAGCAGGAAAACAAGGCCCGTATTGAGATGTTGGAGTTTCAGATTGCGGAGATTGAGGCAGCTGCCTTGGAAGTGGATGAGGATGTGCGTTTGGAGCAAGAACGCCAACGCCTGCTCAATCACAAGATGATTGCTGATACCCTAACCAACGCCTATGCCATGCTGGATGCAGAAGAGTTTTCGAGCCTCTCCAATGTTCGCTCAGCCATGAATGATTTGGAAAGTATCGAAGAATATGATACCAGCTACAAAGAGCTCTCAAGCCAGTTATCTGAAACCTTCTATGCCCTTGAGGATATTACCAAGCGCTTAGAAGATGTGGTCGATGGTCTGGAGTTTGATGGCAATCGCCTCATGCAGGTGGAATTGCGTTTGGATTTGATCCACTCCATCAAGCGCAAGTATGGTGGTCAAGTCAAGGACGTATTGGAATACCTGGCGCAAATCACCAAAGAATATAGCCTTCTCACCGGAAGTGATCTCTCGTCTGAGGACTTGGAAAAAGAACTCAAACGTCTAGAAAAGAGTTTGGTCACCTTGGCTCAAGATTTGAGTGATCAACGGCATGACCTAGCTCAAGATTTGGAAAATGAAATCCAGCAAGAATTGGCAGATCTCTACATGGACAAGGCGCGTTTTCAAGTGCGTTTTAGCAAGGCTAAGTTTAATCGTGAGGGAAATGAAGCTGTCGAATTTTACATTTCGACTAACCCAGGTGAGGATTTTAAACCGCTGGTCAAGGTAGCATCCGGCGGAGAATTGTCACGCTTGATGTTGGCCATTAAGTCGGCTTTTTCTCGAAAAGAAGGAAAAACCAGTATTGTCTTTGACGAGGTGGATACAGGAGTCTCTGGGCGCGTGGCTCAAGCCATCGCAGCGAAAATTCACAAGATTGGTCAAAATGGCCAAGTGCTTGCCATTTCTCACCTGCCTCAAGTCATTGCTGCAGCAGATTATCAATTCTATATTGAGAAAATCAGTGATGAACACTCAACTGTATCTACTGTTCGTTTGCTCAATAGAGAAGAACGAATCGAAGAAATTGCCAAGATGCTGGCAGGAGAGGATCTAACGGAAGCTGCCCGTCAACAGGCAGAGCAACTTCTCAAGCGTTAAGAGAAAGAAGGTTTATAACCATGTCAACATACTTTGTAGTCGGAGATATTCACGGGAAAGCACAAATGCTAGAAGAGCTCATGACAGAGTGGGATGGAAAAGCTCAATTGGTCTTTTTAGGGGATTTGATAGATCGAGGCGAAAATGGCAAACGATCAATTGAAATCGTAAAGGACTACGTAGACCATCACGGAGCGGTTTGCCTTTCCGGGAATCACGAGTACATGTTTTTAGCCTGGTTGGACAATCCAGAAGAACGTTATGACCACTACCGAAGAAATGGTGGCGATACGACCATTAATTCTCTATTGGGACGCCCGCTCGATGCTCCTGTAGATGGGGTTGCAGATGCACAAGCAGTAGAGAGCACGGTTCCTGAATTGGTGGCCTTCATCCGCAGTTTGCCCTTTGACTATGAGACAGAGAGCTATTATTTTGTCCATGCCGGTGTGGATCTAACCCTTGAAAATTGGCGGGAAACCAGTGACTACCAAAAGGTCTGGATCCGAAAACCATTCCATGAAGCGGAGAATCAGACAGGCAAATGGATCGTCTTTGGTCATACACCGGTCTATGGACTGCTCCATGAGCCAGTCGGTACCGAAAATCTTTGGATTTCAGATCAAAAAATGGGTGTCGATGGGGGCGCTGTTTATGGAGGGGTTCTTCATGGGTTGCTCTTGGATGATCAAGGAATTGTCCAAGACCATGTCCTTCACAATACAGGTTTTTCTGCTGCAGATGATTAAGGGAGCCGAACTAGTTATCTTTCACTGCAAAAACCCGTGTTTTTTGATATAATGAAAGCAGAACATTCTAGGAAGAGTATAGGAATATATGGCAAATATTAAAATAGTTACAGACTCATCTATTACAATTGAGCCTGAAGTGGTTGAAGAATATGGCATTACGATTGTGCCGCTTTCTGTTATGGTGGATGGAGTCCTTTATTCTGACAGTGAGTTGGGTGAAGGGGACTTCTTGCGCTTAATGCAGTCTAGCAAAAATCTTCCAAAGACCAGCCAACCACCCGTTGGAGTTTTTGCGGAAATTTATGAAAAGTTAGCAGCAGACGGAGCTCATATCGTTTCGATTCATATGTCTCATGCCTTGTCAGGAACAGTAGAGGCGGCACGTCAAGGAGCAACCTTGTCAGGAGCAGAAGTGACTGTGATTGATAGTGGCTTTACAGACCAAGCCATGAAGTTCCAAGTCGTTGAAGCAGCCAAGTTGGCCAAAGAAGGAGCTGATTTAGACACTGTCTTGGCTCGCATCGAAGAAGTCAAAGAAAAGACAGAGTTGTATATCGGTGTTTCTACCTTGGAAAATCTGGTTAAAGGTGGGCGCATTGGCCGTGTTACAGGACTTTTGAGCTCCCTTCTCAATATCCGTGTCGTGATGCAAATGAAGGACCATCAGTTAGAACCAATCGTCAAAGGGCGCGGTAACAAGACCTTTAAGAAATGGTTGGATGAATTGGTAGAGAATCTTTCCCATAGTAAGGTGGCTGAGATCGGGATTTCTTACGCAGGGGCACCAGAGTGGGCCAATGAAATGAAGGCTCAGTTGCAATCGTTCGTTGAAAATGCTATCCCAGTTCTCGAGACTGGATCGATTATCCAAACCCATACAGGTGAGAATGCATTTGCAGTTTTGGTGCGCTACGAATAAGCTGAATAAATGTTTGAAAAAACAGGTTTAGTACTTGACCTAAAGGCTTTTTTTAGATATTATAGTACTGTTAAGGCGTAAAGCCTAAAAAAATTTGGAGGATTTGTTAAATGGCTAACAAACAAGATTTGATCGCAAAAGTGGCAGAAGCTACAGAATTGACTAAAAAAGATTCAGCAGCAGCTGTTGATGCTGTATTCGCAGCAGTTTCAGAATACCTTTCAAAAGGTGAAAAAGTTCAATTGATCGGTTTCGGTAACTTCGAAGTTCGTGAACGTGCAGCTCGTAAAGGTCGCAACCCACAAACTGGTAAAGAAATCAAAATCGCAGCTTCTAAAGTTCCAGCATTCAAAGCTGGTAAAGCTCTTAAAGAAGCAGTTAAATAATTGCATTTTGAAAAGCCATCCTAGATTTCTAGGATGGTTTTTTTGTTGGACAGCTCTATAGGATAAGGGTATAATAGGAAAAAAGAAGGAGAGAGAAAAGACCATGCGATTCATTTTAGGCCTCTTTGCCTTGTTGTTTATCCGACCTATTTTGTATCTATTGAAAGGGCTGTGGTTCGTACTGGAATTTTGCTTTATGATCCTCGTGGTCAAAATGATCCTAGGAACCGTGCGCTGGATGACCAGTTGGATCGGTTGAGAGTAGATGAATCTATTTCAGGCTCGTGAATCAATGTCCCCCGGACATAAACTCGCTTTTCGGTTTTCAGGCTCATGAAAAAAATGTCCACTGGACATTTTTTTTAATTAAAAGCATTCTAAATAGTGATTTATTTTGAAACATGCTATAATAGGGGTAACGAATCGATTAAATCATATTGGAAAGGGGGGATCATAGTGAACGCATTGCATCGTCATGAAGAAGAGCGCGTGGAAGAAGTCTTGCAAAATTTGCGTGCCAAGGGTATTCGGATTACTGATACCCGCAGAGCAGTTCTTTCCTATTTAGTGGCGAGTCATGAACATCCAAGCGCTGAGAAGATCTATCGCGATTTATTGCCTCAGTTTCCAAGCATGAGTCTAGCAACTGTCTACAACAATATCAAGGTTTTGATTGATGAGGGGGTTGTTTCTGAGATCAAGGTTCGCAATGATACCACGACCTATTTTGATTTCATGGGGCATGACCATTTGAATGTGGTGTGTGAAAAATGTGGTCGTATCGCAGATGTGGATATCGAAGTCCCAGATCTTCGTGAAGAAGCAGCCAGTCAAAGTGGCTACCAGATCACCAAAACCCAGATGACGGTCTATGGCATTTGCCCCGACTGTCAGAAAAATTAATGTGAGAGAAACCAGAGCCGTCAGGCTCTTTTTTGATGCAATGAGAATATACCTATATTTTAACTAGGAGAAAAATAGGGAAAATCATGATATAATATACTTTCACGATCAAACAAAAGGAGAACGAGATGAAAAAGCTAGAGAATTTTTCTTGGAAAATGTGGCACGTTTATACCTTGATTGCTGTGGCTGTATTTTTTATTGGTAGCCTTTGTTCATTCTTTTACGTAAAAGATGCAGACTATATTGTTCATGAGCGAAATTATATTTATGTTGGAAAAGGGCAACGGTTGACGAACTATGAAAAAGTAAAGGGACTAGATACAGGATTCCCAATTTTAGCTCTTTCATTAAAAAATACAGATGAAGATGGTTATGATGATCAAATTGCTGTCGGACATAACTATATAGCCTTTCAAGATTCTAAGCTGGGTAATGTTAATCAAAATGAAAAAGATTCGGAAGAATATTTTAAAATTCGTTATTATCTGATTGGAGAAGAAAAAGGAGAGGGGCATACCATTGATGTCTTTAAAATTATTCAGAAACTGGGTTATAAAACGATTTATGGAAACATGGAGTCAACCATGTACTCTGATGGGAAGGACGAGTATGTCAGGGTGAAAGTGACAGATAAGGAATCCATCTATTTTAATCTTAGGACGCAAAAGGAGAGTAAAAAACGTCCGAAGAAAACGATACAATATGGTTATAAAGGCATCTATAGGGCCCTGTCTAATCCAGATTTCATTACGAAGAACTTCGATGAAGAGGAAAGCAACACGAAAATTTCTTGGCCATGGGTTCACTATAAACAGCCAAAGAAGAAAATGACTACCACAAACGATAGTAGTTATTCAACTTCAGACAGTAGTGAAGAAAAACCTGAAGATAGCAAACTTCTTTCAATATTAAAAAAATATGGATTTCTCCTTGTTTTAGAAGAAGACAGAAATTTATCTAGTAGCCAGTCATTAGTGTCGAAGCTATTTCCGGATGCAACTCACTTTGTTTGGTTTATTGATGATGACTATACAAGGGATGGTCATAACGAATATATCCACAATATTGAGGAATTAATCCAAGTAGTTGATGAAGAGAAAGTTGAGAAAGTATATGGAAATGAAGAATGAAAAACTAAAAAGCTGTCTCGTTCTAGTTGGCTTTTTGGCTCTTATCAGTATTTGTTTTTATAGAAATTTGGAAACAAACATCAAAGGACTCTATAAAAGCAATCATTATCCAGGTGAGATAAAGATCACCAGTCTTTCCCTATCTACTCAAGATAAATTGGGAATAGATGTCAATTATGTTTATTCTGAGAAGGTCAATGGAAAAGTCATTTCTATTCCATTAAAGAGACGAATGAAGGTTGAACAATTTATTATTCCATATTATCCTTATTTGGGTAAAGAAGGTCGTTATGGAATGACTGGGGATTCGATTGGAATGTATGCTGAGGAGTATAGTGTATATGGTCCAATTCTTGAAAAAGCACTCGAGCTCAATCCTGACAGTAAGAAATTGGAACAGGAAATTCAAAATAAAATCAATCAAAACTCTACGTTAAAAGGCTCTAAAATCACTTTGAAATTTACAACTTTCAGTCAATTATCAAATTATTATAGAGTTAGATGGCTCGGTGAATATGAGAAAGAATCAATGAAGAAGAATCGTACCGTACTTGGAGGCTGGTATCAATTTCCAGTAGAGGATGCATTAGAATATAATGCCTTGTATGTTCAAATTTCGCTACCAAAAGGTGTCGATAAAGAAAGTATACATCTGAAGGATGAGTTGAATACACTTTTACAAAAAACGAGCTTACCAAATGGGATTTATGCTCTTGATACCTCAACTGAACTACCCACAGCTCGAGCTATGATTTTTAATGGAAAGGTTAAAGAAAGGGATTAAACATGTCAGAAATACAAAAGGATACTGGACTTAGTCTAGCTTGGGAACTTGGATTGTATATTTTCCTAATTTTTTCATTTCTAGCTTTGCCATTTTACAATGATCTAGCTATTTCAAATCCAAATAATTCACAAATTTTTCTCTTTCTGGACAATAACCCTGTGTTTGGGGGTGAAGCGTTTGAGGATCTTGTAAATTTTTATTTTATCATTTTACTTTTACTATTAGTAACCTTACCTATCCTTGCTTTTTTCATTCATAATTTCTTTGAAAAAAAGGGATACCCATTTTTAGCTAGTTTACAGTCTTTGTTGATTCATGTATCTTGTGTAGTAATGTTCGTTTATGCGGTGTTTTCTTTGTCAGTTCAGAAAGATCACTATAGCTTTAGCTCAGGTTTCTATGTCTGCTTACTCATTTATTTGTTTCATATTTATAGCAACTTACGTGATATAAAAAAGATGATTGAATATCGAAATTCTGCTACCAAAACAGCTAATGAGGCAGAAATCTTATCAAAAGAATAGTTCTATATTGTGAATGTTTGTTGAAGACAAAAAGAAGCAAGCTATTTTCAAACCAGAGCCGTCAGGCTCTTTTTTGTATGGTAAAACCACACTAGGATAGTGAAGGAAAAATAGGAGAAATCATGATATAATATACTTTTGAAATCAAACAATAGGAGAACGAGATGAAGAAGCTGGAGAATTTTTCTTGGAAAATATGGCATATTCTTTCCCTAGTTGCCGTGACCGTTCTAATGGTTGGCGGTATTTGGAGCTTCCTTTACCTAAAAGAAGCAGTACATGTTGTGAGTGATAGAAATTATGATTATGTTGGTAGAGGACAACGGTTATTGGAAAATCGAATCATTAGTGAAGAGGCCACCGGAATTCCAATATTGGCTTATAGTTTTAAGAAAGAAGATAAAAATAATGCCCCATATTATACTATCGGATCCCAATATATAGCCCTTCAAGATTCTAAACTAATCAGTGGCGAAGATAAGAAAAAAGACGCAAATGAATATTTTAGAATTCGATATTATGAATTGGGTCAAGAGAAAGGAGAAGGTCATACCATTGATGTTTTAAAACTCGTTCAAAAAATGGGTTACGACTCGATTGAAGGAAACATGCGAAGTAGCATGTTTACAGATGGAAAAGATGAGTATGTAGCTTTCAATGTTACAAAAAATAATCTCCTATTTGTGAATCTGAACAAGGGAGAAATCGCAGAGACAGATCCAAAAATGATTGTTGATTATGGTTACAGTGGATTTTATCAAATATTGCCTGCACCCAAATTTGAGACAAAAAAATACAGTCTTGATAGAAATAAAATAGATGTAGGAGGATGTTGGATAGATTATGAATATGATGATGAAGATGAAAAAGTAGAAACTTCCTCAAGTTCTACGGAGAGATTAGATCGCAATGGTGTGAAGGTGAAGGATAGTAAACTCTTAACCCTACTAAAAAAATATCGCCATCTCTTGATTTTAAAACAAAACCTCACTATGGAGGAGGAAAAAACTGTCATCAAGAGTTTGTTTCCTGATGCAGATCATTTCAGTTGGTCTATTAGCGCTCCTTATACAAAGAGTGGGCAGAAAGAAATCGTTCGGAATGCTGAAGAATTTAAAAAGATTATAAAGGAGGAAAGAGTTGAAGAAGAGTTGGAACGTGAATTTGAAAAAACATTTCAAGAAGGGCCAGACGACGATTAGTGATCGGTCAAAAGCCTTTCTAGTGGTTATCTGCTTCCTACTGTTTCTAGGATTCTATTTTTATAGAAATTTAGACGCTAACCTAAAAGGTTTCTATGATAGTAGAAGTTTCCGAGGAGATATACAGATTACAGGTTTCTCTTGGACTCGGCCCAATGCTGGTCCGGATGTGAATTTTATCTATTCTGAAACGGTTGAAGGGAAAAAGATTTCAATTCCCCTGAAAAAATCAGTCAGATTTAAACACTTGGTGATGCCGTATTCTAATAAGATTGATTTAGCTGAAAACCTAGGAATAGAAAATACCTATGATGATTTTGATAGAGCCTATTTGCCCATTATAGAGAAGGGGTTTGAATTCAGTACTGAGCGAATCGAGCTTGAAGCAGAATTAGATAAAAAAATTAACGAGTATAGTGCTTTTAGCGGCTCTTGGATTGAAATAAGTTTATCCCCCGTTAAGAAACGAGGTAACAATTATTTCAGTTTGATGAAGCAATATGAGAATAGCATTCCTAATTCTGAGTTAAAAATTCTAGGGGGATGGTATGATGTCTCGTATAGTAGTTTTATCGAATCAGGAGACATCTATGTTAAAATAATCTCCCCTGAAAATATAAGTCGATTTAAAGAATCAGAGTATGATTTTAAATCAGTTTTGAAGGATTACTTGGTAATTAAGTCTCTGCCAGATGGGTGGTATGGCCTGTTCGATGATGGGAAACAAGTATCTGAGACTGTTGAAATTCGGAATGGAAAGGTTAGGGGGTGAAAGGAGACATGGTAAAAGGAAAAATAAAATTTAATCATCAGTTATGGCGTCAACTTGGCTTATTTACGGTCTATGTTTTGACCCAATTGATGTCACCGTTTTATATATATCAAAAAATAGGGGAGAATGATTCGGCACGGTTTACGATTTTCCTAGGTGAACATTCTCTCTACAATGCCAAAGAGTTCGAAGGTCTTCTTAATTCCTATTTCACCATTTCACTAGTGATTCTTTTCGTATTACCAGTACTTGCTATTTTTTTAAAATATCTTCTAGATAAAACAGGCTATCCTTTGCTGGCGCATCTTCAATCACTGTTAATTTTTGTAGCCTGTAGCATTATTTTAATCTTTACCATGTTTTCTATGACTGTTCAAATAGACCTCCTACGGTTGGAATGGGGATTTTACTTGTGTCAGGCCTTCTATTGGATTTTTATCCTCAGAGAGTGGTGGAATGTTAGTGGGATTGTTTATAGACGAAATCATCCTTTAGAAGATGAAAGAGCAGAAGAGAAGGAGCAATCGGCAGAATAAACCTATTTCTACATAAGAATAAACATTCCTCAATTTCAAACCAGAGCCGTTAGGCTCTTTTTTGTGAGAAATTGCACTTTTCTATGGTCGCCACTAGATTTTTTACTGAAAATCTAGTAGAATAAAATAGATAAACGAGGGAAACCTCGGAGAATAAAAAGGAGATCCATCTAATGGTAAAATTGGTTTTTGCTCGCCACGGTGAGTCTGAATGGAACAAAGCTAACCTTTTCACTGGTTGGGCTGATGTTGATTTGTCTGAAAAAGGTACACAACAAGCGATCGACGCTGGTAAATTGATCAAAGAAGCTGGTATCGAATTTGACCAAGCTTATACTTCAGTATTGAAACGTGCGATCAAAACTACTAACTTGGCTCTTGAAGCTTCTGACCAATTGTGGGTTCCAGTTGAAAAATCATGGCGCTTGAACGAACGTCACTACGGTGGTTTGACTGGTAAAAACAAAGCAGAAGCTGCTGAACAATTTGGTGATGAACAAGTTCACATTTGGCGTCGTTCTTACGATGTATTGCCTCCTGCAATGGACCGTGATGATGAACACTCAGCACACACTGACCGTCGTTATGCTTCACTTGACGATTCAGTAATTCCAGATGCTGAAAACTTGAAAGTTACTTTGGAACGTGCCCTTCCATTCTGGGAAGATAAAATCGCTCCAGCTCTTAAAGACGGTAAAAACGTATTCGTAGGAGCACATGGTAACTCAATCCGTGCCCTTGTAAAACACATCAAACAATTGTCAGACGACGAAATCATGGATGTGGAAATCCCTAACTTCCCACCATTGGTATTCGAATTTGACGAAAAATTGAACGTTGTAAAAGAATATTATCTTGGTAAGTAAGATAACATAATTTGTTATCCATAAAAAAAAGCTGACTTCGGTCAGCTTTTTTGCTTGTCTTCCTTAGATCCTAGCTTGTCTTGGGTTTTCAGGGACTCCTAAAAATGTTATAATAGAGTGTTACTAAATTGGGTTCCATTAGCCCTGAAAGGAAAAGAAAATGACAAAATCATTCTACATCACAACCCCTATCTATTACCCATCTGGTAAATTGCATATTGGTTCAGCTTATACAACAATCGCCTGTGACGTCTTGGCACGTTACAAACGTATGATGAACTATGATGTTTTCTACCTGACTGGTCTTGATGAGCACGGTCAAAAGATCCAGCAAAAAGCAGAAGAAGCTGGGATTACGCCGCAAGCTTATGTAGATGGGATGGCCGTTGGAGTGAAAGAACTCTGGCAATTACTCGATATCTCATACGATAAATTCATCCGTACGACAGACGATTACCATGAAAAAGTGGTGGCTCAGGTCTTTGAACGCTTGCTTGCGCAAGACGACATCTACCTGGGTGAGTACTCTGGCTGGTATTCAGTCTCTGATGAAGAGTTCTTTACAGAAAGCCAATTGGCTGAAGTATTCCGTGATGAGAATGGCAAGGTCATCGGTGGGGTAGCCCCATCAGGACACGAAGTAGAATGGGTTTCTGAAGAATCTTACTTCCTTCGCCTCAGCAAATACCAAGACCGCTTGGTTGAATTTTTCAAATCCCAACCAGATTTCATCACGCCAGATGGCCGTCTCAATGAAATGTTGAAAAACTTCATTGAGCCAGGTTTGGAAGACTTGGCGGTATCTCGGACTACCTTTACTTGGGGAGTAAAGGTTCCATCCAATCCTAGACACGTTGTCTACGTTTGGTTTGATGCCCTTCTTAACTACGTGACAGCTCTTGGTTATGGCCAAGAAGATCATGAAAACTTTGATAAGTTCTGGAACGGAACCGTTTTCCACATGGTCGGAAAAGACATCCTTCGTTTCCACTCGATCTACTGGCCAATCCTTCTCATGATGTTGGATATCAAATTGCCAGAACGCTTGATTGGCCATGGTTGGTTTGTCATGAAAGACGGCAAGATGTCTAAGTCTAAAGGGAATGTCATCTATCCAGAAATGTTGGTGGAACGCTTCGGCTTGGATCCACTTCGTTACTACCTCATGCGCAGTTTACCAGTTGGTTCTGATGGGACCTTCACCCCAGAAGACTACGTGGCTCGTATCAACTATGAATTGGCCAATGACCTTGGAAACCTCCTCAACCGGACGGTAGCCATGATCAATAAATACTTTGGTGGTCAAGTTCCAGCTTATGTCGAAAATGTTACCGCATTTGATGCCGATTTGGCTAAGGTAGTTGAAGAAAACATCGCTGAATACCACAAGCAAATGAACGCGGTTGATTACCCACGCGCTTTGGAAGCCGTATGGAACATCATCTCTCGGACCAACAAGTACATCGATGAGACAGCTCCATGGGTCCTCGCTAAAGAAGATGGTGACAAGGAACAATTGGCAGCGGTCATGGCTCACTTGGCAGCTAGCCTTCGTGTCGTGGCTCACTTGATCCAACCATTCATGATGAACACCTCAAACGCCATCATGGAACAACTTGGCTTGGGCTTGGACTTCGATCTTGAAAACTTGACCTTAGCAGGCTTCCCTGAAAATGTCACAGTGGTTACCAAAGGAACTCCAATCTTCCCACGTCTCGATATGGAAGAAGAAATTGCCTACATCCAATCTCAAATGACTGCTGGAAAACCACAAGAAAAAGAATGGATTCCAGAAGAAGTGAAACTCAAGTCTGAAAAAGACGAGATTAAATTTGAAGACTTTGACAAGGTTGAAATCCGTGTAGCAGAGGTCAAAGAAGTGGAACGTGTCGAAGGCTCAGACAAGTTGCTTCGCTTCCGCTTAGATGCAGGAGATGGCGAAGACCGTCAAATCCTTTCTGGTATCTCGAAATTCTATCCAAATGAACAAGAATTGGTCGGCAAGAAACTCCAAATCGTGGCCAACCTCAAACCACGTAAGATGATGAAGAAATATGTCAGCCAAGGCATGATTCTTTCCGCAGAATACGGAGATCAATTAACAGTCTTAACTGTTGATCCATCTGTACCAAATGGAAGCATCATTGGGTAAATGATAGAGAAAGAAAAAATCATCTAAAAAACTTTCCTTAGGTGAGTACGGACGTCAGCGAACATCGAAGAAGTTCCATGACTTAGTTTTGGACCTAAGGTTCCAAAACTCCCGAGTGCTAGAAACACAATTGTTTCTAGCACTTTTCTCACGGCGGAAAGTTTCAGTAGATGATTGAATAATTCTAACGAATAAATTTTTTGATTTTTATAAAATTAATTTGATTTGTAAGGAAGAACAAATTGTCTACGCTCTCAAGCACTCCCGCGGGAGTGCTTTTGTTGTGTCGGTAAGGAAGGTCTCCCATTATATATTTAAATACTTGTCCTATTCATCTGGCCGGTATTCTAGGATATCTCCGGGCTGGCAGTCGAGTTCTTTGCAGATGGCTTCAAGGGTGGTGAAGCGGATGGCTTTGGCCTTGCCGGTCTTGAGAATGGAGAGGTTAGCTGTCGTGATGCCGATTTTGTCGGCTAGCTCATTGGATTTCATTTTCCGCTTGGCCAGCATGACATCTAGATTGACGATAATCATGGCACCCTCCTTAAATGGTTAGCTCATTTTCTTCAGCAATCTCAATACCTCTCTCTAAAATCTTGCCAGAGACCCAGACGATTGGAACGGCAAGGAGAAGCCCTGTGTTAAAGGTCAATTGGAAAGTGAAGGGAAGGAGATAAGCATTTCCACTGGTTTCAAGTGTGCCAGACATAAAGGACAAGACCAAGAGAATCTTCCAAGCTCGATTGCAAAGATCAATGTTGGAGTGAGAAAAGATCTTTTCTTGGTAGAGATTTTGGAGGAAGCTGCGAATGGTGATGAGAAGGTAAATATAGATAGCGCTTGAGGCTAGTGGGAAGAGCAACTGCCAGAGGGGTTGCGGATGTTTGGGGAAGAGCTGGATGCCATTGACATCAAAGGACAAACGTCCAGTTTGAATGAGATCTTTAAACACTCCCATCCGTGAAAGCAGGTGGACGACCAGTGCAGCCACAGTCATAAAGCCACAAAAGAATATGAAAGCCGTTAGGACTTCAATGACATTTTTTAAGGTTTTTGAGTTTTTCATCGCAAGCCTCCTTGAAGTTTATTTATTTTTCACTTATAGTATACTCCTTATAAAAAATTAGTCAATAAAAAAGTATCGAAAAACGATAAAAAAATAATGATAAACAAAATATTGTTTTTGAGAAACAGGTATTTTCTACTAAAACTAGTCAGTTCAAACATGGAAAACCACTACATAGAGGGGAATTTTACTATACTGTCGATTTAGGGTATACTAGTGTAAAGATCTTATTCCATGGAGGTAGTAAAATGAATCTTAAGTGGAAGAAAAAATACCTGGGGCCGATTTTGGGGCTGGTCGGAGCAACTGTTCTGATCGGTGGAGTCTATCTCTACTCTAGTTCCAACATCCAACCAGACCATCAAAAGGAATTTAACCAGACCAGTAAGAAGGTCACCAAGCCAAAGGAAAAAGCCATTGACTTGAGTGGTGACTATGTCTCTAATGAACGGGATGAAGCCAAAATCGAGAAAAAAGGCAAGGCCTGGAAGATCGATTACCAAACGGCTGACGGCAAGGTATCCGCTGAATTTAGTACGGATTGGAAGGTCGAAGGGTCTAACAAAGTTTCGACAGGCAAGATGAAAAAGTCCGATGGCAATACAGACTTTACAGTCACTGTTCGTGTCTTCAAATACAAGACAGATAAGAAGCCTTTGATCACGGTCACCATGTCTGATAAAAATCCCGACCACGAGATGGTCTTTGCCAATCGAGAGGATTTTTTCAAATCGACAGATCCAAATGATGTCGTCCTTGATGGCAATCTCTCACCGTTTGAAGGTGCTTATTCCAATGATACCTATGAAAAGGAAATCGCAGCTTCAGGTTTTAAACTCTACGGCTATACTCCAGAAGAATATTACCAAAATAAGACCAGCGCTTTTCCAAGTATTGTAAATGGTGAGACAGGATGGACCTTCTGGAGTGGAGGCACTCGGGCGAGTTACCTGCTCAATAAAGAAAAAGAGCCTAAGAAGCGAAAAGGCTATTATGAAGTTTATTTCACTGGGGCAAATGCGACTGCGATCCAAGGGCAGGAGCAAACCTTGTACTTGATCCCAGCGGGTGTGACAGGTCCTGACGGAATAGCTTCCCAAGAACGTCGGATTCTCTTTGGTGACGTGGCCTACCGTGATTACCATCTAGAGTGGTGGAAAGCTTACCCACAACCGAAAAAAGAGAAAGACTTGGATATTGCGGCTATTAACGGAGGCGACTTCTCAAGCTTAGCTGGAACCTGGCGCAATGGCAAGGGGGCTGAAATCGTCATCCAAGCAGACGGAAAAGTCAAGGGCCAAGGTAGCCTCAAGGCTGTTGCAGACTCGGATAAGAAGAGCAAGATTCCTTATGTTGAGATGAAGATGGGGGAGACTGGTGCTGCGATTGGACTGCTGAAAATCGGTTTCCAAAATCCAGATGGAGACCAGTCTGATACCAGCAAGCCACGTCTGGTGCTCACTCAATCTGCAGGTAACTACCCAGCTGATCAATATTTCTACCGTCAATAAAAGAGAGTGGGACAGAAATCGGTCATTCGTTA
>NZ_KV834606.1:84313-95710 GCF_001837905.1 Streptococcus sp. HMSC076C09
TGAGAGACTAGGACTTTTGTCCCAGCCTCTTTTTTTACTGCAAGGAAAGGTTGCGGAGGCTAGTAAAAGGTTAGTCTCTAGCATTAAAAGGAAAAAAATGTAAAAAAGACTTGACAAAGCAAATGATTAGCAGTATTATTAACTAGTTAATTAACTGATTAATAAACTAGTTAACGAAAATGAAAAAGAGGTGAAGGATGAAAAGGAGAAAAATGAAGGTGCTGGGACTCTTGTTCCTCGGTTTCTTTCTGCTTGCAGCTTGTGCTAGTCAAGGAAATGCAGGCAAGCCCCCTTCTAAAAAAGGTCTCAAAATTGTCACGAGTTTTTATCCCATCTATGCTCTGGTCAAGGAAATTTCTGGGGATCAAAATGACATCTGGATGGTTCAGTCCGGTGCAGGGATCCATGATTACGAGCCCTCAACCAAGGAAGTGGCCCAAATCTATGATGCGGATGTATTTGTCTATCATTCTCAGACCCTGGAATCCTGGGCTGGTCGTTTAGATCCTAATCTACAAGGTTCCAAGTTACAGGTGATCGAAGGGAGTCAAGGAATGACCCTTGATAAGGTGGCTGGATTAGAGGATGTTGAGGCTGGTCAGGGAAAAGAAGCCAAGCACCTGTATGACCCGCATACCTGGTTGGACCCTGCGAAAATTGCAGAGGAAGGAAAGATTATCGCCCAGCGCTTGGGAGAGATCGATCCAAAGAACAAGGAGCTCTATCAGGCCAATGCCCAAAAGCTTGAAAAGCGCTGTGAGGAAATAGTAGCTCGCTACCAGCCTGTCTTTGACAAGGCCAAGCAAAAGACGTTTGTGACCCAGCATACGGCCTTTTCTTATCTGGCCAAACGCTTTGGTCTCAAGCAGTTGGGGATTGCAGGGATTTCCCCTGAGCAAGAACCAACCGCCCGGCAATTGGCGGAGATCCAGCAGTTTGTCAAAGATTATCAGGTGAAAACGATCTTCGTAGAGAAGCACACGTCGTCAAAGGTGGCAGATAGTATCGCCAAGGCAACAGGGGCGCGTGTCAAGGTTTTGGATCCACTAGAAGCTGATCCGCAAAACGATAAGGATCTATTAGCAAATTTAGAAGAAAATATGGCGAGTTTAGCCAAGGAATTAGAGGAGTAAATCAAGAATGAAGAAAAAGGGAACGATTGGAATTGTAGCGACCTTGGGGCTAGGACTCTGTGCCTATGCGCTCAGTCAGCAGCCACAAGTCAAGGAAGAGAAAAAGAATCAGATTCAGTATTTGCAAGCTGACAAGAAATCGTCATCGTCTGCCTCAAGTAAAAAGGAAGACAGCATCGAAGCGGTCAATGCCAAGGAAAAGACCCAGGCAGAGCAGATTGTCATTAAGATTACAGATGAAGGCTTTGTCACTTCTCATGGGGATCATTTTCATTACTACAGCGGCAAGGTTCCATTTGATGCCATCTTTAGTGAAGAGTTGATTTTGCGGGATCCAACTTATCAGCTGCAAGAAGCGGATATCGTGAGCAAGGTCAAGGATGGCTATATTATCAAACGCGCTGGGAAATACTATCTCTACTTAAAGGATGCCCAACATACGGTTAATGTGCGCTCGATCGAAGAGATCGCTCAACAGCAAAAAGGAGGCGCAAAAGAAGAAGGGGAAACGGGATCGGTGCAGGCGAGCTCCTCGCACAAGGCAGGCAAGACCCGTGACTTCCGTCAACCTAGTCAAGCGCTGAAAGAAGGTAAGACTCTTGAGATGCTGACGGCTAAGAACCATACAGCTGGTGGCTACCGTACGGACGATGGTTATGTCTTTAGCCCTGGAGATGTCATTTCAGATACAGGGGACGGCTTTATTGTGCCCCATGGTGGCCATTTCCATTATATTCCAAAGAGTGCCTTATCTGCTGGAGAGTTAGCAGCAGCCCTCTCCGTTTTAGGTGGTCAAGCCGGCCATCAGGCTGGAAACTCACACCTAGCTGGAGCAAGCACAGAGCAAGGGCAAGGGACTCCGGATCAGGCCTCTCCAAACCTTGGGAAGCAAGCGAGCAACCAGCCATCAGCCAGTCCAACTAATACACAGACGACACCAACGACTTCTAAACCGGCTACCTCTAAACCGAGTCCAACCCTGACCAACTTGATCGAAGAATTGCAGAAAGCCCCATTGTCTTCTCGTCATGTGGAGTCTGACGGTTCTGTCTTTGATCCAAGTAAGATTACCAAGTGGACCGATCAAGGGATTGTCTACCCTCATGGGGATCATTTCCACTTTATCCCATATAGCTCCCTATCTCCTTTAGAGCGTGAGTTGGCGCGGCAATTCCAATTGCTTCGTGCTCAAGGTGCTACTACACCTGCTGAAATAAGTCCAAATCGGCCTTCAAGTCCAAGTACAAAACCAGTTGATCCTGATCACGAGCATGGCGACAGGCACGATCATGAACATGAACATGGGGACAGTCATGATCACGAGCACGAAGAGGAGCACGATCATGGCTTCCACGCAGACAAGGTTATCAGCAAGGACGAGGACGGCTATATGGTCGCTCATGGCAACCATGCCCATTATTTCTATAAAAAGGACCTATCTCCTCAAGAGATTGCAGCAGCAGAGGCAACTCTAGCTGGTAAGAAAGAAGAGGACAAGGGTCAGCCCCTGACAGATGACGTTGCGACCTATTCTCGCGATGCCTCAGATGAGGAAAAGATCCAGTACATCAGCAAGACCTATGGTGTCCCTCGTGAGGCCATTAAGATTTCCAATGGTTTCTTTGTCTTTAACAATCCAGACCAAGAATACGATCCGACCCACATCCATCCTTATGCCGTTCGGAAGGAACATGTCCGGATCCCACTTGAAACTGGCAATCCTGAACTAGACTTTATCAATGAACTCTATGCAACAGCGCTTCGTTCAGGGATTTCTCCATATAGCCTCCAGATTGAAAATGGTCAGTTTGTTATCCCGCATGGCGATCACAACCACTATATCAAGGTGCGCTCAGCAGGACTAGCAGACTACTTAGCCCACCGTCTTCCAACCATCCAATCTCCTTACAAAAAAGGAGACTTGGACAAGAAAGTCGTAGAGGACAAGGTCAACCAGCTCTTAGCAGAAAGCCGGACTCTCTATGCTTCTGATCCATTGCAACAAAGACGGATTGAGCTGATCTTGGGCCACTTCTTGGAAAATGTCAAGAGTTTCCCAAGTAATTCAACAGAGGGCTATCTAGCTAGTCTCAAACAGGTTGATGCGCAGTACATTCATGCGACCCAAGCGGTCAAACCAAAAGAAGAGACAGCCTTGGATCGTCGTTACCAAGAATTGTTGGAACAAGTGCGCTTGCTAGACACAGAAGCCTTCCAATTGAAGAAGGAAGAGTTGGTCTCTCAATTGCAGGAAGCCTATACTGCCAAGGACAGCAAGCGTATAGAGCAGGAAGGGAAGCTATTAGAAGCTGTTCAGGAGATGCAAGATCGGACGGGTGTGACATCTGTCGACTACCTCAAGTATTTCTACCAAAGCTTGAGCGATGCGCGCTTGACACCAGAACTCCGCACTAAGGCGGCAGATCTAGCCTTGAAGCTCTACCGAGCTCAAGCCTTTGAAGAAGCTTGGGATTCCAAGTCTCACTTTATGGAGCTCTACCAAACTAAGCAAGCTATTGACCAGCTCTTCTCCCAAGAAAAAGGCCAAACCTATCCTATTGAAAAAACAGTTTTGGATCAAAAAGGAAGTCAAAACCCATCCTACAACTTAGCGGTTTATGATTTCCTCAAAGGCTTGTATGGAGAGTTGGATAAGGCAACAGAAGCCCGTCAACAGAACAAGATTTTGACAGCCCTCTTAGAGCAAATCCAGTCGCTCTTGCCACAAGTCGAAGACCAAGGTAAACGAACGGCTTTTGAAACAGGCTTGGCTCAACTTGGAAAAGAATCTGATCCAGACAAGGCTATTCCAAGTGGGGAAGCACTTCTACGTGAAATCAGCGATACCATTGAAAAGCAAAAACAAAAGCAAACGGAAGAGCCTCAAATTGGGGATGTCGCTCTTTATCAACAGCTCTATAACCAGTTGATGGCCTTGCACCAACAATTGCAGGACAAGGGAGCTAGTGATGCGGTATTTGATCGCTTAGAAGCTCTCTTTGACCAATTGGCTAATCCAAAGAGTGATAAAGCAGCCTTACTACAGGCTATCCAAGCATTCCAGGCAGAGTTGGCAGCAACGCCATCTGCAAGCGAAGCGGGCAAAGCAGCTACCACAGCTGAAACGCCTGTCCCTACAGAAACTCCGGTGGAAAAAGAAGCAGCAGCTTTAGAAGGAAGCAAGCCTGCTACAACTGAGACAGAAACAGAGCCTGCAAGCGCAGCTGTAACAGAAGAAAGCACGCCAGATGCTTCATCTCCTCAGAACTAATAGAAAATAGAGAAGAGGCTGGAACAAAAGTCCTAGCCTCTCGATTATTTTTGGATTGTCGAGCAAGACGCAGTGGTTGAGTGGGCTCTACTACGCTGATTTCATCAGCTTTTACAGCCCTACTCAACTGTGCGGAGGTGGGACGACGAAATCGAATTCTAACGAATTACCGATTTCTGTCCCACTCTCTTTTTGCGTTCTAGTGAATAGAAGAGGTGGCCTCTTTTTTCAGTTGTTGAGCCTCACTCCTTGTGTTCTAAGAGCAGTGGCGAGGAAAGCTCGACTGTTTTTTTCGCTTGAAAAATGCGGCCATTTGAACCAGGATGCGGGGGACCGTCTGCCATTTTTTCCAAGCTTGAAAGCGGGTGTCGATGAGCTGCTTGGCCAAGCGTTCTAGCATCTCCCGCTCGGTTGGATCCAGATCCTGGGCATTTTGGAGGATTTCCTTGGCCTTAGCTAGCTGTTTGAGATCGGTAAGGTCATTGATGGAAGTGATGCCGGCATCTAGAAAAATGCCAAAAAAGGTGTCAAAAAACTTCTTGCGCTCGTCTGCCGATGTTTCACGAACCCATTGCTTCAAGGTCAGGTCGGTCTGCTGGCTATCTGGACTGGTTTCAGAAACGGTCACAAAGCTGTAGTCCTTGATTTCCCAAGTAAAGGCGTCGTGCTGGGCAAAGCCAGCAAAAGCGCGACTTTTGACAATGGTCGTCGGTTCTGGCACTTCCAACATCATGCCAACGATGGATCCTTGAGGGACAAAGCGACGAATATTTGGAGACGTGCGCTGGTAGCCTTCGGTTTCGATAATGGCCTTGTTGAGGCCAGGAGCATCGTAGCTGTAGATGGCGTCGACCCGTTCAAATAAGGAATCAGGTAGATACGAGCAAGCATAGGTTGCGAGATTCCCCCCTTTGGAGTGACCAGCTACTAAGAAACGTCCTTTTGGAAATTCCTTCATGACATGTTGCAGGTAGCTGGCTGCGCGTCTTTGAGCTGGAACATGGTCCATATAGGTCATATGGAAGTCTTCCTTCCAGCCGATCAAGGTGTCATCCGTCCCTCTGAAAACGACCAAATACGTATCCAGACTAAGCCGATAGGTCATGGCCGCAAATTGTTTTTGCACATCGGGATCGCACTCATCGACATAGTTAAGGAGTTTGATGTTCTTAAAGCGCTTTGAAGTAGCCAACTCATCGACTAATTGCAGGTGCTGGTTACTCACGATAAAATCGGTAGTCCGATCGATCAGTTCCATCGCATCAGACAGGCGCACTGGAATTCCTGTTGTATCTCCTTGAGGCACAATGTGTCCAAAGGGCAGATAGGTCAGCTCTGTCAAAGCGAGGACATCCAGCTCCTTGAAGGGGCGGTCATATATGGAATCGTAAGTCACTTCTTTTAGGTAATCAAAAATAGTCGACATCTGTGCCTCCCGTGTCTTATTTCTTTCAGTATAGCACAAAAATGGATGTAGAAAAAGCGCCTCCCATCAAGAAAGTAGGACTCAGCTCTTCTTTCCCTCTGAAACAGCCTTTTTCTCTGCCTCTTAATCTGTTATAATAGGAAGAAGAAAAAAAGAAGGAAAGAAAGCCATGCATAAAATTCTCTTAGTGGAAGACGATGAAATTATCCGCCAACAGGTCAAACAATTATTGGAACAATGGGGCTATGAAGTGGTTGCAGTAGAGGATTTTATGGATGTCCTCGGGATCTTTGTTGAAAGTAACCCCCACTTGATTCTCATGGATATTGGTCTGCCTCTCTACAATGGCTACCACTGGTGCCAAGAGATTCGCAAGGTTTCAAAGGTTCCGATTATGTTTCTTTCTTCACGGGATCAAGCCATGGATATTGTCATGGCCATCAATATGGGGGGAGACGACTTTGTCACCAAGCCGTTTGATCAAAATGTCCTCCTTGCCAAGGTCCAAGGACTCTTGCGCCGCTCTTACGAATTTGGGACAGATCAAAATTTGCTGGAACACCGGGGAGCCATCCTCAATCTCAAGTCCACAGACTTGATGTACCAAGGAGAAGTCATTAAGCTGACCAAGAATGAATTTCAGATCCTGCGCGTCCTATTTGAACATGCGGGCAGTATCGTGGCGCGCGATGATATGATGAAGGAGCTCTGGAATAGCGACTTCTTTATTGATGACAATACCTTGTCTGTCAATGTGGCCCGCCTTCGCAAGAAACTAGAGGAGGCTGGCTTGTCAAACTTCATCGAAACCAAGAAAGGCATCGGTTACGGGTTGACCCATGAATAAATTTGGAACGATCTTCTGGCAATATGTGGTATCCCGCAGGCGCCTACTCTATCTATTGGTCATCTTTTTGATGGTCGATCTGGTCTTTGCCTATCTATTTCCAGAGACCGGGACGGTTTTCCTCTATGCGACCCTGGTGTTAGGCTTTTTTGCCCTCTGTGTCTTGATCTGGGATTGTGCCATAACCTTTCAGGACTATCGCAAAGTAGCACTGTATGAGGAAATAGAAGTTGCTTCGCCTTTGGAACATCTCCTTTATGAAAAATACACAGAAGAAAAGCAGGCTCGGCTGGAGGAAGGCAAAACAGCCCAGGCCAAGTTCAATGACCTGATGGATTACTACACCCTCTGGGTTCACCAGATTAAGACGCCCATTGCAGCTAGCCAGCTCTTGGTGCAAGATGTCGAGACACCCATTGTCAAGCAGCAGATGGAGCAGGAGCTTTTCAAGATTGACTCCTATGCCAATCTGGTTTTGCAGTACCTGCGACTGGAGAGTTTTCATGATGATCTAGTCTTAAAGCGCGTGTCGGTAGAAGATATGGTCAAAGAAGTAGTCCGCAAGTATGCCCTCTTTTTTATCCAAAAGAACTTGACCGTGGATCTGCATGATTTGGATCAGGAGGTCATCACCGATCGTAAGTGGCTCCTGGTCATTATCGAGCAGCTCTTGTCCAATAGCCTCAAGTACACCAGCACTGGTGGGATTGAAATCTATTTTAAAGACCAGGCTCTCTATATAAAAGATAGCGGGATTGGGATCAAAAATAGCGATGTTCTCCGTGTCTTTGAGCGGGGCTTCTCCGGCTACAATGGCCACCTGACCCAGCAATCTTCAGGGCTGGGGCTCTATCTATCTAAGAAAATCGCAGAGCAATTGGGCCACAGGATCACCCTCCATTCAGAGGTCGGACAAGGCACGACCGTTGCCATTCGCTTTGAAGAAAAGAAGTTGGTCATGGATTAAGAAAAAGGGATTATTATGGAAAATAAAAATGAAACATTAGAGATTACTAATAATGAATTAGAATATGACAATTTGATAGATCTAAAAAGTACTCTTCAAGTTGAGTTAAATGATATTTTAGATGAACTTTCTTCAATTGAGGAGGATAGAGAAAAACTACAAAATAACCAGTATCTTGAAGAAGCCATTCAAGACATCATTTGGGACCAAGTTCAAAATCAATTAGCAGTCCAAATTGGTGAAGAGTTTATTAAAGATAACAACGGACAAAAACTAGATTTACGAAAAGACGCACATATACAAACTACTGAAAATTTTGAAAAAGGGAAATTTGCATCACACAATAGAGAGTTTAATTATCAAGAAAGATATGACAAATGGCAAGATAATTTTACCACTAATAAAAAAGGTGAAAGAGTTTTAAAAAAAGAAGCCCGTCAATTTTTTGATAAGGGAAGAGATATGGGGTCTGCAGCTGTTCATAAAGATCATACGGTTTCCATTAAAGAACAATTAAATGATATCGAAATGGCTGCATTTTTTTCTAAAGAGCAAGTTAAAGAGTTTGCCAATAGCTCTAAAAATTTACATGATTTAGATGCCTCTGCAAATAAATCTAAGAATGATAAAACTATGACTGAGTTTTTAAACTCTGAAAGAAACGGGTTGAAGCCTGAAGAGCGTTTTAATATTGATAGAAAACAATTAGAAAAAGATGATAAAGAAGCTAGAGAAGAGCTAAAAAATAGAAAAGATGAGAATAAAAATATTGCCATACAGTCTGGCAAAAAATCACGACGTAAAGAGGCTTTGAAAGTGACAGGGAAAGCTTTAAAAGCTGCTGTTCTTCAATTGTTGACAGAATTTTTGAGAGAGATTGTTAAGAAGTTTATTTCTTGGTTGGGTGAAAGAGAGAAGAATTTCGAGAACTTCATTGCAAAAGTAAAGGAAGCAATTACAAACTTTATCACCAATCTTTCTCATCATGTCCTTGGTGTAGGGCAATCGATGGTTACGATGTTAGCTACCTCTATAATTGGTCCTGTAGTTGGAACATTTATGCAGGTCTGGACTTTTATTCAGCAAGGTTGGAGATCTCTTACCGATGCGATTGACTATTTAAAAAATCCAGAAAATAAAAATAAAAGTACAAGTGTAAAAATGCTTGAGATAGGAAAAATTATTGTTGCAGGAGTAACAGCTGCTGGAGCGATCGTTTTAAGTAGTGCGATTGGAGCAACTTTGTTATCTATTTTTCCTCCACTTGGTGTAGAAATCCCATTGCTAGGAAGTTTGTCTGGTCTGATCGGTACATTTATGGGGGCAACAGTAGCTGGTATAGCCGGTGCATTTGTCTTGAAATTAATTGATCAAATGATTGTCGACAAACAGATTGACGAATTAACAAATAAAAAAATCGATAAATATAATGATAAACTAATTGTACAAGACCAAATGAATGCGGTTGGAATGGCGCTTGTTCGAGTGGATAAAATGGAGTCTTTGAGCCAAATGGAAGATCGACATCACCAAGCAGCAGAAATAATGCGGGATGAGCTTTCTTTTTTACTTGAAGAAAAAGAAAAAAATGACAATGAATTTACAGAAATCGACGCCTTGTTGGCAGAGTTAACAGATTAGGAGTTATTATGGAAAATGAATTTGACTTACAAGTCAGTAATCATGATTTTAATGCAGCAAAAGAACAATTGAAAAAATTTGCTGAACAGGATGTAGAAGAGTTGAAGTTTGATAAAGTTCGTACACATGAAGACATCTTTGGATTAGAGTGGGCTGAACACGGAGTGACTGGGAAAGAACTTAATTCATTGATTGAAAAACTTCAGAAATATTTTTCAAAGGTTTATGATCGTGATCAAAACTTAATTGAAGAATTTGGTGAAGTTTATAAAGCCTTAGAAGCATTGGATAAGGATTACATTCAGGCTATACTAACTTCTGTTTCTGCGATCAAAAAAACAAATGAAAAGATTTTAATAGAGCAAGAGCGAATTGATCAGACGATTGAGAAACAAAAAGCTACCTTAATCGCCTTAAAACAGTTTAAAGAAAGTGTGTCAAATCAATTATCTGAAATTGATTCTAGTCAACTTATCAGTCTTATTGAACAACTTGAGAGTAGGGTTGAGACATTGGAAAAACCTTCTAGTGATTTGAAGGATGAAAGCACAGAAATTAATCGGTTAAAGAATGAATTGGATGCTGTAAAAGGCCAAGTGAATATCCTATCGAATAAGCTAACAACTTCTTTCGCTTTGATAGGCATAGCTACCGGAGTTGCTGTTGTGACTTTGATCATTTTATTGATGAGGTAAGCAAATGAGCCGTTATCAGGATGAATTAATTGAACTAGCAAAAAAATTTGATATCCAAACAGATTCAAAAGGAAAATTTCATGAACGAGTAATTATTTTGCTCAATGATTACTCTGAAAAATTAGTCATTGATATTTTGCAATACTTAGTTATTGAAAAACAAGAGGGTTCTCAAAAGATCGCCACTCTAGCAAATCAATTGTCAGAAGCGCTTCTGAAATATGCAGGCTATGTAAGTCTAAAAGGTTATAAACAAAATAAAAATGAGCAAGTGACGGAAGAATGCTCTCTTGATGATTTAAAAAAAGAACTTGACCGATTAGTTGGTTTACAAAATGTCAAAGAAGAAGTTAATCATCTGATTTCCTATCAAAGAATACAAAAGATAAGGAAAGAAAAAGGACTGAAAATTCCGAATAGAACTTTGCATATGGCATTTACAGGTAACCCAGGAACAGGAAAAACAACAGTAGCTCGTATTGTTGGAAAAATGTATAAACAACTCGGTTTGTTATCTAAAGGTCACTTTATTGAAGTTTCACGAACAGATTTAATTGCAGGATATCAAGGTCAGACTGCTTTGAAAGTTAAAAATGTGATTGAGAAAGCTAAGGGAGGAGTTCTTTTTATCGATGAGGCATATAGTATTACCGAAAATGAAAATTCAGATTCTTATGGTAGAGAATGCTTAACAGAATTAACGAAGGCCTTAGAAGATTATCGAGATGATTTAGTTGTGATTGTTGCGGGTTATACAAAGCCAATGGAACAGTTCTTTTCTTCAAATCCAGGGTTAAAATCTAGATTTAATTACTTTATTGAATTTGGAAATTATATACCAGATGAATTATTGAAAATATTAGAATTTCTGTGTCAAAAAGATGACTATAGACTAAGTGACAATCTGAAATTGAAATTGATCAATTATTTCGAAACAAGTATACAAAATGATGAGAAAAACTTTTCGAATGGAAGATTTGTTCGAAATATATATGAAAATCTCGTAATGAATCAATCTGTTAGATTAGATCAAGCGAAGATAAATGATGTAGAAGATTTGTCATTGCTTAGATCATGTGATTTTGAGAAATAAAATCCCCATCTTACAAAAATGTAAGAAATAAAGGTCAAAATGAAAGGTTAGGTTATGGTAGCCGCCTTTTATTTTTTATACAATAGTCTCATCAAATGAAGGAGGTCAAGAAAATGAAACTCTTGAAATGGATGAAACAACTCAAAAAGACTGAGAAACCCTGCAACCAACCCGATCTGGAAAAGACGGAATTTGGTCTCCAAGTCCTGCAACAAACCCAAGAATTTTTCTTGATCTACTAGTAAAAGGAGAAAAGTATGTCATTACTAGATGTTCAACATATCAAAAAGATCTACAAAACCCGCTTTCAAGGAACGCAGGTTG
>NZ_KV834606.1:95810-99645 GCF_001837905.1 Streptococcus sp. HMSC076C09
ATCAGGATCCGGGAAATCGACCCTCCTCAACATCCTGGCCATGCTGGATCAGCCGACCGAAGGGCGGGTCTACCTCAATGGCACGGACACCTCAACCATCAAGAACAAGGATGCGTCCAGCTTCCGTCGGGAAAAACTAGGCTTCGTCTTTCAAGATTTCAATTTGCTCGATACCTTGTCTGTCAAAGACAATATTCTTCTCCCTCTAGTCCTCTCTCGCAGACCGGTCAAGGAAATGATGAGTAAGGTGGATAGCGTGAGTCGGGAATTGGGCATTCACCAGCTCTTAGAAAAATACCCTTACGAAATCTCTGGTGGGCAAAAGCAACGGGTGGCCGTAGCACGGGCCATCATCACCTCGCCAGAAATCCTCCTGGCGGATGAGCCAACAGGGGCGCTGGATTCCAAGTCTTCAGCTGCGTTACTGGATGTCTTTGAAGACATCAATAGCATGGGCCAAACCATTCTCATGGTGACTCACTCAACCGCAGCAGCAGCGCGTGCCAAGCGCGTGCTCTTTATCAAGGACGGGATTCTTTACAATCAGATCTTCTGCGGGGAAAAGACGGAGCGTCAGATGTTCCAAGAAATCTCAGATACTCTGACGGTCATGGCAAGTGAGGTGGAGTAGATGTTTCGATTAACCACTAAACTAGCTTGCTCTAATCTGATCAAGAACCGCAAGCTCTATTATCCCTTTGCGATTGCGGTCATTCTCGCAGTGACCATCGCTTATCTCTTTGACTCCCTGACCTTTAATCCCCACATTCACGAGCTTCGTGGGGGAGATCCCATGATCTTTACCCTGGTCTTGGGGCTGTTCGTGGTCAATGCGGCGGGAGCTATCATCGTGCTCTATGCCAATAGCTTCGTCATGAAAAATCGCTCCAAGGAGCTGGGGATCTACAGCATGCTCGGCCTTGAAAAACGCCATCTTATCAGCATGATCTTCAAGGAACTCTTGCTTTTTGGCTTGCTGACTATCTCAGCCGGCGTCTTGATTGGAGCCCTCTTTGACAAGCTGATCTTTGCCTTTCTCTTAAAACTCATGAAGATGAAGGTACAGCTAGTATCCACCTTCCAACCTGGGATTGTCATCTTGGTCTTTGTCACCTTTGGTCTCATCTTTGGACTTTTGATTCTTCTCAATGCTTGGCGCATTCTCCGTTTGAATGCCCTGCAACTAACTCGTGAGAAGGCTAGTGGCGAAAAGAAAGCCCGCTTCTTGTGGCCCCAAACCATCCTGGGCTTAGCCTCTCTTGGTTTTGGCTACTACCTAGCTTTGTCGGTCAAAGACCCTATCATTGCGCTTGTGACCTTCTTTCTAGCGGTTATCTTGGTCATGATCGGGACTTACCTGCTCTTTAATGCGGGGATCACCGTCTTCTTGCATCTGCTCAAGAAAAAGAAGAGCTATTATTACCAGCCCAACAATATGATTTCGGTCTCTAACCTCATCTATCGCATGAAGAAAAATGCAGTGGGGCTTGCGACCATTGCCATCCTCTCGACCATGGTGCTGGTAACCATCTCTGCAGCAACCAACATCTATGTCGGTAGCGAAATGGTCAAGAAAATCATGGCGCCTCATGATTTCTCTGTCCAAGGAAAAGGGGTCGATCTGGAGCAGATCAATCAGAAATTTGATGAATTTGCCTCTGAGCACCATCTCAAGATCAAGAATCGTGACCTGATGACCTATGCCAACTTTGGGGTTAAATCACAAAAGGGCACAGATTTCACCGTCTATCCAGCTGATGAACGCAGCGTCACTCCCAAAACCGTCTTTATGGTCTTTGATGTAGCTAGTTATGAACACATGACAGGCGAACAAGTCGATCTGACAGGCAACCAAGTCATCCTCTTTGCCCATAACAAGGCTCTTAAAGGGCAAAAGCAGTTCACTATCAATGGGCAAGACTTCCAAGTCAAAGAAGAGGTGAGCAAGGATTTTATCACTGATCATGTGCCAAATCAGTTTAACATGCTGACGGAGGATTTCAACTACCTGATCGTGCCGGACCTCTCAGTCTTTGTCGCTCAGTTTCCAAATCTGGCCATCAATACCAATATCTACGGTGGCTTCAATGTCAATGTCGATGAAGACCAGCAACTCAAGCTGGCAGCCAGCTATGACAAGATGATCGATGAATTGAGCAGCCAACAGGGCCAAGGGACCTTTATCTATGGAGGCAACCGAGCCAATGATGTGGCAGAGTTGAATAGCCTCTTTGGCGGCATCTTCTTTATCGGGATTTTCTTGTCACTGATCTTTATGGTCGGAACCGTCATCGTCATCTACTACAAGCAAATCTCAGAAGGTTATGAAGACCGTGATCGCTTCGTCATTCTCCAACAGGTGGGGCTTGATGAACACGAGGTCAAACGGACCATCAACCGTCAAGTGCGGACTGTCTTCTTCCTCCCCCTCATCTTTGCCTTTGTCCACCTGGCCTTTGCCTACCATATGATCCGCCTCATTCTCAAAGTGCTCGGTGTCATCAATAGTGGCCAAGTCCTCGTCGTAACCCTCAGCGTTTGTGGTGTCTTTCTCGTCACCTACCTGATCGTCTTTTGGATCACCTCTCGGAGCTACCGTAAGATTGTGCAGATTTAAGGAAAAAGAAGCTCGAATCAAATTAGAAACTTTCCTTAGGTGAGTACGGACGTCAGCGAACATCGAAGAAGTTCCATGACTAATTATTGAGCCTAAGGTCTCAATAATTCCGAGTGCCTGAAACATGATTATTTCAGGCACTTTTCTCACAGCAGAAAATTTCAATATACTCTAAATAATAATCAGAAATCATTTGGATATTTTTGCACAATAGTCCAGATTAGGTTATTCAAAGTAAAAATTGTCAACTTTTTAAGCTCGCTCATGGCGGGCTTTTTTGTACGAAAACCGACTGCGATTGTTTTTGTTTTTCAAAGGGATACACAAAAAAGACTGAACCCGTAGAGTTCAGTCTTTGTTCACTTTCTATTAAAGTGATGTAAGGAAAGTCAATCCTCCTAGGATGACACCTGCTGAATTTGGAATGATCAAAATCCAGTCTTTTTTAGGTTCCTTTGTCCAACCATAAATGACCCAGATCAAGCAAGAAATAGCAGCTGACAAGGGTTGGAAAGGTTGGGCCTTATTTCCCTGTAAATTAGCAATAATTTGTGGGATGTAGGCAATGAAAACGATAATCCCAATAAAGGCACCGATCGAGCCAACGATTTGGTTGATTTTTTGTTTATTCATAAAATTTTACCTCTGTGTATCAAAATAGCATAAGTAGGAAGAAAATGCAATTAATTTGCATGCTATGCAAGATGAAAATGATTACATTCGCACAAAATTAGACAATGTGTCAAAAAAATAGCAACTAGAGAGAAGACTCTCTCGAAAAGAAATCCATCTTCCTGCAAAATCACAAGATTGTGACACTTTACAGTTCGGTAACATTTGAAAAAAAGACTTGAATTTGTAAAGGACAAAAGGTAGAATAGTGCATACTTAAAAAAAGAAAAGGAAATGGTAGTTTCAAAATGAATGAAAAACAAATGAAAATTCTTGGTTGGGTTGCGACCTTTATGTCTGTTATGATGTATGTGTCTTACTTCCCACAAATCATGGACAACCTCGCTGGTCACAAAGGAAACTTTATTCAACCGCTTGTCGCAGCCATCAACTGTAGCCTTTGGGTCTACTACGGCCTCTTTAAAAAAGAACGCGATATCCCACTTGCTGCAGCCAATGCACCAGGGATCATCTTTGGTTTGATCACAGCCATCACAGCCTTGTAATCAACGAAAGAGAGAGTGGGACAGAAATCGGTCATTCGTT
>NZ_KV834606.1:99745-122267 GCF_001837905.1 Streptococcus sp. HMSC076C09
GTCTTGCTCGACAATCCAAAGAAAATTGAGAGGCCAGGACTTTTGTCCCAGCCTCTTTTTGATAGAATGAATCATTTCCATGGTATAATGGGAGGACTATTCATAGAGAAGATCAAAAGGAGACACGAGTGGATCAAAAACATCACTGCCAAGTCCTATGGGCGAAAAATAAGTACCTGGTGCTGAGTCATTCCAGTAATATCTACAAGGAAATCCGGGAATACCTCAAGCAAGACCAGGTGGAGGTCAGCCACGTCGAGGACCTGATCCAGCAAGCGCTGGCCTTGCCGGAAAATCGTGGCCAGGTCTCTAATGCCTTCCAGCATATCTGGGGCTATTTCAAAAAGCAGGCGACTCCTGAAGAAAAGGCGGACTTTATGCTGCTACTTGAGAAATACCAGCATGGCCAAGCCCAGCAAGAAGATCTGATCAAGGGAATCCAGACTCTCCTTGAGCGCTACCCGAATCGCTACTTACAAGATTCAACGCTACTAGGAGGTCAATAGATGAGACTCTGGCACCAAGACTTGATTCCCAAACTCCCTCGTCCCCAGCTCCTGGGTCAACACCGGGAATGCTGTGCCCTTCGAGGCAATGGCTGGGGCAAGAAGCACGCGACGGTCAACTATGTCTTTGACTACTCGCCCTATCGCCTCTATGCCTATCACCGCCTGATCATGGAGGAGATGACTGCACGTGGCTACAAGGTCAGCCCAGAGTGGTGGGAGCCGACCTACCGAGGCAAGACCTGCCCAGCCTATCCAGAGCTGGAAGAGGAAGCCTTGAGCACCCCTATCTATCCCGAGCACCAGGATACTTATCTCAAAGAATGTCTAGACAATCTAGCAGAAAAAGGGATCCAACTAGACTAAGAAAGAACGAACCAGATCAGGTTCGTTTTTTTGCGCGAAAAACCAACAAAATGCTTTGAAAGCGTTAATTTCTTTCCCAAACATGCTATAATAATAGGAGATTATGCACAAGGAAAAGGATAGACGGATGAAGGCAGTAGCAACTCCAGAACTTGAGATTGAAAGACAGTTGATCCAGCAGTTGGCATCAGGAGAGAGTCAGTGGACTTATCGCGATGATCTCAAGAACGAAGACCAGTTATGGGACAATTTCTTTGACAAGCTCGCGCAAAACAATGTCGCCTTGCTGGCGGACCATCCCTTGACCGACCAAGAAAAGCGCCAGATCAAGAACCAGCTCAACTTTGTCAGCTATTATGAAGCGGCCAAGTGGCTTGCTGGTGAAAATGGGATCGCCAAGGTTGAAGTCCAGCGAGAAGATGCTAGTCTAGGGACCATCCGTCTAGCGGTCATCTGGCGGGAGAATATCGCAGCCGGTAAGTCGAGCTATGAAGTGGTCAACCAAGTCGAAAGCGCCAAGGCTTATCCGCTAGACCAGGATCGACGGCTCGATACGACCCTTCTGATCAATGGCCTACCTCTCATCCATATCGAACTTAAGAGTCCACGAGTGGCCTTTCTAGATGCCTTTCATCAGATTAAAAAGTACGACCGTGAAGGCAAGTTTCGGGGCATATATTCCAGCTTGCAGATGTTTGTCGTGACCAATAAAATTGACACACGCTATATCGCTGCAGCCCGTGAAAGCAAGCTAAATAAGCAATTCCTGACCAAGTGGGTGGACAAGGACAACCAACCCATGATCGATCTCAATAGTTTTGCTCATGAGGTCCTCTCCATCCCCCGGGCCCACCAGATGGTCATGCAGTACTCGGTCATCGACGATAGCAAGAAAGCCATCATCCTCCTGCGTCCCTACCAGATCCATGCCATCGAGGCCGTGCAGGAAGCCTCTCGCCGTCAAGAGTCGGGCTATATCTGGCATACGACCGGTTCAGGTAAGACCCTGACCTCTTACAAGGTAGCGCGCAATCTCTTGCAGATCCCAGCCATTCAAAAGACCATTTTTGTCGTCGACCGCAGAGACCTGGACCAGCAGACGACTTCGTCCTTCCTCTCTTATGCGGCCAATGATGTCATCGACATCGACGAGACGGACAATACCCATGAGCTGGTCAAGCGCCTAGGAGGCAAAGACAAGCGCGTGGTAGTCACGACCATTCAGAAAATCACGACCATGATGCGTAAGTTCGAAGAAGGAAAGTACCAGCGGGATGCCGGGAAGATCAAGGACCTGCGCGTGGCCTTTGTCGTGGATGAGTGCCATCGGGCGGTCACCCCACAGACGCAAAAAGAGATCAAGGCCTACTTCAAAAACTCTCTCTGGTACGGTTTTACAGGGACTCCGATCTTTAAGGAAAACAAACGCAAACAAGTGGGAGACCTGGCTCAGACCACCCACCAACAATATGGCGATCGCCTGCATGAATACACGGTCAAGGAAGCCATCCATGATGGAGCGGTTCTGGGCTTTAAGGTCGACTATCGCAATACCATCATTTCAGATCTCCTAGAAGAAGAGATCCCAGACCAGGCCTATGAGGACAAGGAGCACATGCTAGAAGTCCTCGATGCCATCCTCAATAAGAGCCAGCAACAGCTCAATATCCCTAAAGGGGTCGGAAAGAGCTATGAGGCTATCTTGACGGTCAAGTCCATCCCACGAGCACAGGCTTATTATAATTTGCTCAAGAGCATCCTCGCTGGCAAGGAGCGGGTCAAAGTTTCCGAGCGGGTCAAACAATACCTACCAGATTTTCCAAAATTTACCATCACCTACTCAGTATCTGAAAATGAGGAAGAATCCATCGGCTACCAAGACCACATGAAGCAGGTCATGGAGGACTACAACCAAGAGTTTGGTACGCATTTTAGCCTGGCGGATCTGCGGGGCTTTAATAGCGATGTCAACAATCGCCTAGCCAGAAAGCAGGACAAGTACCTCTACCGCAATGAGCAGTTGGATCTGGTCATCGTGGTCGACCGTCTCTTGACGGGCTTTGATGCACCTTGTCTTTCTACACTCTTTATCGATCGCAAGCCTATGCGCCCACAGGACTTGATCCAGGCCTTCAGCCGGACCAATCGGATCTTTGATGACAAGAAGCACTTCGGCCATATCATCACTTTCCAGCGCCCTCAAGCCTTTAAGGAAGCCGTCGACAATGCCCTCAAGCTCTACTCCAATGGAGGAGAAAATGAGGTCCTAGCACCAAGCTGGGAAGAAGAGAAGCGCAACTTCTTAAAAGCCTGGGCAGAGTTTAAAGGCCAAGTCACAGACTTGGAAGAAGAAGGAGTCGCCCTCGAGCAGGCCCCAACAGCCCAGCTCCGTAAGGTCGCTAAAGCCTATCAGGTCTTTGACAAGTACCAAGCCTCGATCCGCGTCTACTCGGAGTATGATAAGGAAGAGATCTATCGGGAAACAGGCCTCAGCGACAGTCAGCTCGAAGCCTATCTGGGCCTCTATCAAAATATCCTGGCAGAGATCAAGAGCAGGGATCCAGAAGTGGACAGCGAAGACGAGCTGGATATCCACTATGAGCTGGAGTCTGTCCAAGTCGATGAGATCAACTATGCCTATATCCTCACGCTGATCCAGAGTATGATCCAGCAGGAGGAAAATGACGAGCAGACCCTGAGTGACAAGGATATCGCAACCGTGGACAGCTATATCGAGAGCCTGAACCGGACCAATCCAAGCCTAGCGGAGATCATCCAAAACCTCTGGACCCAAGTCCAAGAAGAACCCGAACGCTACCGAGGACAATCCATCACCGGAGTTTTGGACCAGATGATCGAATCCATCATCGATAGCCATATCGTAAGCTTCGCCAAAAAGTGGTATATCGGAGCCGACGAACTCCGCTACTATATCCAACACTACCGCAAAGGCGCCAAAAAACAAGCCGGCGAAAGCCAGCTCACCAAGAGCCAACGCTACAAAGACTATAAGGCAGAAGTAGCAGATGCCCTCAACCCACTCAGCTACAAAAAACAAATCAAAGAAGCCTATACCCAACTGATCGAAGAGGTGATTGAACCACTGAGAGTGGGGAGGTAGGAAAAATTATCATTGACTTGAGGGAACTCTTTCATCAAACTTACAAATTAATCTCATAATGAATAATTCATTTTTACAGAAGATAAGTAAAATTAAAGATAATACTATACAAATGATTAAGAATAGAGAAATTTCAATTGATCAAGAGTATGAGAGTGTATTACTATGCTGGGAGTATGTACTATGAAAATTGATAAACATATTTTAGTTATTGATAAAAATATTTGCAAAAATATTAAACTTATAAAGGCGACTGGAGAACGGGGCTTTTCTTCACAAAATATTATGAATGAGCTGAGGAATTTTGTAGAACATATCGCCCTTAAAATATATAATCATGATAACGATGTAGACTTAGAATGGAATTTTGATAACTTGGATTTAGGGAAAAAATATATTTATGAGAATGCAAATTATATTTTTTTAAGGAAATTTCATCAATTCCTTCAGCCTTCAGCATCTCATTATACTCTTGGCGAGAATAATTCAGAGAGATTAATGCTTAAATATTATGAATATCTGCTTAAAATTAAAATTTTTTTGAATAATAATTATGGATTTTATGTATTAGAAAATCTTAATGACTTTCCACTTAATATGGATACAATGTCTGAGGAATATTATTCTAGAATAGCTAATGTTATTGATAATCCTATTTACCCTATTTCTTTTAACGAAAGATACTACATACAGAAAATCAAACCATTTTTCATTAATCAAAAGATTTATTATGAAGTAACATATACTAGTACAGATGGGGACCATAATAAATTTGAAAGAATCACAGCATATACCAATAAAGAGATACTGTCCAATTATGCAACAAAGCTATATATTCGAACAGAAAAAATTAATATATATGGTTCACCTCTCACAATATTAGTAATCGATGATTGGGAAGTCTCTATTCGACCATGTGAATTTAAATCTCTGAGTTCTATTCTAAAAATGGGGAATGATGAGATTAAATCTTCTCATGTGGAATATCAGATTCTTATGTCATTTTTGAAAAGATATCAAATGAATTTAGTTGATATTATAGAGTTAAATCAGGAATTATATTTAAAGACAAGAGCTTATATCAATAAAAAATCGAAGGTATCCTATATTTTTAACATATTAGATGAAGTTAGGACAATAGTTCAGGAAAAGAAGCCTGGTTTTAACATTCTGAAATACTTGTTATTCCATATGAATAATAGAGTTTTAAAAAATCAATATTATTATGATATTCATCCTCATAATCAGTATGAGGGAGGAAATATAAAATTATCAGGTTTACGGTTAAAATGGGGGTGTATTCCTTTTGATGAAATGCCATTTTGTACATCTTTAGTAAACCATAATCCCAAAATATATGATTTGTTAGAATGTATTGATGATAAAGGTAAAGACTATGAATTTCTGGCTAGGCTAGTAAAAAACAATACTGAAGTTCGTGGGAAACTGTACACTTTGATAGAAGAGTTACCAGAAGATTATTCTGAAAGAGTTGACGAATTAGTAAATCAGTATAATAGAAAAATAATTAGCAATCATTCAGGTAGGAAGCTGAAAGTAGAAAGGGGACAAATTTTTATTTCACAATATGAAATAGATGCGCTTGAAATATTAAATACGTTAAAAGAATTTTCAGGTCATAATAATATCAATCATTCTCAATCAGTCGAAAAGTGGCTAGAAGAGAACGGAGATAGTATAGATGATTCTTACAAAAAAGAAAAACTAACTTCGCTTTTTTCTAATTCAGCGGTAGCTTTAGTTTATGGTTCTGCTGGAACAGGTAAAACATACTTTATAAATCATATTGCACAATTTTTTAATTCAGCTGATAAATTATTTTTAGCTGTAACTCATACAGCGGTTGAAAATTTGAAGAGAAGAATTAATTCATCGAATTGCACTTTTTCGACAATTCAAAGTATCATACATAAAGCAGACATAAAGTGTGATATATTATTTGTTGATGAGTGTAGTACGGTAAGTAATGCTGACATGGCTAAATTATTGAGGAACATTTCTTGTAAATTTCTTGTTTTAGTGGGGGATGTTTTTCAAATTGAAGCAATCCAGTTTGGAAATTGGTTCGAACTTGCTAAGGAATTCATAAAAGTTGAAGCAATAGTAGAATTAAATATACCATTTAGGACCCAAGATGGTGGTTTGATTGAAGTTTGGAATAAAGTAAGAAAAATTGAACCTGACATTATGGAGCATTTATCAAGAAATAACCTAAGTTTCCCATTGGATGAAAGTATATTTGAAAAAGTGCATGATGACGAAATTATTTTAAGTTTGAATTATGATGGTATTTATGGAATTAATAACATCAATAGACTTTTACAAGCGGCTAATCCAAACCCAGGTTTTGAATGGAATTCACAGCTTTATAAAATTAATGATCCTATAGTTTTTAATGAGACAGGTAGATTTAATGGGGTACTATATAATAATTTAAAAGGTGTTATCCAAGATATTCAAGTAATTGATGATAGAATTTCTTTTACTATAGAATTACTAGATGTTGTTCTAAATGGCTTGGACGTTTCTGATAGTGAATTAGAGCTTATAGGTAACAGTAGCTCCAAAAACTCTATTGTCAGATTTTATGTAAATAAGTATAGTAGTACAGATGAGGATTTAGAAGATAACTCAGTAACTGTACCATTTCAAGTATCATATGCAATTTCAATTCATAAGGCTCAAGGTTTGGAATATGAATCTGTAAAAATTGTTATCACAAATGAAGTCGATGAACAAATTAATCATAACATACTATATACCGCTATGACTCGGACAAAAAAATATCTCAAATTGTATTGGAGTCCAGAGACTGAGAACAAAATAATCTCACGTTTAGAGAGGAAAGATATTAATAAAGATGTTATTTTATTAAGAATGAAGTTATAGTATAGAAAAGAGGTCTGTTTATTAAGATGGGAAATAAAAAAATTCCTAAAATTAGATTCAACAATTCCAAAATTGATTGGCAACAAGTAAAATTTAAAAATTTGCTTAATTCAGAAGAGGGAATTAGACGTGGTCCATTTGGTAGTGCTTTAAAAAAAGAATTATTTGTTCAAAATAGCGAGTATGTAGTCTATGAACAGCAAAATGCGATTTATGATCACTTTAACACTAGATATAGAATCTCAGAAGAAAAGTATCATGAACTAAAGAAATTTATATTGTTACCTGGTGACTTTATTATGAGTGGTGCTGGTACTATTGGAAAAATTTCACTAGTACCTGAGGGAATTGAGAAAGGTGTGTTTAATCAAGCTCTAATCAGATTAAGAGTTAATAAAAACACTGATAAGGAATTCTTTTTACAATGGATGAGATCACCAGAAATGCAAAACAAGATAACAAAAGCTAACCCAGCATCAGCAATGGTAAATTTGGTACCGATGTCTGAGGTGAAAGAATGGGATGTTATTATTCCATCTCTAGACGAACAATCCGCTATTGGCTCTCTTTTCCGCACCCTCGATGACCTTCTGGCCAGCTACAAGGACAATCTTGCCAACTACCAATCTCTCAAGGTGACCATGCTCTCCAAGATGTTTCCCAAAGCTGGACAGACCGTTCCTGAGATTCGTTTGGATGGATTTGAAGGTGAGTGGGAAGAAAAGAAATTAGGTAGTTTAGGCTCTGTTGCTATGAATAAACGTATTTTTAAAGATGAAACTAGCGACTATGGTGATATTCCTTTCTACAAGATTGGAACATTTGGAGGAACTGCCGATTCTTTTATCACAAAAGAAAAATTCAAAGAGTATAAAGAAAAATATCCTTATCCTGAAATAGGTGATATCCTCATATCTGCATCTGGTAGTATTGGCAGAACGGTTGTATACAATGGTGAAGATGCTTATTATCAAGATTCAAATATTGTATGGTTAAAGCATGATCAGCAATTAGATAACTCATATTTGAAGCAATATTATGGAATAATAAAATGGTCTGGAATTGAGGGAACAACAATAAAGCGGCTATACAATAAGAATATATTAGAAACGAATATCTTTTTACCTCCGAGTGTATACGAACAACAAGCCATCGGTTCCTATTTCTCTAACCTCGATAACCTCATCGCTGCTCACCAAGAAAAAATTTCTCAGCTAGAAACTCTCAAAAAGAAACTCTTACAAGATATGTTCATTTAACAAGGGAGTAAAATATGGACGAAAAATTCATAGTATTAGAACATATAGATACCTCAAATGCAGCGAAAAATTTTTCTAATTTACTTAGTGAGAGTAGAACATACTTTTTGAACGGTAGTTGGGGATCAGGTAAGACAGAATTTTTAAATGAGGTCAAGAAAAATTCACAACAAAAATTTATTACGGTTGATTTTTGGAGATTAACTGATACCCGAACAACTATTGAGATAGCATTTTCAAAACTGCACCCTTTTATTTATTGGTGTATAAGAATATTTGTCGTTTTATTAGTCGCTGTTTCACTTTTGATGACTAATATTGTTGATATAGGATTAAGTGATTATTTTGGTGACTTAAAACCTCTGTTTTTGAAACTAGGAGGAGTAGTTGCATTAATAGTTGCAATATGGCAAGTATTTAAGAAGAAATCAGATGAACTATACTGTTTCTTACTAAATAAAATGTCGAAATCTTCGAAAGTCTTGATTATAGATGATTTTGATAGAATGTCGGAGAAGCAACAAGAAGAAAGTTACAAACTTTTTAGTTTAATAAATGGCAAATTACCCATTGTTTTTGTTGGTGATATTCAAAGAGTATATTTAAAAGATGATAATTATTTATCAAAGATTATTGATCGACAAATTGAATTGCCAATTGTGTTGCATTCTTCTAATATTTGGAAAGAGTACTTTATTACTTTAGAAAATAAATTTAATCTAGTTTTATCAAATGATTTTAAGAAAAGAATTAGTTCGGACAATAGAAATTTACGAGATAGATTTCGCTTTAATGATTATGTGAATCAAGAATTTTTCTCCAGGGGAAAATTGGGCCATGTCCAAATTGAACAACAGCTTTGGATAATTTATGCTTATCTTTTCTATCCAGAATTTTATAATAAGCTTTTAGAAAACAAAAAGATTGAAATTTCAAAAGATGAAAAAGTTGATATTACAGAATTGATTAGTTTTGGTTTTACGATTAAAGAAACTTTTGTTGACATTCAACAAAAGGACAATAAACAGTATCCTTTATGTTTTGCCAAAAATAGAAAGGGATATTTACTTTATGAAGAACCGTTAAATAGAACTAAAGAGGAGTTAGATACTTTATTCAAAGATGATTCGAAAGAGTTAAGAAGAGAGTTAAGAATTTCTGATAATTCAACAGATTTTTATCAATACCTTGCATATCAATTCAGAACTTTCTCTTATAAAAAGAAAAAAGAATTACTAAACATAGTTATATCTGAATCTCTAAAATATTATGATAGTCCTGCAATGGATTACATTGTTCAAGGTGTTCTAAATGATTATTTACCAATATATAAAAGATCTCCTCTAACAGATGAAACAAGAGCTAAAATTGTTGAAAAGTGGGAAGAAATACTTAAGGAAAAAGGTTTAGACCAATCAGAAATAATATATTTCATTGAAAAGCATGGAATACTTAGTTTTCATGATTTAGGACTATATTATACAGATTTAGAACTAAATACTGAGTACTATAGAAAATTAAAACGCAAAGATTTTTTCCTAATAACTTATCTGTGTTCAGTTGATAAATCTGGTAAATTTGAAGAGTGGGATCATTATATATGGGAAGCTCTAGATTGTTTTAGTGATAGAGAATTTTTATCATTTTGGATACTACAATCAATCGTTTCCAATGGAATGGGATTTGGTAGTTATGATGTAATTCCCGAAAATAAGAAATATATTATTTGGACTAGAAGGTATCTATCATCTCATGAATATGTAGATTACAATGATACTGTAATCTCAAAAATTAATGATAGAATTTGTAAAATGAAATCAAATGGATACACATTTATTAAAGAAATAAAGAAAGAAAATTTAATAGAATAAAACTTTTAAAAGATATGTTTATCTAACCTTCAAAAATCCCCTTTATCAGCATCCATAAGCACATCCTTTTTCGAATAGTATAAGTGAACCCCTTTGATCCTTTCAAAGGGTGCTCCTTAGTATTTAATAACTTAAAAGTATTTACTTTTAATAACTTTAGAGTTATAATAAATTCGAAAAGAGGTTGCTTTGTGCACGCTATTTATTTTTATAAGGACAAACAAGGGAATCAACCGGTCTTGGACTACATGAGGGAGCTGGCTCGTCGTGATAATAAGGACAGCCGGATCAAACTCAACAAGCTCAATGACTATATCGAACTGTTGAGCCAGCAGGGAACACGTGCTGGCCAACCCTACATCAAGCATCTGGATGCGGAGATCTGGGAGTTGAGACCCTTGCGGGATCGGATTTTATTCGTGGCTTGGCTGGATGGGAGCTTTGTCTTACTACATCCTTTTGTCAAAAAGACGCAAAAGACACCTAGACGAGAGATAGAGAAAGCCAAGCGGGAGTTGCAAGATTTGAAGGAAAGAGGGCTAAGAGATGAAGAATAGTGCCATCGGCAGCAATTGGAAAGATGTGAGAGCAGAGCTCTTCACCAAGGAAGAAATCCTGGAAAGTGATCTGCGGGTCGCGATTATGACAGAGCTGATCGAAGCTCGGCATGAAAAGGGCATTAGCCAAAAGAAACTAGAGGAACTCAGTGGAGTCAGTCAACCGGTCATCGCTCGGATGGAGACAGGCAAGACCAGTCCTCAATTGGACACGGTCTTGAAAGTCTTAGCCAGTCTGGGCAAGACCCTCGCCGTCGTCCCACTGGAACAAGAAAAGGTTTAAAAGAAATCAGAAAGAATTACTATGGAAACAACTCAAACCTCCCAGTCGCTCTACCAAGCTCTGTGGAACTCAGCGGATGTGCTCCGCTCTAAGATGGATGCCAATGACTATAAGTCTTACCTTTTGGGGATGATCTTTTACAAATACCTCTCAGATAAGTTGCTCTTCTTCGTGGCGGAGACCATGGAGGAGGAGACAGAGAGTCTGGATGAAGCCTTGGCGCTTTACCGGTCCTACTATGAGGATTCAGACTCTCAAGAGGACTTGATCTCCGTCATCACCGATGAGCTCAACTATGTCATCAAGCCAGACTTGACTTTTACGGCCTTAGTGGACCGGGTCAATGAAGGGACCTTCCAGCTGGAAGATCTAGCTCAGGGCTTCCGAGACATCGAGCAAAGTGATGACCTCTATGAGAATCTCTTTGAGGACATTGATCTCTATTCCAAGAAACTAGGGGCGACACCTCAAAAGCAAAACCAGCTAGTGGCTGCGGTTATGAAAGAGCTGGCTGTACTAGATGTGGCAGGTCATGCGGGTGATATGCTTGGGGATGCTTATGAGTACTTGATCAGTCAGTTTGCGACTGACTCTGGTAAGAAGGCAGGAGAGTTCTATACGCCCCAGCCTGTAGCCAAGCTCATGACACAGATTGCCTTTTTAGGGCGTGAAGACGAGCAAGGCTTTACTATCTACGATGCCACCATGGGATCAGGATCGCTCTTGCTCAATGCCAAGAAGTTTTCTCACCAGCCTCAAACCGTCCAGTACTTTGGTCAGGAGCTCAATACCTCTACCTATAACCTAGCTCGGATGAACATGATCCTACATGGGGTCCCGGTGGAAAACCAGTTCTTGCACAATGCCGATACGCTGGACGAAGACTGGCCGACCCAAGAGCCGACCAACTTTGATGGGGTTCTCATGAACCCTCCATACTCTGCTAAGTGGTCCGCAAGCTCTGGTTTCCTCCAAGATCCTCGCTTCTCCCCATTTGGTAAGCTCGCGCCTCAGTCCAAGGCAGACTTCGCCTTTCTCTTGCATGGTTACTATCACTTGAAACAAGATAATGGTGTGATGGCCATCGTCCTTCCTCACGGGGTCCTTTTCCGTGGCAATGCGGAAGGAACCATTCGCAAGGCCTTGCTAGAAGAAGGGGCCATTGATACGGTGATCGGTCTTCCTGCCAATATCTTCTTCAATACCAGCATCCCAACGACGGTCATCATTCTCAAAAAGAACAGGACCAATCGGGACGTTTACTTTATCGATGCTTCTAAGGAATTTGACAAGGGCAAGAACCAGAATATCATGACGGATGCCCATATCGAGAAGATTCTCCAGGCTTATAAGAGTAGAGAGGATATGGATAAGTTCGCCCATCTGGCTAGCTTCGAGGAAATCGTTGAGAATGACTACAACCTCAATATCCCGCGCTATGTGGACACCTTTGAGGAAGAAGAAGTAGAGCCACTGACAGATATCGTGGCTAAGATCAACCAAACCAACGCCACTATTGAGACCCAGACAGCCTCCCTCCTAGACATGCTCAGCCAGCTACATGGAACGACACCTGAAGCCGACGCCGAACTCAAGAAATTTGTCGAGGAGTTTAAGGGGTAAGGTATGAGGAGATGGTAGTAGTGAAAGAATATTCCTTTCGATATTCCCAATTTTTTTCGAATTATAGAAGTAGAGGGACCTTCCCTCTATTTTTTATCGAAAAGGAGCAGGGATGCAAAAGAGACACGCGCATGTATCGCCGACCTTGGACATTATGGCCAAGAAGATTTTTAGTTTGCCGGAGGTGACGACGGCTTTTATTCGAGACATTTTGGAGCTGGATGTGGCGGACGCTCAGATTGTGGAGGGAAGCCAGCCCCATAGCATGGCCTATGAGGAGGACGACTTGTTCTCCACTGCGGTGGATGTGAGAGCCAAGCTCCATGATGGAACCGAGGTGATCATCGAGATCCAGATTCGCAAGCAGCAGTATTTCTTAAATCGGTTCCATTATTATTTGGCCAATCAGCTGGTGGAGAATGTGCAAAAACTGCGCCAGCAAGGACAGACACATAAGATGTACGAGCAGATGGAGCCCGTCTATGGGATTGCGATTTTGGAGAAGTCGCTCTTACTGGACGAAGAGGCTGCCATCAATAAATACTGGCTGACCAATAGCCGGTCTGGCAAGCAACTCAAGGCCTATTATAAAAATGGCAAGCACCAAAATCTTCTGCAGGTTGCCTTTTTAGAGCTAGACAAGTATAATAAAGATGAGAAGCTGACAGATGCAGGCAGACAGTGGCTGGAGTTTTTTGGGAATCTTCCCTTTACAAAAGCTCCCAGTCAGGCTGTGGCTCATGCAGATGCATTATTAGATTCATCTAGCTGGACCAAGGAGGAGAAGACCATGATAGACGAGCGGATTCGGATTCAAGAAAATTATGATATGACCCTGGAGACGGCGATTGACGAAGCGCGAGAAGAAGGTTTAGTACAAGGGCTGGAACAAGGACGTAAACAGTTGGTATGCGAGATGGTCTCACGAGGAATGTCGCCTGATCTTATATCGGAGATGACGGGCTTAACCATTGAAGAAATTGAGGCTCTTCTTTCCTGAGTCGTTAACGGAGGCATCGCCTCTTTTCTTTTTTGAAAAAACTTGAAAATTTTCCTATTTTTTCAATCCGCCTTTCTAGAATTGTGGTAGAATAGAGTCAACAAAGAGCTATCCTCACCAACAGTGTGATCGATACTAGAAAAGAGGATTCTGATGACAAGAAAAATTGGTATTATTGGTTTGGGGCATGTGGGTGCGACCTTGGCCCACAGCATGATTTTGAAACACACCTGTGATCACTTGGTCTTGATTGATACCAATGAGAAAAAGGTCAAGGCAGATGCCTTGGATTTCTGTGATACGGTTGCCAATACAGGGTATCCGGTTCATATCACGGTCAATGACTACGCGGCTTTAAAAGATGCGGATGTTGTGGTGTCGACTCTTGGAAATATCGAGTTGCAGGCTAACAACACAGATGACCGTTTTGCGGAGCTTCCCTTTACCAGTAAGCAAGTGGTGCAAGTGGCGCGTGATTTGAAGGCTTCTGGCTTTAGCGGGGTCTTATTGGTAGTGACCAATCCGGTCGATGCAGTCACTCAACTCTATCAACAATATACCGGCCTTCCAAAAGAGCAGGTGATTGGGACAGGGACCTTACTGGATACAGCTCGGATGAAGCGCGCAGTCGCTGATCGTTTGCAGGTTTCTCCTGCTAGTGTATCAGGCTACAACCTCGGTGAGCATGGGAATTCTCAATTTGTCGCTTGGAGTCAGGTCCGTGTCAAAGGACATGCTATTACCGATCTCTTCTCTCAAGAAGAGCTGGACGCCATTAACTACGAATCCTTGCGTGGTGGTCATACTGTCTTTTTTGGTAAATTCTATACCAACTTTGGGATTGCAGCAGCAGCCCAACGCTTAGCAGAAGCTGTGATCAATGATAGCCACGAGGAAATGCCGGTGTCTAACTATCGTCCAGAATATGGAACCTATCTTGGCTATCCAGCGATTGTAGGTCGAAAAGGAATTCTTGAACGATTGGACTTGCATTTGACAGAAGAAGAAAAAGAAAAATTACTCCATTCAGCCGAAACTATCAAGGAAAACACACGAAAAGGGCTGGAGCATGCATAAAAGAGAGGAGGCTGGGACAAAAGTCCTAGCCTTTTAATTGTCTTAGCCCTTGCTTAGTGAATTTAATAAAGCTTAGTAAATTCCAAGTTGTAATTCTTGACATTACATCTAGGGCATGTATAATAGTTAATATAACAAATATTCTTACAACAGAAAGAGAAAGCAACTATGAGAAACATTTTATTTATCGTCGGATCCCTTCGTCAAGGATCTTTCAACCATCAAATGGCCCAGAAAGCAGAAAGCCTTCTTGAAGGAAAAGCAACGGTGACTTACTTGGACTACAAGGGCATCCCAATGATGAACCAAGATTTGGAAACGCCAACCTTGCCAGCTGTGCAAGCAGCGCGTGATGCAGTCCTTGCTGCGGATGCCATCTGGATCTTCTCACCAGTCTACAACTTTGCCATTCCAGGTGTAGTGAAAAACCTGATCGACTGGCTCAGCCGTGCGCTTGACCTATCAGAAACACGTGGTCCATCTGCCCTCCAAGACAAGATCGTAACCGTCTCTTCAGTCGCTAATGCAGGACACGAGCCAATGTTTGCGGCTTACCAAGCACTCTTACCATTCGTTCGGACTCAAGTGGTTGGAGAGTTTACTGGAACAACCGTTAACCCAGAAGCTTGGGAAACAGGTGAATTGGTCTTGACAGATGAAGCAGTCGCAGGATTGGAAAAACAAGCCCAAGCCTTATTAGAAGCATAAGAAAAGCTGAGACAGAAGTCTCAGCTTTTTAGATACTAAAGAGTTGTCCGAAGAAGTATGTCACACCCATGGTGAGAAGGCCAATGATGAGATTGCGAAGCATGGCTTGCTTGGTTGGTGCTTTTCCCAGTTTCGCACTGGTATAGCCAGTGAAGATTAAGGATAGTCCAACAACGAAGACCGTCACCGGAATGCGATAGGCAGTTGGAAAGAGAATAATAGAGAGCATTGGAGGAAGGGAACCAACAGAAAAAGCAAGGAAGCTAGAGGCAGCAGCATGCCAAGGATTGGTAAACTCCTCGTATTCGATACCATATTTCTCTTCAACCAGGGCTTTGAGAGGATGTTTCAGAAATGCCCGCTCTGTTAGAATTTTTGCTGAAGTTTCACATTCTCCATTTTCAAGATAAGCATGGTAGAGAGAGTCTCTAGCTAACTTTGGATCGCGATCCAACAAGGCTTGTTCACGGTTAACAGCGGCCTCTTCCGTGTCTTTTTGTGTGGAAACAGAGACATATTCACCGCCCGCCATCGAAAAGGCACCTGCCAGAATCGCAGACAAGCCAGATAGGAAAATGATCCAGATGTTTGGTGTGGCACTGGCCACCCCAATCACCACTCCAGCGATAGAAATGATTCCATCATTGGCCCCTAGAACCGCAGCTCTCAAAATATTCAAGCGATCGCTAAATGATTCATCTACTCCATGTTTTATTTCAGTCATACAATGTCTCCTTTTCCTTATTTAGAATGATTATAAATAAAATACAGAAAGAAATCAAGGATTTTAACTCAAATGATAAAAGTTAGACAATTTAATGGAACCTTTTAGTTGTAAAATTTGACATTACAAGCAAAATGGAGAGAGAATTTGACATACACCTATCCTATCAAGGTTTATTTAGCAGAAGTGCATAATTTTTGAGGATCCTGATGGCATTCTAACGCGAGTGCGGAAAGGATAACAAAAAACAGCAGGCTTCCTGCTGTTTTTTGACGAGATAAATTAGTTGGTTTCATTATCTTTTCCCACAACCCAAAATAAGAGAAGGAGTTGGAAGATACCTAAGGCAAATAAGACCATAAAACCGTTGCGACTTCCTTTAGCAGTTGCTTGGGTGAAGTCCATCTTTTGATTAGCTTGGCTCATGGCAACGATCAAGGAAGCCAGGGTTGTTCCGACAGCGCCTGCAAATTGTTGCAGGGTGTTAAAGATCGCGTTCGCATCGGGTTGCTCTTCCAGAGACAGTTGTTTTTGTCCGTTGGTCATAATATTGCCAAAGGCTAGACCCATACCGGTCATGAAGATCATGTAAAAGACAAGAATCAAGACATTTGATAACTTCAAGCCAAAGAGTGTGAAGAAGAAATGAGCCAGAAGGATCAAAACAGCTCCAAGGAGAATTGGTCTGCGGGCGCCTAGTTTATCTAAAATGAGACCGGAGAAAGGAGCAAAGCCAGCTCCGATGATGGCTCCTGGAAGCAGCATCAAAGCTGCAAGTGTGGTGTTAGAGTGGTTGACCAACTGGATATAATTGGGCAAGAGGAAACTCATGGCCAGAGAACCTAATTGGAAAGTGAAAAAGGCAAGAACATGGCCAGTGAGGAGATGGTTCTTTAAGATGGCAAGGTTGATAATGGGATTCTCCAACTGATTGGACCGCCAGACTAAGAGAACCAGTCCCAAGATTCCGATCATCAGCCAGCCAAGGACAGAAAAACTAAAGAAAGCATGATCAGAAAGACCGTGAATCCCTAAAATCAAGCCTAAAAATGAAGCAATAATAGCGAGAAGGCTCATGATATCAAGGGTTTCTCGCTTGACTATACTGATTTGTTCAATGGAGCGAAGTCCTGCAACTAGCGAAGCTAGAAGGATCGGGAATTGAACCAAGAAGATGGAACGCCAGCCAAAGTTAGCTGTCAAGAGACCACCGACAGTAGGCCCAATGGCGGGAGCGATAGCTGTAATCAGGGTCCCCACTCCCATCATGAGACCAATCTTGCGTTTTGGGACCTGCTCTAAAATGATATTAAACATCAGAGGAAGGGCAAAACCAACCCCCATTCCTTGGACCAATCGACCCAAAACCACAAAGCCAAAACTTGGAGCTAGGAAGTCAATGAGAACACCTAAAACAGATAGGAGATTTCCAACTAAAAAGATGGACTTCATTTTAAAAGAGCGTTTGAGGTAGGCAGATAAGGGGACTACACAGGCAACCACTAGAAGATAGATGGTGGTGACCCACTGGACGGTTGCGGTATTGATCTCAAATTCCTTCATCAATATTGGGAAGGTGATATTCATGGCAGTTTCTCCAGCCACCCCGCAAAAGGAAAGGATCCCTGTTGCAAAAATAGCGTAGAGGACCTTGGCTGAAATTTTTTCTTGTGACATAGACGTCTGATTCCTCCTAAATCTTCCTAAAGATATGGACTTTGGTATAAAATCGGATGAAAATCCATGGAAACGATTTGATTTTCCGTCAGCTCCAATCGCTAGGAGCATAGCACGACCAACGGTAACCTGATCCATCGTTTTGTTAGCTAACAAATAGTATAGAGGAAATGAAGACCCCTGTCAAAGAGTTTTTCAAAAATTATGAAAATTTTAAAAGTATTCTCAACAGATGGTAAGTTTTCAAATGAAAGGGACTGCTCACCACTATGATATAATAAGAAGAAAGCAGTAAACGTGAAGAAGTCAATCAACTCGAACAGGAGGCCCCATGACCAAGTATTTAGTCCAGAAGTTTTTCTGGTTACGAGAAAAAAGTTTGATTCAAATTTCCCAGAAAACCCTGGTTTCCTTATTTCCTTTTTTCCTATTTTCTGGAATCATTCGGGTGATCGCTCTATCGGTCTTCTCCGATCGAGGCTATATCCATCAGCTCTTTTCGATGGATAGCTGGTTGCCATGGGATCAGGCCATTAGTCAAGTCCTCATTAATTTTTCCAATTTTTTAGGAGGTCTAGCTGGGCCTTTAGCGACCTACTTCGCTGGGAAATATACAGCTGGGCACTATGGTAGAAGTACGGGGACAGCCGGCGTGACTGCTCTTTTGGTTAGCTTGATTGTAGGGTCTCAGGAATTGTTGGTGGGACCACTCAATGATGGGCAACTGACAAGAATTAACTTACCTGCGACGACCAATATCCTCTTAGCCATTGTTTTAGGCTATCTAATCGGACAGATCTTTCGACTATCCAAGGCTAGTGACGACCAGATTGTGGACAAAGACTTTATCTATCAGCCCAAGACTGTGCGTCCCATTTTCTTGTCCTTGGTTCTAGGGGTTAGCCTGAATATTCTCCTCCTTCTTGGCAATCAGTACCGTATTTTTCAAATGATCGGTCAATTCTTTAGTTTTCTGACTCAAAGCAGTCATCATCTCCTGTCTACCTTTGTCATGGGGTTCTTCAGTGGCTTATCAGCTTGGGTCGGCAACAGTCAGGCTTTTGCCCTAAACTCAATTGTGGATGACAGTTTTGCTTTAGAAAATCTGAATTACGCTGTGACCCATCATACAACGACGGGGATTCCTCATCTCTATACTTTGACCAATTTGTATCGGAGTTTTGGCATGGTAGCTGGAATTGGCGCTGTCCTAGCACTTTTGGTAGCGATCTTACTGGTCTCCCACAGTCGAAAGGACAAGAAAGTCAGTCTCCTCAGTATTTTTCCAGGCCTCTTTAATAACGGTGCCCCCTTCATGGTAGGGATTCCGGTCCTGCTCAATCTTCTATATGTGATTCCCTTCTTATTGATCCCCTTGGTCAATATGGCCATCGCTGCTGTGGCTTTGTGCTTTAAGCTGATGCCAGCAGCCGTCTATCCAGTGCCAGATGGGACTCCGAGCCTTCTCTATGCTTTCATTGGAACGGGAGGAAGTCTGAGAGCCTTAGCTGTGAGTATACTTTGTTTTGCGATAGACGTGCTCCTTTATCTACCATTTGTCCGCATGGGAAATCGTATTCGAAAAGATCTAAAAGTGAAAGGAGAAAGCGATGAAAGTCTCTAAAAAAACAGCCATCGTCCTCACTTTGGTCTGTCTTTTCTTGATCGGTTTAGCCATACCTTCTTATAGCTGGACTCGAACCAATGTTTCAAAAATCGAGAAATTTTATAATTCCAAACTGTCGCCCATCATCATGATTCCAGGAAGCTCAGCAACAGAGGACCGCTTTGATGGCTTGGTGACCAAGCTCAACCAAGGCCGCCAAGGCACCAAGCACAGTCTTCTCAAGCTCAAGGTATGGAATGATGGGAATATCACCTATAGCGGTAGTATTGATGCCAAGGACAATGAACCAGTGATTGTGGTTGGTTTTGAAAACAACAAAGATGGCTATAGCAATATTAAAAAGCAGGCTAAACTATTCAATCAAGCCTTTGAAGCCCTTCAAGAAAAATACAATTTTAATAATTTCAAGGGCTTGGGTCATTCCAACGGTGGCTTGATTTATACAGCCTTTATTGAAAATTATCTGGGGGATTATGATATCGATCTCAAGACCCTCATGACCATCGGAACTCCCTACAATTTCACGGAGACCAATATCAAAAATAAATCTGAGATGTTGGCCGATTTTATCAAGGGAAAAGAAGCCATTCCTAGTACCCTCCATATGTATTCAGTAGCAGGGACCATCACCTATGATTCCGATGAGTTGGTCCCAGATGCCAGTGTTTCTGCTGGGAAATATATCTACCAAAACCAAGCTGCTAGTTATACGGAGATCACAGTGACGGGGGAAGATGCCCAGCACTCGGACCTTCCAACCAATGATGAGGTGGTTGCCTTGGTGAAAGAGCATATTGAAAGTCAAACGGATCGTAGAACTAAACCAAATAAAGAAAACTAAGTGTGAAGAAGGGATTCCGTCCTCACACTTTTTTTAGTATAATAAAGTTTAGTATGAAAATAAGGGAGACTAAAGGAGATCAGATGAAAAGAAAACATTGGATCCAGTTGGGATTAGTGGCTTCAAGTATGGTCTTGTTAACAGGATGTTACCAGAGATACCAGCGGCAGTCCAGTCCTAAAAAAGAGGTTGCAACGAGCCAGACTTCAGCAAAGAAACAAGCGAAAAAAGCAGATAACAAACAATTATACCAGTCTGTTTTTTCAGACTACCAAAAGATTTTTGCTACTTCAAAGGATTTGGATGCCATTTCCAAATTGAATGATGAATTAGCCAAAGAAGATCGGATGATCAATAGCTGGGTGATCGAGACGGTCATCAATCAGCCAGAAGCTGTTCGCTATGCCTTTAAGGACTTAAATAACGATGGGGTAGATGAGATGATCATCGCCAATCAGCAGACCGATGGAAGCTACTTTGCGACAGGAGTCTACTACCTCAAGGAGCAAAAACCGACTCTACTAGCTGAAGGTTTCGTCGCTGGACACGGTGGAGCGCGCAATGCGACGACCCTCTATCAGGGAGGAGAAGTCTTAGAAGTCAGCTGGATGTCAGGAACTGGCCGTGGTGTAGCCGTGCTTTCACAAATAGAAAAGACACCTCAAGCCGCGACAAAAGTCCAAGAAGAAGAAGTTCAGGTACCTGGGTCAGATCTGAATGCTCTCTTTGGAAAATCTGATGAGGATAAACTGGACCTCAAGAGTTTTGACTGGCAAACCTTTGAAAGCACACCATCAGGAGGCGATACCCAAAGCCAGGAGAAAACACCTTGGAATGCTGAAAAATCAGAAAAATTAGCAGAATTTATGAAGACCTGGGGCGAAAAGATGGGGCAACCCAACTACCAAAAAGGCATAGCTGGCGGTGATGTAGGACCAGATAACCTCTATACTCTAGGGGACAATAGCAAGATGGATGCTATTTATACAGATACTGGCCAAGGAAATGCAAAATACCGCATTGTAGAACGCTATAGCAATTGGGACAAGTATCCAGATGTGCATAGTTATTTCTTTGCCATTACGGATACGGGAGAAGCCATTGTCTTTCATTCGCCAACGACCAATGGTGGAAAGATGTACCTAAAACCAACAGATAACAAGGAACTTCAAGAAGAATTTACGCAACTGCTTCATCAATAAAAAAAGAAAAAACCAGGAAACGACTGTTTTTCTGGTTTTGTTTATTTAATTTATGAATAAAAATACAAAATAAACGATATTTTTGGGATGGAAAATATGTTAAAAACTAGTGATAATTAGTGATATAAACGCATTTGGAAGCAGAAAATGTTTGACAATTAAAGGAAAATCATTTAAAATATATTCATTCTTTATTTATAGGAGAAAAAATATGAAAAAACTTCTTACAGCCGGTGTGGCTCTCTTGTCCGTTGCAACCTTAGCAGCATGTTCTGGTAAAACTGCTTCAGAATCATCAAGCAAAGATGCTAAAGCTTCTTCTAGCAAAGTAGAAAAATCATCTACTTCAAAAAGCAAATCAAGCAGTTCATCAAAAACTTCAAAATCAGCATCCTCTTCTGTTGAAATTCCAGAAATTGTCTTGTTGACTGATGAAGAAATTGATAATGCCAAAACACTTGGTGACATGAAAACCATTTATGGAAAAATGATTGACAACTACACAAAATATGTCAAAGAGATTGGGGATAAGATGCCCGAGTCTGGTAAAGATGCCTATAATCAGCAAGTAGCTCCTGGGATCCAATCTATGGAAACTGCAAGAAAAACATTTAACGATACACTTTCAGCTGCAGGTTCTGATGATACAGTTGTTCCTGAACAAGCTCGTAGTCAATTCGCACAACAATTGAAAAATGCTCGCGATATTGCCCAAAAAGCTCTTGAAGGTGCTTATCAATCAATTGCACCATTGCTCTCTTCATCAGCCGAATAATTCATAAATGAAAATGAGAGTGGGACAGAAATCGGTAATTCGTTAGAATTCGATTTCGTCGTCCCACCTCCGCACAGTTGAGTAGGGCTGTAAAAGCTGATGAAATCAGCGTAGTAGAGCCCACTCAACCACTGCGTCTTGCTCGACAATCCAAAGAAAATTAAGAGGCTAGGACTTTTGTCCCAGCCTGTTTTTTCGCTTTCTTACAAAAATGTAAGAAATAAAGGGGAAAATGTAAGGTTATGTTATGGTGAAAGCGTTTCAGTTTTAGTACAATAGACTTGTAAAAAACGATTGAAGCTTTTATCGAGCTAGAAAGGAATGGACCATGACCCTACTAGACGTTCAACATATCAAAAAAATCTACAAAACCCGCTTTCAAGGAACGCAGGTTG
>NZ_KV834606.1:122367-142030 GCF_001837905.1 Streptococcus sp. HMSC076C09
ATCAGGATCCGGGAAATCGACCCTCCTCAACATCTTGGCCATGCTGGACCAGCCGACGGAAGGACGGGTCTACCTAAATAGCATAGATACCTCCACCATCAAGAACAAGGATGCGTCCAGCTTCCGTCGGGAAAAACTAGGCTTCGTCTTTCAAGATTTCAACCTGCTCGACACCTTGTCTGTCAAGGACAATATCCTCTTGCCATTGGTCCTCTCTCGCAGACCAGTCAAGGAAATGATGAGCAAGGTCGACACTGTCAGCCGGGAGTTGGGCATTCACCAGCTCTTAGAAAAATACCCTTACGAAATCTCTGGTGGTCAAAAGCAACGGGTGGCCGTAGCGCGGGCCATCATCACCTCACCAGAAATCCTCCTGGCTGATGAGCCAACAGGGGCGCTGGATTCTAAGTCTTCAGCTGCTTTGCTGGACGTCTTTGAAGATATCAATAACATGGGCCAAACCATTCTCATGGTAACCCACTCAACCGCAGCGGCAGCTCGGGCCAAGCGCGTGCTCTTTATCAAGGATGGGATTCTCTATAACCAGATCTTCCGCGGAGAAAAGACAGAGCGTCAGATGTTCCAAGAAATTTCAGATACCTTGACGGTCATGGCGGGAAAGGAGGATCATGATGTTTAAATTAACGAGTAAATTAGCTCTTTCCAACCTCAAACAAAATCGTAAGCTCTATTACCCTTTCGCTATAGCCGTTATTTTAACGACCATGATCCTCTATAGCTTTATCGCCCTGGCAACGACCCCTCACTTAGAGGCTTCTTACGGAGGACGAACGGCGAGATATGTCCTTGGTTTTGGTTGTTTCGTCGTCCAGCTGGTCGTCATCATTTTGGTAACTTATGCCAATGGCTATGTCATGAAAAATCGTTCCAAAGAACTGGGACTCTACAGTGTTCTGGGGATGGAGAAGAAGCACCTCCTCGTCATGACCTTATGGGAATTGCTTATCTTCTATATCCTCACAGTTGGCGCGGGACTGGGTTTGGGACTCTTATTTGATCCCTTGATTTTTGCCTTACTCCTAAAATGTATGGGTCTACCAGTCGTCATTCAATCAACCTTCCAGATAGGGGCTGTTCTTAACACTTTACTTGGGTTAGCCTTAGCTTTTGGCCTCATTCTCTTGTTGAATTCTTTACGCCTTTTGCGCTACAGTTCCCTCCACCTCATGCAACAAAAGAAAGCAGGAGAGAAGAAGGGAAGATTCTTGCTGGTCCAAACTCTGTTAGGTCTAGGTCTCTTAGGAATTGCTTTCTATTTGGCGCTCACTGTTGAGCGTCCAGTTGCGGCCGTCCAAAGATTCTTTATTGCTGTCATCTTGGTCATTCTGGCGACTTATCTCTTATTCAACGCAGGATCGATTACCTTCTTAAGAATTCTTAAAGGTCGGAAACCCTACTATTACAAGCCGGAGAATTTTATCTCTGTTTCCAACTTAATAGCTCGGATGCGAAAAAATGCAGCGGGTCTTGCGACCATTAGTATTCTTTCCACCATGGTCTTGGTCACCTTAACCGGGTCGCTCAATCTCTTTATTGGAGGGCAGAATTACCTAGATACTATGTACCCTTCGGACTACAATTTTAGTGTGGGACATATGCCTTCAGATGCTGAAACAGAACCGGTTATTGAGGAGGTTCAAGCTATTATTCAGAAAACAGCCGATGCGACACATCTGTCAGATTATCAGGTGGCACAGACAACATACTGGTCGGCTGAAATTCGAAAGATTGATGGAAGGATCTTAGAGGTGTATGACCAGTCCGATCAAGAAACTGGTCAGGAATTGAAGACAGAAGGAGTAGTCTACTTTTTTGATCAGGCGACTTATGAGCAACTGACCGGTCAAAAAGTTGAGCTTGGGGAAAATGAAATCCTAGCCTATGGGTATCAATATCCTGGAAGATTAGACGCGCAATTAGAAATCAATGGGAAGACCTTTACGATTAAAGAAAAACTAGACTCCAATTTTATCCAAGGAAAACTCCCTCAAGCCGACCTGTTTCAACACCAAATGGGCTTGTATCTTGTCCTCCCTGACTTGAACCAACTGGGACTAAAAATTGATAAAAATTTGGAATTCTCTATTAGTGCTAAAAATAAAGAAAACCAAGATTTTATAGCTGGAATGGCCAAAGAGCTTAATTCGACAGACAAAATGAGTCAATATGGTGCGACTTTGTTTGGTGGGGTTGATCGATACAGCATGGAGAAGGAGTGGCGTGAATCAGCAGGGACAATCCTCTTTATTGGGATTTTCCTATCGGTGATCTTTCTATTGTCTACGGTACTCGTCATTTACTACAAGCAGATTTCAGAGGGCTATGAGGACCGGGATAATTTTGTGATCTTGCAACAAGTAGGGTTGGACCAAAAGCAAACGGCCACCACCATTCGCAAACAGATTCTCACTGTCTTTTTCCTTCCTTTATTCTTCTCCTTCCTCTACCTAGGAGTGGCCTACAAGATGATTGCAAAGATCGTTGCCCTCTTAGGAGCAACCAATGCGGGCTTGGTCCTTCAAACGACTCTTTCTATCTGCGCTGTCTTTTTCATCTCCTATATTCTCGTCTTTCTTCTGACTTCTAGAAGTTATCGGAAGATTGTCGTGCGATAGCGTTTGATACGATGGAAGCTTAAGAAAATAGGTGAAAAAGAGATCACTTGGGACACTTTTTTAACCAAAAAAACCGAGGATATGATTCTCGGTGTTACAGATTGAGGACAAAGCTCCCCTTGAAACTTTCCTTAGGTGAGTACGGACGTCAGCGAACATCGAAGAAGTTCCATGACTTAGTTTTGGACCTAAGGTTCCAAAACTCCCGAGTGCTAGAAACACAATTGTTTCTAGCACTTTTCTCACGGCGGAAAGTTTCAGTGTATGCTTGAATGGGCATAATAGTATGTATTATCTTAATTGTTTCTACATCAGTTAGCTTATTCTATGTAAAAAAAATCTGTAAACATTAAAAAACACCGAGGTTCAACCTCGGTGTTTTTATCGTGATTATTTCACGTGTTTTGCAAGTTCTTCTTGCGCTTTTTTGTTTGATTCTTCTTTTTCTTTCAACCAATTCTTATAAGCTTTTTCGTAGTCAGCAGTTGTGACTGTCTTGTCTTGCACTTTTTGGTATTTGAAGAAGCTTGTTTCACCTTTAATACCAATTGCAGAGTTTGCTGCTGAGAATGGCGTCACCTTCGTGATAGATGGAACTCCACCCTTAGAGTAGATTGGAAGAACAATGGCGTTTTCTGTCAACCAAGCTTGGGCAGCAGCGTATTTTTCATAACGTGCATTGGTATCCAATTTTTCAGCATTGGCAGCATCCAACAATTCTTTGTATTGGTTCAAACCAATTTTTTCGATGAGCGCTTGGTCTTTCTTAGGATCAAGTCCCATACCAGTCAAGGTTGAACCATCTGTTGGGTTCAAGATATCCAAGTAAGTAGATGGGTCTTGGAAGTCAGGTCCCCAACCAGTGATATCCATATCAAAGTCTTTTTGCTCTGGTGATTGGGCAAAGTAAGTAGCGTTATCTGCATCGTCTGTAGACAATTTTTGTACATCGATTACGACATTGTCTTTACCAAGAGCTGCTTCGATTGAGCTCTTCATAGAGTCTGCTTGTTGGACAAGAGCATTAGAAGATTGGTCCACAACATAGTCGATATGGATTGGGAATTGAACACCTTGTGATTGCAATTCAGCCTTCGCTTTTTCAAGTTCCGCTTTGGCTTTATCCGCATTATGCAAGCTATCTTGAGCATCTGCGAAGCTAACACCTTTCCACTCATCTCCTGTTGCGGCAAGTTTTTCTTCAACGAGAGTACCGAAGTCTTTCCCGTCTGCTTGCACAAATGTAGGTGGAACTAGAAGTGTACGAAGAGTTCTTGATGCTCCCTCTTTACCATTAGCTTGTGCACTGTATGAAGTTCTATCCAAAGCAAAGTTCAAAGCTTGACGGAAGTTTTTGTTTTGAAGGGCTGTCTTCGTGTTGTTCTTTTGCTCATCAGATGTCTTCTTCGTATGGCCGTAATTTTGACGGTTGACGTTGAAGTAAGCGTAGTAGACAGTAGAATCTTGTTGAGAATAAACGATGTTATCCTTGAATTTCTTCTGAATTGTGCTGTAAGTTGAGCTTGTTGGGAAGAGACGAGCAGAAGTTAAGTTACCGTCTGAAAAGTTACGAGCAAGATAGTCTTGGTCTGATCCATCGAAGTAAGTCAATTTAACCGTATCGATGTGAACATTTTTCTTGTCGTAGTAATCAGGGTTTTTATCCAATTCGATTTGTGATTTTGAAGTGAATGATTTCAAAATGTATGGACCATTGTAGAGGATACCATTTGGTTTCACGCTACCAAAGTCTTTCCCAGCTGATTCCAAGAATTTTGCATTAACTGGCATCATGGTAGCAGTCGTCAATTTAGAATTCCAGAAAGATTCAGGTTGGTTCAAAGTATATTGAAGAGTGTGATCATCAACAGCTTTTACCCCAACGGTTGAGAAGTCTTTGGTTTTCCCGTTTACATAGTCATCCAAACCTTTGACTGAGTTTTGAACCAAGTAAAGTGCATCAGATTTTTTATCTGCTACATATTTCAGAGATGTCACGAAATCTTTTGCAGTGACGTCAGCGTATTCATTTCCTTCTGAATCATACCACTTCGCGTCTTTTCGAAGCTTGTAGGTATAAGTCAGACCGTCTTTTGAAACAGACCAGTCCTCAGCAAGAGCAGGCACTAGGTTACCGTATTGGTCGTTTTCAAACAAACCATCGACCAAGTTGGTAGTAATGTCGCTTGTAGTTGCACGGTTTGAAGTCAAATAGTTCAAGGTATCAGGGTCAGAACTATACACGTAGTTGTAGGTTGTCCCTTTTGACGCATTAGAAGATGAGCCACATGCAGCAAGGAAAAGCGTTGAAGCCGCGGCGACACCTGCTAAAAGAGCAAGCTTCGATTTTTTCATATTCGTGTCTCCTTTTGAATAATTTTAATTATTATACTCCAATCAATCTATAAAATAAAGTGTTTTTTGAACTTTTTTGTATATTTACACACCAGTATACAGTGAAAGCCTTGATTTTAAAGGATTTTTAAGGAATAAAATTTTTTTAAAAAAGTTACTATTTTGCTTTACATACTAGTTAAGAAAGAGTATACTGATAGTAAATAAACTAGTATGTAAAACAAACTAGTGCATATGTGAAGAAAGAGGTGAGAAGGATGAAGGAGTCCCAATTACTAAAGGGAGTCTTGGAGGGCTGTGTACTGGAGATTATTTCTAAAAAGGCTATCTATGGCTATGAATTGATCCAAAGTCTCAAAGAGATGGGATTTGATAAGATTGTTGCTGGGACCATTTATCCCCTGCTTCAAAAATTAGAAAAACAAGGGGTTATTCATGGGGAAATGAGGCCGTCTCCAGATGGTCCTGATCGCAAGTATTTTTCACTCAGTGATGCTGGAAGAGAGCGCTTAGAGGAATTTTGGGACCAGTGGCAGGAGCTGGTCACAAAAGTAGAACGTATCAAGAAGGAGGGATAAGCATGAAATCAGCAATGTATTTTGAAGAAACGCAGGCCTTGATGAAAACTTTTAGCCAAGAGGATCAAGTTTATTTCCAAGATCTCTGGGATTATTTCAATCTTGCAGGTTTCTTATATGAGGAGAAAGCCTTAAGAGAGCAGGTCTATAATCTAGCACTTGACTTTTCGCAAGCAGGAGCGGATGGCCTCACGGCAAAGGATTATTTTGGCCTTGATCCAAAGGGAATGGCAGACCAAATCATCGAAAATATGCCCAAAGAATCGACACGGTCTGTTTTGAAATATGGGGCTATCTTTTCAGGTATTGTGATTTTTTATCGCCTCTTAAGTGATTTTGCTTCTCAAGCGGTCCTTGTGCTCAAACCTCTAGTCTATTTGACCGACATCATTTTGGGACTCCTAGCTGTTGGGATGATCTTCTATCTCCTTCGTCGCCTCATTTTTGCGGAAGAAAAAGCGAAAAAAGCAATTTATGTAGCCTTTGTTCTAGTTCTAGGATTCTATTTTGTCGGTGAAATAGTGGGCGTCCGCTTCTTGCCGGCTCTTGCTTGGATTGTAGTCCCTAGTCCTTGGGATGCCCTTCTCATGACAGGGGCTAGCGGAGCTCTCATTCTTTGGCAATGGAAAGAAGAGTTTGGACGAGCTTTCATCTTTCCTATCATCGCATTTTTAGTGGTTGGATTCTTACATCGCTGGACCTTGGCACAAGGAGTTCAGAATCTTGGTATGACGGTTCTTCTGCCCACAGTGATCATCGTCTTTGGGTTGGTTATTTATTATTGGTTTACGATTCGTGCTTTGAAAAAGAATAGGACGGAAAGTGATAAATAGAAAGAAAAGGGGGGCTGGGACAAAAGTCCTAGCCTCTCAATTGTTTTTGGATTGTCGAGCAAGACGCAGTGGTTGATTGGTATCTTTGTTCGCTTTTTAAGCTCCAAAGATGACCTACTCAACTGTGCGGAGGTGGGACGACGAAATCGAATTCTGACGAATTACCGATTTCTGTCCCACTCTCTTTCTTGTTCAAGTATGATAGAATAAACTCATTAGATGGGAGAATATACATGAATCTATTTTGAAAAAAGGGACTTGGGCAAGTACACCCGGGTCTAAATCGCCATTTACGATTGTGGGATTTGATTATTTTAGGAATTGGTGCCATGGTGGGGACAGGGATCTTCACGATTACGGGAACTGCAGCAGCGAATTTAGCTGGTCCAGCCCTCATTATTTCGATTGTGATTGCGGCTTTTTGCGTCGGCTTATCTGCCCTTTTCTTTGCTGAATTTGCGTCTCGCATCCCTTCAACTGGTGGGGCCTATAGTTACCTCTATGCCATCTTTGGAGAGTTTCCAGCCTGGATAGCCGGTTGGTTGACCGTGATGGAATTTATGACAGCTGTATCAGGGGTGGCTTCAGGTTGGGCCGCGTATTTCAAGGGCTTGTTGGCCAATCTTGGCTGGAGTCTGCCGACGGCTTTAAACGGGACTTTTGATCCAGCTAAGGGAACTTATGTGGATCTCTTGCCTATTTTGGTTATGGTCCTCGTCACAGCCTTAGTCCTTATGAATGCAAAAGCGGTTTTACGCTTTAATTCCTTGCTGGTCTTACTCAAGTTCTCCGCTCTTGCCTTGTTTATTCTTGTGGGGATTTTTCACCTAAATCCTGGCAACTGGGAAAACTTTGCTCCGTATGGATTTGGCGAAATCTATGGTGGTCAGACAGGGATTATGGCTGGAGCTTCGCTCATGTTCTTTGCCTTTCTTGGTTTTGAGTCCATTTCAATGGCGGTCGACGAAATCAAGGAACCACAAAAGAACGTCCCTCGCGGGATTGTCCTCAGTCTTTTGATCACAACCGTTCTTTATATCTTGGTTACCCTGGTTTTGACTGGCATGGTTCCTTTTAAGAACTTAAATGTAGAAGACGCGGTTGCCTTTGCCCTTCGTCAGGTTGGCGCCGGCTGGGCTGGAAATTATGTATCGCTGGTAGCGATTTTGACCCTGATTACCGTCTGCATTTCCATGACCTTTGCCCTTTCACGGATGATATACAGTTTGGCGCGGGATGGGCTCTTGCCAAAAGCTATGAAACAGCTCGATCCAAAAACCAGAATTCCCAAAAATGCAACACTAGTAGCTGGATCGATGGCATCCATTGCTGGTGGAGTCTTCCCGCTAGCCAGTATCGCTTCCTTCTTAAATATCTGTACCTTGGCTTACCTGGTTATGTTGGCCTTTGCTCTCTTGAAATTGCGCAAGGAACACGGGGCACCTGGACCAGGTGAATTTAAAACACCCTTGGTTCCGGTCTTGCCAATCCTATCGATTGTGGTCTGTCTGTCCTTTATGACCCAGTATTCCCTATCGACCTGGCTGGCCTTCGGAGTTGCTCTCCTGATCGGGGTCGGAATTTATTTCGGCTATGGCTATCGCCATTCAGAAGAAAATCAATAAAAGATGAAAGCTAGAGTAGAAGAACTCTGGCTTTTTACATAGAGAAAGCTCTTTTTTTGGTATAATAAAGGGAGTAAGTTAACTAGATAACAAAGGAGAAAAAACATGACATTTGAAGAGATTTTACCAGGCTTAAAGGCCAAGAAAAAATACGTACGTACGGGCTGGGGTGGAGCAGAAAACTACGTCCAACTTTTTGATACCATTGAGCAAAATGGGGTGGCTCTGGAAGTGACACCTTATTTCCTCATTAACGTGTCTGGTGAAGGGGAAGGCTTTTCTATGTGGAGTCCAACTCCTTGTGACGTCCTAGCGACAGATTGGGTGGAAGTCCATGACTAGACGTGTATTGATCACGGGAGTGAGTTCCGGGATTGGTTTGGCTCAAGCTCGCCTCTTTCTAGAAAAGGGCTACCAGGTCTATGGGGTGGACCAGGGAGCGGATCCCCAGTTGACGGGTGATTTTCACTTCTTGCAGCGGGACTTGACCCTGGATTTGGCGCCGATTTTTGACTGGTGTCCAGAGGTCGATGTCTTGTGCAATACGGCTGGGGTCTTGGATGACTACAAACCGCTCCTTGAGCAAAGCGCTCAAGAGATTCAGGAGATCTTTGAGATCAACTATGTGACTCCGGTGGAGCTGACGCGGTATTATCTGACTCAAATGTTGGAGAATAAAAAAGGTATCATCATCAATATGTGCTCCATTGCTTCTAGCCTGGCAGGAGGAGGCGGTCACGCCTATACCTCGTCCAAACATGCCTTAGCTGGTTTTACCAAGCAGTTGGCGCTGGATTATGCAGAAGCTGGGGTTCAGGTCTTTGGCATCGCACCAGGAGCCGTCAAAACAGGCATGACCGCAGCAGACTTTGAACCAGGTGGCCTAGCAGACTGGGTAGCCAGTGAGACGCCGATTAAACGTTGGATAGAGCCAGAAGAAGTAGCAGAAGTCAGCATCTTTTTGGCTAGCGGAAAGGCATCTGCCATGCAAGGGCAATTCCTTACGATTGATGGTGGATGGAGTTTGAAGTAGGGAAATGAAAAAGCAGGAGTTAAAATCTTGCTAAGAAATGTAATTGTTTTTTCCTTAAAAACACAGGGATAATAACAATTATGAAGATAACTGAGGGTAAGTTCAGAAGAACTTTTTGAATGGGCTGCCTGAAACCTTAAGAGATTGTTTTAGAAGAAACGAATAGTACAATTGATTTGCTAAGTTATTGTGGAATGAAGGTGAAATCATGATTAAATTAGTGAATGTTACTAAATGTTTTAGTGATGGATCGAATGTCAGATACATTTTCAAAAATTGTAATTTTGAATTTAAAAAAGGTAGCACCACTGCAATAGTTGGCCGTTCTGGATTAGGAAAAACTACTCTTGTTAAATTAATATTAGGGATTACCAGTTTAAATGAGGGGGATATCTTAGTCTGTGGTAGTTCCATTTTAGATATGAAAAATTTGAGTAAGGTAAGGCGTAGGAATATTGGCTGTGTCTTCCAAAACTTTAATTTGATTTCAGGTTTCACGGTGAAAGAGAATATTCTACTTCCAAGATATTTTTTTGAAAATGGAGAGAATAACATTAACGAAATTTGTAACACTCTAGGTCTTTCAAAGGAAATGTTAAGTAAGAGTATTGATAAGATTAGTGGAGGTGAAAAACAAAGAGTTGCTTTGGCAAGAGCTCTTATTAATAATCCAGAAATATTGATAGCAGATGAACCTACTGGTAATTTAGACGCTGCTAACGAACAAAATATAATAGAATTGTTGAAGCGGATCAATGAGGAGTTAGGTATCACGATTATAATAGTAACTCATAGTGATAAGGTGGCGAATAGTATGCAGTCTATTTGCACAGTTGTTGATGGCAAAATTGAGTACGTAAGGAGATGATAAAATGAATCATTCCATATTATTCATTGCTAAAAGAGATTTAGAAGTTAACAAACGAAGATATAGATTAGTTCGACTGTCAATAGCGATCTCTGTTTTACTAATTGTTTTAGTGATGCTCATTTCTAATTCTTTCTATAATAAAATGATTAAAGAAATGACTGTAGCAAATAAAAATGTTGTTACTGTTGCCTTTGGTAATAAAGAAAATTCTCTGAATTATAAAGCTTTACCTTTATTTTCTAGTGATGATATTAATCGAGTTAAAAAAATAGATGAAGTAAAAAATATTACTGGTGTAAAACTATTATTTACGGATGATATCAAATTCCAAAATGGTAAGACATCGGTTTCCAATACTATCCATTGTCTAGAAGAAAAGTATTTAAAAAACCTGAATATTAGAATTGCTGAAGGGAAATTTCCAGAGAAGGACAATGAAATATTAATCGGAGATTCCGTACACAAGGCTACATCAATGAATGTCGGAGATACGGTGACTATTAAGATTGATAATCATTATGAAAAGTTTGTAATTTCTGGCATTATAGACAAGCAAGTAGCGCAGTTATTTTCTACCTTGCCAACAGAAATAAATCAAATGATGGCAATCAATGTAAAAAGTAGTAGCGTTTCATCAAATAAGTATTACTATCTGAATGCTACTGTAAAAATGGAACCGATTTAAATGAAGTAGCAAACAAGATAGAAAAGACTGTTTTAAAAAATGAAAATTTGAAACAATCTTTATCAGGAACAGGATTAGATGTTGTTGTAGCAACACAACAGGATGTTATCAATATGCTATCCAGATGGTTTTCCTACATCGACCTTTTTATCCTCTTAATCATAGTTCTTATCTCTATTGTAGCAATTATTAATATCATCAATATTCTAGCCATTACCATTCAGGAGAATCATAAACAGATCGCAACTTTTAAAATCATCGGTGCATCTGATCGACAGATAAAAAGAATATATTTATTTGAAAGCTTTATGATGGGAGTACGAGGTACAAGCGCGGGATTGGTGATAGGAATTGCTATTTCTTATTTGATCATCTTTTTGAGTGGATTACCAATAGATATTGAACTTAGTAGATTGTTGTTCCCGGTATTAATAGGGATACTCACTTCAGTTTTTGCAGGATTATTGGTATCTAGAAAAATTACTAAAATTGATATTGAAAAAGTATTAAATCAATAGAGAAGAAATGATTAGGGTCAATAAGAGATGGTGTTGCAAAAAGAATAGCTATACTGATTTCACTATCGACTGAGCTTTGAATGAAAGTAGGAGGATTTGATGGAAATCAAAAATCACTTTGGTGTGTACGGAGTCTGTCTCCAAGAGGGGAAACTGCTCTGCATTGAAAAAACTAGAGGACCTTATCAGCATCGCTTTGATCTACCGGGTGGTAGCCAGGAACTAGGGGAGGGACTGACAGAAACCCTCAAGAGAGAAGTTCTTGAAGAGACAGGCTATACGCTTAGCAGTTTTTCAAATCCTAGAATTTACGATGTGATGGTTCAAGAAGAAGGGAAAGACTTTGCTGTACACCATATCATGGTCTTTTATGATATAAAACTTGATTTCGAAGGCCCTCAAAAACCCCTTCCTCAGGAGGTTCTTGATGGGACTAATGATTCAGCAAAGGCAATTTGGTTGAATTGGGAAGAGATTACTGCCGATAATGTTTCGCCTTTAGTATTGAAGGTAAAGGCGGAGTTACGAGGATTTCCAGAATTAGACATGACAGGCTACAGAAATTGGAAGGTAAAACATGCAAAATCAACTGGCTCTTAGTGGCGAAAGAATTGTTGAAAAAATTTACTCACAACTATTTCATCATGTTGGTATGATTCGTGGCGAATATTTGGTGAGGGAGATCAGTCAAAATATACTGCTAAAAAGTTGTCAGCAATTTGTGAAAGATTATCTAGACACTATTTGTCATTTGTACTCAGATGAAGAAGTCTGGTATCGCTTTTCAGAGTTAACAAATGCAGAAGCAAATATTCTAGACGGGACTAAAGAGTATTTTGACGAACGCCACCCCTTATTTGGATATAGAGGGACTAGGCGTTTATTGGCGTGTCCAGATGAATTTCAGGCGGAGACAAATGTTGTTACAGAAGTTTTTCAAACCAAACCCAATCTGTCTGTTATTTTTCCTTTTGTCAATGATGCCGAACAATTAAAACAAGCTATTACAGTATTGCGTCAGTATGGTTTTACCGGGAAAGTCGGCACGATGATTGAATTACCATCAGCTTATTTCGACTTGGACAGGATACTGGAAACTGGTATTTCAAAGATTGTAGTGGGAATGAATGATTTGACTTCTTTTGTTTTTGCGACTGTGAGGAACAGTCAATGGCATGATATGGAAAGTCCCATTATGTTAGAAATGCTGAGACAGATGCAGGATAAAGCAAGGACGAAAAAGATAGATTTCGCCGTAGCAGGATATCTGAATGCTTTTTTCATACAAAAAATGAATCAAATGGATATCAAGTGCATTATCCATTATAATTCTATTCCAGAGATTTTTAATTTAGAGATTGACCATCCATATCATCTCAAACGCATAAAAGAAGAAAATAAAAAATTACAAAGGAGAACAAATGACACCTCAAGAAATGTGGAATGCCTACAAGAAAATCAACCCCTCTATCGGAGATGAGATAGATGCCTGGGCCTTTGGAGTGGATCCAGACCTTTTAGCGGAACTGGTCTTTAAAGGCGAAAAGACTGCAACAACTTCAGCCTATGATCTTTATGCAGTTGATAACGATCCGCTGCCACAAGAAGGAACCTTTGATATCATTTTAGATAGTCAAGATCGGGCTGTCTGCATTATCGAAATTACCAAGGTTTCCGTTCAGCCTTTTCATCAAGTGTCAGCTGATCATGCCTTCAAAGAAGGGGAAGGAGACAAATCTTTAGCCTATTGGCGTCAGGTTCATGAGGAGGTTTTCACCGAGTGGATGAGCGAGATTGGACTGACTTTTACACATGACAGCAAGGTGGTTTTAGAAGAATTTCGCAAGGTTTATCCATTATAGAACACGCTCTCCTTTTTGGAGAGTTTTTTGATCTGGTCTTATTTTCCAAAAGGGCTAAAAAATGGTATAATGTAAGCGATATTGTACAGAAAAGAGAAATGTTATGCCAAATTATGCCATTATTTTAGCAGCGGGGAAAGGTACCCGTATGAAATCAGATCTGCCTAAGGTTCTTCACAAGGTTGCAGGGATCTCAATGTTGGAGCATGTCTTCCGTAGTGTTGGAGCCATCTCACCTGAGAAGACTGTAACGGTTGTGGGCCATAAGGCGGAATTGGTGGAGCAAGTCCTAGCTGGACAAACAGAATTTGTTAAACAAACCGAACAATTGGGAACTGGTCATGCGGTAATGATGGCAGAGCCAGTCTTGGAAGGTCTTGAAGGGCATACTCTTGTCATCGCAGGTGATACTCCTTTGATTACGGGTGAAAGCCTCAAACACTTGATCGACTTTCATATCAACCACAAGAATGTAGCAACGATTTTGACAGCCGAAGCAGCTAATCCATTTGGCTATGGTCGGATTGTCCGCAATGACAATGCGGAAGTGCTTCGCATCGTCGAGCAAAAAGATGCGACAGATTTTGAAAAACAAATTAAAGAAATCAATACAGGGACTTATGTCTTTGACAATGCACGCCTCTTTGAAGCTTTGAAAAATATCAACACAAACAATGCCCAAGGTGAATACTATATCACGGATGTCATCGGTATTTTCCGCGAATCTGGTGAAAAAGTCGGGGCCTATACGCTCAAAGATTTTGATGAAAGTCTTGGGGTTAACGACCGCGTGGCCCTTGCAACAGCAGAAAGCATCATGCGTCGTCGCATTAACCAAGCCCACATGGTCAATGGGGTGAGCTTTGTCAATCCGGATGCGGCCTATATCGATGTCGATGTTGAGATCGCACCAGAAGTGCAAATCGAAGCCAATGTTACCCTGAAAGGCCATACAAAAATTGGGGCTGAGACAGTTTTAACCAATGGAACCTATATTGTGGATAGTGAAATTGGGGCAGGTGCCGTTATTACCAACTCCATGATTGAAGAGAGCACGGTAGCCGATGGCGTAACGGTAGGACCATATGCTCATATTCGCCCAGGATCTAGCCTCGCCAAAGATGTCCATATTGGAAACTTTGTCGAAGTCAAAGGTTCGTCTATTGGCGAAAATACTAAAGCAGGTCATTTGACCTACATCGGCAACTGCCAAGTCGGCAGCAACGTCAACTTTGGTGCAGGAACCATCACGGTGAATTATGATGGCCAACACAAGTTTAAAACGACAATTGGAAACAATGTCTTTGTTGGCTCAAATTCGACCATCATTGCACCAGTTGAATTGGGCGACAATTCCTTAGTCGGTGCTGGATCTACCATTACCAAGGATGTTCCAGCTGACGCGATTGCGATTGGTCGTGGTCGTCAAGTGAATAAAGAAGAGTATGCCCTTCGCTTGCCACACCATCCTAAAAATAAATAGGAGATTCTCATGCAATTTGAAGAAAAAACCATTGAGCGCAAGGAGATTTATCAGGGACCGATTTTCCAAGTGGTCACTGATCAAGTAGAACTACCCGCTGGAAAAGGCCAAGCGCAGCGTGATTTAATCTTCCATAACGGAGCAGTAGCGGTTTTGCCGATCACAGAAGATGGGAAAACGATCTTGGTCAAGCAGTACCGCAAGGCGATTGAACGGACCTCGGTGGAGATTCCAGCAGGGAAGTTAGAAAAGGGAGAAAATGCAGACCCTAAAGCGGCTGCTCTGCGCGAATTGGAAGAAGAAATTGGCTACACAGCGGATCTAGAGTTGTTGTATGATTTTTATTCAGCCATTGGATTTTGTAATGAGCGAATCAAACTTTATGGTGCGACCAACTTGAAAAAGGTGGAAAATCCACGTCCACAAGATGCGGATGAGACCTTAGAGTTATTAGAAGTGACCTTGAAGGAAGCGAAAGATTTGATCCAAACTGGCGAAATCTGTGATGCCAAAACCATCATGGCCATCCAATATTGGGACTTAATCAATAAATAGAGGAGGATCCGATGGGAAAACCTTTATTAACCGATGAAATGATTGAACGAGCAAGGCGAGGCGAGGACATCACCGGTCCTAAAATGGTCGATGCTGAAGAGACGAAAATTATTCGAACAGACCACAGGGGATTTGGCTATGAACGTCCTATGAGAGAGAGTCGTATGGAGCGTCCACAAGAGCGTTATTCTCAGGATACTGTGCAGATCCAAGTGGAGCCCACAGTGACCAAGAGTCGTCGTATTGAAGAGCGCAAACAAAGTGTGGTCCAATCCAAACTCAATAAGATTTTGTTCTGGATCATTGTGCTCCTCATTGCCTTGATCATTGCTATTTGGCGTCTATAAGGTCGTTACAAGGAGAGAAATGACATGAAAATTGGAATTATCGCAGCCATGCCCCAGGAGTTGAAGATCTTGGTTGAAGCCCTTGAAAATGGGGAAAAGCATCTGCGTCTTGGAAAAGTCTACTATACAGGATCTATTGGACGCCATGAGGTCGTTTTGGTTGAAAGTGGTATCGGAAAAGTCATGTCAGCCATGAGTGTAGCAGTCTTGGCCAACGATTTTAAGGTGGAAGCCATTATCAATACGGGTTCTGCAGGTGCCGTTGCCCCAGGGATGGCTGTTGGGGATATCGTCCTTGCGGACAAATTGGCCTATCATGATGTGGATGTGACAGCCTTTGGCTACAAGTATGGTCAAATGGCAGGTCAACCGCTTTACTTTGAATCCAGTCGCTATTTCGTATCAGAAATGAAAAAAGTTCTGGAAGAAGAAGCTGCAACCACACATGTGGGCCTGATTACAACAGGAGATAGCTTTATCGCGAGTGAAGTAAAAGTTGCAGCGATTCGGGAGCAGTTTCCAGAAGTATTGGCAGTTGAGATGGAAGGGGCAGCCATTGCCCAAGCCGCTCATGCAGCTGGACGTCCCTTCATGGTCATTCGCGCTATGAGTGATACAGCAGATCACGCGGCCAATCTCTCTTTTGATGAATTTATCGTTCAGGCTGGTGAGCGCTCTGCTCAAACCTTGATGACTTTCTTGAAGAGACTAGTATAAAAAAAGATAGGGAGATGGAACATGTATCGTGAATCGTATTTTGATGGAGGCCTATTTTCATATATTGGCCATGTTTTATTAGCAACCTTCATTACAGTCTTTACTTTCGGCATTTGTGCTCCTTGGGGCATGTGCATACTGTATAACTGGAAGATAAAGCATACGGTGATTGATGGTCGTCGTCAGTACTTTGACGGTACGGCCATGCAGTTGTTTGGAAATTGGATCAAATGGTGGTTCTTTACCATCATTACATTTGGGATCTATGTGTTCTGGTTAAATATCAAGGTCACTCAATGGATTACCAAGCATACTCATTTTATAGACTAATCGAAAAGGACTTGTCCAAGGACTAGTCCTTTTTTGAAGCCGAATCTTTCAGAAATAGGGAACTTTCATGCTATAATAAAGACAAGTAATGTAAAGGAGAGAATATGGTTTTATCAAAGAAACGGGCACGCCATGTGATTGAAGAAATTATCGCCCTCTTTCCAGATGCTAAACCGAGTCTGGATTTTCGTAATCATTTTGAATTACTAGTAGCAGTCATGCTCTCGGCTCAGACGACAGATGCAGCTGTTAACAAAGCGACACCAGGTTTGTTTGCGGCTTTTCCAACCCCGCAAGCCATGGTAGCAGCCAGTGAAGCTGATATTGCCAAGCATATTTCTAAATTAGGCCTCTATCGAAATAAGGCCAAATTTCTCAAAAAATGTGCCCAACAATTGCTAGACAACTTTGATGGGCAAGTGCCTCAGACTCGTGAAGAGTTAGAAAGTCTAGCAGGAGTAGGGCGCAAGACAGCAAATGTTGTCATGAGTGTAGGTTTTGGTATTCCAGCTTTTGCTGTCGATACCCATGTGGAGCGGATTTGTAAGCACCATGATATCGTCAAGAAATCAGCGACGCCATTGGAAGTTGAAAAGCGGGTCATGGATGTTCTGCCAAAGAGCGAATGGCTAGCTGCCCATCAAGCCATGATTTATTTTGGACGGGCCATCTGCCATCCCAAAAATCCTGAATGTGACCAGTACCCACAACTCTATCATTTTGATTAGGAATCAGTTCCTCTGCTCGAAAGAGCAGAGGTTCTTTTTTGTAATGAAACGTATATTTATTAAAAGGATTGAAAGGTGATATCTTTGTTGGATCTGGTGGTAGGTGCCTAGACTCCCCTATCCGGCTTCTTTGAGATCGAGTTCAAGATGCTTTTTCTTTATATCTTATTATATTCATTCAGAAAAAACGAACTTTTTTAAAATAAATTTGGTTTTTTTTAAGAAATAGTGTATAATGGTAGAAAATCTAACATAAGGAGATAGTGATGAAAGCAAAAAAACTGTTAGCTCTTGCAGGAGTTTCTGTTGCAGGTGCCTTTCTTTTAGCAGCATGTGGCGGTGGTAGTAGCAATCAAGCAACCTACTCATTCGTCTATTCAGCAGATCCAAATACCTTGGATTACATCGCTGCAACTCGTACAACAACTTCAGATGTCACAAGTAACCTTGTAGATGGTCTTCTTGAAAACGACCGATACGGAAACTTTGTGCCAAGTCTAGCAGAAGATTGGACTGTCTCTGAAGATGGATTAACCTATACTTACAAACTTCGTAAGGATGCCAAATGGTATACGAGTGAAGGAGAAGAATATGGTGCTGTAACGGCTCAAGACTTTGTTACAGGGATCAAACACGCGGTTGAGTCTAAATCAGAAGGTCTCTTCTTGATTCAAAATTCGATCAAAGGTTTGGATGCCTACGTAAAAGGGGAAACCAAAGACTTTAACACGGTTGGAGTGAAAGCTTTAGATGACCACACCATCCAATATACTTTGGTTCGTCCAGAAAGCTTCTGGAACTCAAAAACAACCTCAGGTGTTCTTTTCCCAGTCAATGCGGATTTCTTGAAATCTCAAGGAAAAGATTTTGGTTCTTTGAAACCTAGCAGCATCTTATACAATGGTCCGTTCTACTTGAAATCTTTGACTTCAAAATCTGAAATTGAATTAGTCAAGAACAAAGATTATTACGATGCGAAAAATGTTCATATCGACAATGTCAAATTGACCTTTAACGATGGATCAAACCCAGATTCTATCATTAAGAACTTTGAAAAAGGTCAATATTCCTTTGCATCTGTTATGCCAAACAGTTCGACTTATAAGAGTGTCAAGAAAAACTTTGGCGACAACATTGTCTACGGTTTGCAATTAGGAACATCCTACTATCTTGGATTCAACTTGGACCGTCAAAAGTATGACCACACTGCCAAAACTACGGATGAACAAAAAGCTTCTACCAAGAAAGCAATCCTGAACAAGGACTTCCGTCAAGCGGTGAACTTTGGTTTTGACCGCAAATCATATGCGGCACAAGTATCTGGATCTGATGCGGCTGAAAATACCCTTCGTAGCACTTTGGTGCCACCAACTTATGTCCAAGTCAATGGAGAAGATTTTGGTAAGGTCGTTGAAAAACAATTGGTTACCTATGGGGATCAATGGAAGGGTGTGAGCCTGGACGATGGTCAAACGAGCCTTTACAGCCCAGAAAAAGCCAAAGCTTCCTTTGCGAAAGCCAAAGCTGAATTGCAAAAACAAGGCGTTCAATTCCCAATTCATTTGGACTACATTGTTAGCCAAGTGGACAACAGCATGGTCCAACAAGCTAGCTCCTTCAAACAATCTGTAGAGTCAGCGCTTGGTGCAGACAATGTCGTTGTGGACCTTCAAAAGGTATCGGATGATGATTTCCAAAATATCACCTACTTCAGCGATACAGCGGCTGCGAGAGATTACGATATCTCAGGCGGTGGTTGGGCTCCTGACTACCAAGACCCATCGACTTACCTCGAAAGTATCAGCCCAGTAAATGGTTCTGTCTTCTACTATCTTGGTATTGATGCAGGTTCAAATAATCCAGCCATTGCAACAGTTGGTTTGGATCAATACGCTAACATGTTGAAAGACGCCGATGCTGAACTGTTGGATCAAGGAAAACGCTATGAAAAATATGCAGCAGCGCAAGCATGGTTGACAGATAGCTCGATTACGCTTCCAACTGTTTCAAATGGTGGTTCTCCAATGCTTCAACGGACCGTACCATACAGCCGTGCTGCTTCATGGGTTGGTACAAAAGGAACAGGAACCTTCTACAAATACCTTGAAATGTCTAAAGATGTTGTCACAACAAAAGACTTTAACAAGGCCAAAGAAGAATGGTTGAAGAAAAAAGCAGAATCCAATAAAAAAGCTCAAGAAGATCTCAAAGATCACATTGAGAAGAAAAAATAAATCAATCATTGTTCCATCAATGAGGATAAAAAAAGTCGGAACCTTCATGTGAGGGTTCCGGTTTTTTAGGTATCGAATGTTAGTCCATCTCGTTCTTTTAGATGAAAGATAGATCAACCACTGCATCTTGCTCGGCAATCCAAAAACAGTTAAGAGGCTAGGACTTTTGGCCCAGCCTCTTAACTATAGACGGGTGATCATCATTCTATTCACTAAATCTTAAAAAATAGCCATCTGGATCTAAAACTGCAAATTCATGAGGATAGATATAAT
>NZ_KV834606.1:142130-344154 GCF_001837905.1 Streptococcus sp. HMSC076C09
AAATTCATGAGGATAGATATAATGGTCGCCAACAAGAAATTCTCTTTTGTTGTACCCTATGCTTTTTAGCGAAAACGTTTCCTATTTAAATAAACTCTAAAAAATGATAAAATATTTGTAAGTCAACCACTTAAGGAGGTTAAGCATTGTGAAAAACAAAATCTTATTAGGTTCTATGACGCTCCTATCTGCATTTATACTATCAGCATGCGGAAATGGAGAAAAGAAAACAAACAAAACTACAGCAGCAACAACAGAAGTAACAACAACTGCTGACACTTCTTCTGAGGAAAAATCAGTCTCATATACGGACACCCAACGTATTGGACGTGATGATATTGGGTATGTTAATGTTCCAAAAGATTGGATAATCACTAAAAGCCCAGGTGCGGAATCTGCATTAGAATACTCTTCAAAACATAAATTCCCCACCGGCACACTAAATGCTTATACTGAAAATGAAGTACCTCTACAGGACCGGTTAAAGTACGTTGCTACTACTTTTTATAATACCCTCAAAAGTAATGAACATGTGACCAATAATATAGACGGCGAATGGACAAAGGTAGCTGGAGAGAACGCCTACGTCCTTAAAGCACAAGAAAAAAATGGCAAGTATCTTTATTATATATGGTTTTTCCAAAAAGGTGCGACTGTATACGTATTTTCCCTTGAAGGTACAGAGGAAAATATTTCAACCTTCAGACCTATGCTAGAACAATCTTGGGGCTTAGATCCAAATACTCCTGGTAAATAATCATTAATATACTAAAAGAGACTGATTCGATTAATCAGTCTCTTTCTTTATCCCTATACTCTTGTGGACCACTCTTCGCGTAATATTCCATATTTCACACTGTCAGAGTACTGACCTTGGTAGTAGCGGATTTCCAAATTTTTCCTTCTTTTAGGACCCCAATTTCTCAGCAACGCCATCATTACACATTGCCACGCCCAATCGTTATACCAATATGTTCGAGCGCATCGATTTCTCGGAAAATGATACTGCACTACACAAATTCATTTTTTAGAATCTGTTTTTGCATCACGAGAATATCCGCATGCGAATCGATGCGAATATTCTCGTAATAGTCCTTACAGTAATCAACGACAGCTCTCATGATTTCCTTAGCATTGGCGCCACTGGATTTACAGATCTGTCAATTTATATTTATCTACTGAAAAGAGGCCAACAGCCCACTTTTTTTATTCACTAAATCTTAAAAAATAGCCATCTGGGTCTAAAACTGCAAATTCATGAGGATAGATATAATGGTCGCCAACACGAAATTCTCTTTTGGTCAAGGGGCGATGGATGGGATAGTCAGCTTCCAGTAGCTTTTGGTGGAGCTGAGGAACATCCTCAATGCCAAAGGAAATATTGACACCACGCCCGAAAGGATAAGTCAGCTGAGCTAATTCTTCTGCGTCGCCTTCTTCTAACATGAGTTGGCAGTCTTCAAGGGAGAGGAAGAGAAATTTCTCCTCGGGGCGTTCGTATTCGACAGAGAAGCCCAGCAAGTTGCAGTAGAAGTAGCGCGATTTTTCGATGTTGGATACCACAAATTCGGGGATGACAGCTTGATAGTCCATTAGCTTTCTCCTTAGAGTTCAATCTCCATCACAATTGGTGTATGATCTTGACGAGCGCCTGAGTCAATCATATCTGATTTAGTGACCTTGTCAGCAATGCGGTTTGAGGTCAACCAATAGTCGATTCTCCAGCCTGTGTTGTTGATTTTTGAGGTTTTACTTCGTTGTGCCCACCAAGTGTAGCGTTCTGGGACATCACCATGGACATGGCGGAAGGTATCTGTAAATCCTTTGGCCAAAAGATTTGTAAATCCTTCACGTTCTTCGTCTGTGAAACCTGGTGAACGGCGGTTGCTGGCAGGGTTGGCGAGGTCGATTTCCTTGTGAGCGACATTGTAGTCACCTGTAGCAAGAACAGGCTTTTGCTTGTCTAGTTCAGTCAAGTATTCCGCATATTTGACATCCCAGACTTGACGTTCTTCCAAACGTTTGAGTCCATCACCAGCGTTTGGTGTGTAGACCTGAGTCACGAAAAAGTGATCAAATTCTAGTGTAATGATCCGACCTTCCAAGTCCATGGTCGAAGGAGCACCGATCTCTGGGAAAGTCACAACGGGAGTAAGCTCTTTTTTATAGAGGAACATGGTTCCAGCATAGCCTTTGCGAGCTGGTTCTTGAGAAGAGCGCCAGGTATTTTCGTAGCCAGGGAAGAGTTCCTCAAGAATTTCGAGGTGTTTTTTAGTAGGTCCTTTGGAGGATAACTTGGTTTCTTGAATGGCGATGATATCTGCATCCTCAGCGACCAAGGTTTGAAGGACTTCTTGAGAGAGTTTGGCGCGTGCTGAGTCGCTAGTCAATGCAGCGTTTAGCGAGTCGATATTCCATGAAATGAGTTTCATTGTGTTTCCTTTTCTTGACATAATTGATAGTTTTATTATAACAAAATTTTAATGATTTCCTGATCACAATGCCTTGAAAATTCTTATAAAATCCATTATAATAGCTTGAATTCATTTGGAGAAAGGGAGTTGTTTATGAAATTTTACTCTTATGACTATGTATTGAGTCAGATCAGCCAGCAAAACTGGGTGACCATTGGGATATCTGGCTTGCTCATTCTTCTGACTGGTTTTTTTGCGGCGAAAGCCTATCGGAATAAGCACGATAGCAAATTCCGCGAATTGTCTATTATCTCCATTTTAACTCTGGTGGTAGTGGTCTTGATCAGTATCAGCAATTTTCAAAATAGCCAAAGTAATAATGACCAGTTCCAACGCTCACTCCATTTTATTGAAGTCATCTCAAAGGAGTTGGATATCAAAAAAGAAGATGTCTATGTCAATACTTCAGCGGCCACAGATGGGGCGATTCTGAAAGTTGGAGAGGTTTATTACCGAGCTATCGCAGGCTCTGACCCGGATCGCTATCTATTAGAAAAGATGGATCTATATAAAACAGACGTAGAACTTGTGGAGGTGAACAAATGACAGTAAATTTTATAACCATTTTGATTAAATTAGCTCTTGGCTTGATTTCCTTGGTATTTGTGATCAATGTGACCGGGAAAGGAAACTTAGCACCAAGTTCTGCAGTAGACCAGATACAGAACTTTGTTCTGGGGGGAATTATTGGTGGGGTGATTTACAATAGCTCCATTACCATTCTTCAATACATAGTGATTCTCTTGATGTGGACTATTTTGATCTTGCTCTTAAAATGGCTCAATACCAATGTCCGTTTTATGAAGCACTTGATCGATGGCAAACCAACTGTCATTATCAAAAATGGGAAGCTTGATCCGGAAGCTTGTCGATCCAAGGGACTTTCTGCTTCAGACGTTGCCTTGAAATTGCGTTCACAAGGAATTTTCCAATTAAAGGGAGTGAAACGAGCTGTCATTGAACAAAACGGTCAAATTATCGTTGTCCGTGCGGGGGATGAAAATCCTAAATACCCGATCATTACTGATGGTGTGGTTCAGCTTGAAATTTTGGAAACAATTGGGAAAAGCGAAGAGTGGTTGCTGGCTGAATTGGAAAAAGAAGGCTATGACAATGTTCTGGATATTTTCATTGCCGAGTATGACAAAGGAAAAATCAATGTTGTGACTTATTAGAAGAAGAGATTGGGCGAGCATGTCCAATCTCAAATTGAAGACAAAATAGTCTTAAAAACTTTCCTTAGGTGAGTACGGACGTCAGCGAACATCTACGAAGTTCCATGACTTAGTTTTGAACCTAAAGTTTCAAAACTCCCGAGTTCCTGAAACAATTGTGTTTCAGGAACTTTTCTCACGGCGGAAAGTTTCGACATATGCTTGAATAAGCCTAAAAATTAAAAATCAATATTTTTTTCAACCACCTTACCTAGGGTTGTACATGTAAAAAAGTTTGTGTTAATTTCAAGATTGGACGAGCCTGTCCAATCTTTTTTCTTTATAAAATTCCAGGAAAGGGCTCTTCCTTTTCTTGAGATACTCTGGGAAAAATAGTAAAATGGAAGGTAAGTGTTCATTAGAAAAGAAGGATAGAAAATTTCATGAAGAAGAAAATACGGAAGTTTGAGAATCATTCGATTACACGCAGACTCTACCTGCTGTTTAGTTTGATTTGCCTTCTTTTTTTGGTGCTGATTGCCCGACTTGGCTATATGCAGATCACTCACCAAGCCTACTATACGGATAAATTGGCAAAAGCTACGAAAAAGACGGTCAAACAAGGGAGTGTGCGAGGGCAAATCTATGATGCTTCTGGTAAGCCCTTGGTGGAAAATGTGGGAAAACAAGTCCTTACCTTTACACGTGATCGTAAAATGACAGCCCAAGAAATGCGAGAGACAGCTGGGAAACTCCTGCAGTATGTCGACGTAGAAAATCCTCAAGTGACCGAACGGCAAGAAGTGGATTACTATCTAGCCAATACCAAGGTCTATCAAGAGGTCGTGGAACACCTGCCTGAGAAAAAGAAATTTGATACCGATGGAAACCGCCTGCCGGAAGCCAAGATTTATCAAGCGGCAGTGGATAGTATTGATCCTTCAAAACTAGGCTATACAGATGATGAGAAAAAGATTATTTATCTCTATAGCCAGATGAATGCGGTAGAGAATTTTGCGACGGGAATCATTACGACGCAGGCATTAGGAGCTGAGCAGATTGCGACCATCGCTGCGGACAGTCAGGACCTTCCGGGAATTGCCATCACGACTAGCTGGGACCGCAAGGTTTTGGACACTCCTTTAGCTTCTATTATTGGAAATGTATCGACTGAGCAGGCGGGACTTCCAGCAGAAGAGGTTGAAGATTATGTCAAAAAAGGCTATGCTCTCAATGACCGGGTTGGTACCTCTTATCTCGAAAAGGAATACGAAAATGTCCTTCAAGGAAAACGCAGTGAAAAAGAAATTCTCCTGGATAAAAATGGTAACATGGAGAAAGTGGTAGACATTTCAAAAGGAGCTAAGGGGGAAAACCTCAAGCTCTCGATTGACTTGGATTTCCAAAAAGGGGTGGAAGATATTCTCCGCTCTGCCTTTAGCGCAGAGTTGCAAGCTGGAAACGCGACCTACTCCGAAGGTGTCTATGCTGTAGCCCTTGAGCCTGATACAGGGAAAGTCCTTGCCATGGCAGGGATCAAACACCAGGCTGGTAGTCAAGATTTATCAACCGATGCTTTGGGAACAGTGACCAACGTCTTTGTCCCAGGATCCGTGGTCAAAGGGGCAACCTTGACTTCTGGATGGGAAAATGGAGCCATTTCCGGCAATCAGGTTCTGACCGATCAGCCGATTGTTTTTGCAGGATCAGCTCCGATCAATTCTTGGTTTACCCAATACGGTAGCCGTTCCATCAATGCGGTGGAAGCATTGGAATACTCTTCCAATACCTATATGGTCCAAATTGCCCTTAAGATGATGGGGCAACCTTACACTCCAAATATGACCTTACAAGTGGATCAGGTTGAACCGGCTATGAAAAAACTGCGCTCTACTTTTGCAGAGTATGGTCTTGGGACATCAACGGGGATTGACCTTCCCAATGAATCGACCGGTTTTATTCCAAAAGACTACACAGTCGGTAATTATTTGACCAATGCCTTTGGTCAGTTTGACAACTATACGCCTATGCAATTGGCTCAGTATGCGGCAACCGTTGCAAATGATGGGAAGAGGGTGAGTCCTCATGTCGTCGAAGGCATCTATGACAATAATGATCAAGGGGGCCTTGGTCAGTTGAAAAAAGCGATCGAAACCAAGGAGCTCAATCAGGTCCATATCTCAGCGGAGGACATGGCTTTGATCAAGCAAGGGTTCTATCAGGTTGCGAATGGTACGAGTGGGTTGACGACAGGGAAAACTGTTGGTCAAGGTGCCAGTGTCTCCATTAGTGCCAAGACAGGTACGGCCGAAACCACAGTCGATGGAGGCAAACAAGCCATTAATACCAATGTGGTGGCTTATGCACCGTCAAACAATCCAAAGATTGCGGTAGCGGTGGTCTTTCCACATAATACCAATCTACAAGCGACAGTCAGTCATTCCATTACACGTGACATTATTAACTTATACAATCAGAAACACCCCATGAATTAGAGAGGAAACTATGCTTTATCCAGCACCTATTGCAAAATTAATTGACAGCTATTCGAAGTTGCCAGGAATTGGGATCAAAACAGCGACTCGTCTGGCTTTTTACACCATTGGTATGTCAGATGATGATGTCAATGAATTTGCCAAGAACTTACTGAATGCCAAGCGTGAGCTAGGGTATTGCAGTATTTGTGGCAATTTAACCGATGAAGAAACCTGCGAGATTTGTCGAGATGAAACGCGGGATCCATCCCTCATTCTGGTTGTAGAAGATAGCCGGGATGTATCTGCTATGGAAAATATCCAGGAATACCATGGTCGCTATCATGTCTTGCATGGCTTGATCTCGCCCATGAATGGCGTGGGACCCGATGACATCAATCTCAAGACTTTGATTGGTCGCTTGATGGATGGAACAGTCACAGAGGTCATTGTTGCGACCAATGCGACAGCAGACGGGGAAGCGACATCTATGTATATCTCGCGCGTGCTCAAACCTGCAGGGATCAAAGTAACCCGTTTGGCACGTGGTCTGGCAGTTGGAGCCGATATCGAGTATGCGGACGAAGTGACCTTGCTTCGTGCGATCGAAAATCGGACAGAATTATAAGAGAAGTTCTTTCGAAAGGGCTATCATTGTGGTATACTATCAAGTAAGAAATCAAGGGAACAATTAGGGAGAAACTATGAGTAAACAAGACTTAATCCTGTTGTATGGTGGACGTAGTGCAGAGCGTGAAGTATCTGTTCTTTCAGCAGAAAGCGTGATGCGCGCGATTGATTACCAAGCATTTTCGGTTCAAACCTACTTTATTACGCAGTCAGGAGACTTCATCCAGACGCAAGCTTTTGAAGAGAAACCAGCGGATGATGAGAAATTGATGACCAATGAGACAGTGGACTGGTCTAAAAAAGTGGCTCCATCTGCGATTTACAAGGAAGGAGCAGTGGTCTTTCCAGTTCTTCATGGACCGATGGGAGAAGATGGTTCCATTCAAGGCTTCTTAGAAGTCTTGAAGATGCCTTATGTTGGCTGTGGTATCCTAGCTTCTAGTGTTGCGATGGACAAGATCACGACCAAACGGGTCTTAGAGTCTGCAGGAATTCCGCAAGTTCCTTATGTAGCTGTAGTGGAAGGCGATGACGTGGATGAGAAAATTGCTGCAATTGAAGCGACTCTCTCTTATCCTGTCTTTACCAAACCATCCAATATGGGTTCAAGCGTAGGGATTTCAAAATCTGAAAACCAAACAGAACTTCGGGCTGCTCTCGAATTGGCCTTCAAATACGATAGCCGTGTCTTAGTAGAGCAAGGGGTTAATGCGCGTGAGATCGAAGTTGGACTGCTTGGAAACTATGATGTCAAGAGTACCTTGCCAGGTGAAGTTGTGAAAGATGTGGCCTTCTATGATTATGATGCCAAATACATCGACAACAAAATTACCATGGCGATTCCAGCTCAATTGGACCCTGAGGTTGTGAAAACCATGAGGACCAATGCAGAAAAAGCCTTTCGTGCAATCGGTGGTCTAGGTTTAGCGCGCTGTGATTTCTTCTATACCGATAAAGGAGACATCTTCTTAAACGAACTCAATACCATGCCAGGATTTACCCAATGGTCTATGTATCCCTTGCTTTGGGACAATATGGGACTCAACTATACAGATTTGATCACCAAGTTAGTAGAGCTTGGAAAAGAAGTCTTCCAAAAACACGAAGCGCATTTGTTGTAAGAAAAGAGAGAGTGGGACAGAAATCGGTAATTTGTTAGAATTCGATTTCTGTCCCACCTCCGCACAGTTGAGTAGGGCTGTAAAAGCTGATGAAATCAGCGTAGTAGAGCCCACTCAACCACTGCGTCTTGCTCGACAATCCAAAGAAAATCAAGAGGCTAGGACTTCTGTCCCAGCCACTTTTTTTGTGGTCTAGAATATGGTATAATGAGAAGAATTTGATAGGAGCGTCCAAATCTTTGAGGACGTTACGGAGAACTGAGGAGTCGGATATGAATCTCACATTACATGAAGTTGCTCATCTAGTACATGCAAAAAATGATATCAGTCAATTTGAAGATGTGGCCCTCGTCAAGCCGGAATTTGACAGTCGTTTGATTGGGCCTGGAGACTTGTTTGTTCCTTTAAAGGGAGCGCGTGATGGTCATGACTTTATTGAGACTGCTTTTGAAAACGGAGCCGTAGCCACTTTTTCAGAGAAAGTGATCGAAGGCCACCCTTATATTTTGGTGGAAAATGTATTGAGCGCATTTCAAACATTGGCTGCAGCCTATCTTCAAAAGACAAAAGTGGATGTTTTTGCTGTGACAGGGTCAAATGGTAAAACAACTACAAAAGATATGTTGGCACAGCTTTTGTCCACCACCTACCTGACCTATAAAACACAGGGAAACTATAATAATGAAATTGGTCTTCCTTATACGGTTTTGCATATGCCAGAAGGGACGGACAAACTCGTCCTTGAAATGGGGCAAGACCATCTAGGAGATATCCATCTCTTGTCAGAACTGGCGCATCCAAAAGCTGCTATTGTCACCTTGATTGGAGAAGCCCATTTGGAATTCTTTAAAGATCGAAGTGAGATCGCAAAAGGAAAACTCCAGATTGCGGATGGCATGCCAGAAGGTGGCCTTCTGGTGGTTCCAGCTGATCCGATCGTCAATGCCTACCTCCCTGAAAAACAAAAAGTGGTTCGCTTTGGGCCAGATGAGGAGATTTTTATTACCGAGTTAATCGAACGAAAGGACAGCCTAACCTTCCGAGCGAATTTCTTAGAAGAAGCGATTGATCTTCCGGTAACAGGAAAATACAATGCGACCAATGCTATGATCGCAGCTTATGTTGCCCTGCAAGAAGGAGTGAGTGAGGCTGCGATTCGTGATAGTTTTGAAACCTTGCAATTAACACGCAACCGGACAGAATGGAAGAAAGCAGGTAATGGGGCGGATATCCTATCCGATGTCTACAATGCTAACCCAACGGCTATGCGCCTAATCTTAGAAACTTTCTCGACTATTCCTGCTAATCCAAATGGTCGAAAATTAGCCGTCCTGGCAGATATGAAAGAACTAGGGGAGCAATCTATTGATCTGCACAACCAAATGATTCTCAGCCTCTCGCCAGATGTTTTGGATACGGTTATTTTTTATGGCCAAGACATTGCGGGATTGGCTCAGTTAGCGAGTCAGATGTTCCCACTTGGACATGTCTATTATTTCAAAAAAACAGCTGAGGAAGACCAGTTTGAGGACATGGTCAAACAAGTCAAGGAAAGCTTAAAAGAGCAGGACCAAATCCTCATCAAGGGAAGCAATTCCATGCATTTAGCCAAATTGGTAGAGGAATTGGAAAAAGCCTAGCAAATGTGAAGGAAGTTATACAAAAATAGGCTACTATAAACTAAAGGAATAAAAAAATGACATTTTGGGATTTATTGATTACGAACCAAAAATCAGCCCCGCCTGAGTTTGGGCTCTGGTATGTTTTCCTACCAGCTTCCTTGTTGGTGGTTGGCTACTTTTCTATCAAATATGCACAGTCTAAAAGCTACCAACGCTTTTGGTATTGGGCACAATTGATTCAAGTTTTGACCATCAATGCTTGGTATATTCTCGCCCACATGCCTTTGACAGACAATTTGCCCTTTTATCATTGTCGCTTGGCTATGCTTGCGATCCTCTTTGCACCTAGAGGGACCTATATCAAGCAATACTTTGCCTTGTTGGGAGTTCTAGGATCCATTGCGGCTTTGGTTTATCCGGCCTTTGATCCCTTCCCATTCCCTCATATTACTGTACTCAATCTGATTTTTAGTCACTGGGCCTTGTTTGCCAATAGTTTGATTTACCTACAGGATTTTTATCAGTCGGAAAAACAGGACAACTTACGGATTGTTAAGATCACCTTTGGTATGAATGCAGTCATCTTTTTGGTCAATCTTTTGACCAGAGGAGATTACGGCTTCTTACGACGTCCACCAATCATTGGAGACCACGGTGCTCTTTTGAACTACCTCTTGGTCAGCATCGTGATGGTGGCTGGTATTTGCTTGGTCAACCAGCGCTACAAATACAAGATGGTTGAAGAGAGTATTGTTTCGCGTTCGGAATAGAAAAAAGAGTAGATGAGGGAAAGAAATCATGGCACTTTGGGACTTATTTTTTACCAGTCAACCAACATCCCCTCCTCGATTGGGGGTCTGGTATTTCTTATTGCCGACTTCTTTGGTAGTGGTGGGAGTTCTGTCCGTTCGATTTGCTCACTCCAAAAGCTACCAAACCTTTTGGTATTGGGGACAGTTGATCCAGTTGCTCATCATCAACTCTTGGTATTTAGCAGCTCGCTTGCCTTTTTCAGAGAGTCTTCCCTTCTATCATAGCCGGATGGCCATGTGGATTATTCTTTTGGCCCCCAAGGGAAGCTTCAAGCAATATTTTGCCCTCGTGGGAGTCTTTGGCTCCATTATGGCCTTGGTTCATCCTGTTTTTTATCCCTACCCTTTTCCTCACGTTTCCTCGATCAACAATGTCTTTGGTCACTGGGCCCTCTTGGCCAACTGCCTAATCTATCTGGTTCAATCCTACCAGGTGGAAGAAGGGGCCGTTTGGAAGATCTGTCAGATGACGTTTGGGGTCAATGCCATTATTGTTCTAGCCAACCTTGTAACGGGCGGAAACTATGGCTTTCTGCGTCGACCACCTGTGCTAGGAGACCATGGCCTTGTTCTCAACTATTTCATCGTGACAGTCCTAATGACGGGGACACTGATCCTCATCAATACTATCGTTCAGTACAGTAAGAAAAGAAGAATACCTGAATCTGTTTAAATAAGGAGGGTTTTATGCATCAATTTTTCACTACAGAATCAACAGAACCACCAGCAATCTCAGCACTTTGGTATAGTGTGATGGTCTTGTTAATTGTGACAGCGATCATGATGTCACTTCGCTATTATCAGAATGAGCAATTTCGCAAATGCTTTCAATACTTACAAGGCTTCCAGTTAATTTGCTTGTATCTTTGGTATTTTGCCTACCACATTCCTTGGTCCAACAGTTTACCATTTTATCATTGCCGCTTGGCCATGTTTGCGGTCTTGTTTTTGCCAGACAGATGGAAAAGCAAACAGTTCTTTGCCTTGATGGGAGTGAGTGGAGCCATCTTTGCTTTGGGCTATCCAGTCTTTGACCCCTACACTTTCCCTCATATTACGAGCTTTTCTTTCCTCCTCGGACATTACTGTCTCCTGATCAATTCCTTGATTTATCTCTTGAGATGGTATGATCGAAACCTCTTAAAAAATAGTCAGATTGTTCTCTATACCTTTGTTTTAGATTTATTCCTGGTTGGAGTCAATCAATTGACGGGAGGTAATTATGGTTTGATGGCCCGCCCTCCGATTATGAGAGGGGATAAAGTGTGGCTCAACTACTTGGTTGTATCTAGTATTTTAGCCCTTGCTTTATTACTCTTTAATCAGATCTTCAGTCGCAGAAGTGAGCGGGTGAAAGTGAGAAAATAACCAGTATAAAGGTTGGGCATCTCTGTCTCAACCCTGTTTTATATCAAAGGAGAATATATGAAGCGTTTCTTGCTAATGATCTCCCTCGTTTGGAGTTTGTTTTGTACAATAACGACAGCATATGCGGATGAAGAAGTTCGCTATTCGATTGAATCCTATGTAGGACACCTCCAATTGCGGGAAGATAGCCAGGCAACATTTACACAAGAGATCACCTATCAGTTTCAGACAGGCTATCATGGTCAATATGTGACCTTAGGAAGCGCTGATCCTCTTCCAAAAGGGTTTAAGATTCATCGTAATCCTGAGGTGGAAGCCTATGTGGATGGGGAAAAACGAGAGATTCGTGTAGAGGAAACAGACCTGGAAGATGGCCGTCAATTAAAAATATACAATGCCCGTATCGTCGGTGGCACGGTCAAGATCAAAGTGAAATGGAAGATTGATCATCTCTTGACTTTCTACAAGGATATTGCAGAACTGAATTGGTTTCCTATTTCAGATGGAGATGAGAAAGTCGCGAAATTAGATTTTTATGTGGATGGCTTGGATGCTAAGCAGGGAAAACTGTATGCCCATACTGGTTACTTTAATCCACCAGCCCAAGTCGAACGGACTGAAACTGGTTATCATATTTGGACAAAGGATTTTCCAAAAAATGGAAAGCTCGAACTGCATGCCTATTGGCCAATGACAGAAGCCCTGCGTCGAGACCAAGCAAATGAGATTAACAAGGGAAATGGAAAAGAGAAATTTCTCAAAAAAGAGAAATCCATTGAACAAAAAACGTTCCTCTATCGGACACTACTACTTAAGGTTGTACCAATTGTATCGATTCTTTTATTTATCCTCGCTTTCATTCCATGGATCCGGTATTTTATCAGTACCAGAACTCGTCGGATTGCAAAAGGAGTACGATTATACGAACCACCACAGAATTTACCTCCTCTTGTCCTAGCTAAGGCACTGTATCAACTTGATTTTGAACGGATGGTGATATCTAGAGAGAAAGGACCATTAAAATTCAATCATCTCATCCAAGCAACTATATTGGATCTCATTGATCGAGGAAATCTTCGTTTGACTAGGAATGAAAATGGGGAAACCTTGACCTGTCTCCATTATGAAGGCTTGGCTGATTTTGAATTGAAGTTTATTGAAATGATCTTTGATCAAGAATCTGAAATCAATATCAGTGAAGTATTTTCAAGGTATAAAATCGACAAAGCAGCCTTAAAAAAAGATTTTCGAGCTGCTAAATCAGACACACAACGAGACCGTATTCGAAAAGTCGGAAGTGCCGTTCAATCGCTTTTAAAAAAGGATGCCCAGCAATTGTCAAAAGGGGTAGAAAAGGAAATTGCAAAATTAGGATTGCCTTCTTATTTTAGAGACTTATCTGAAAAAGAAGAAGCTTTTTCTAAAACAGGCTGTGCCCTACACTTTTGGCTCTTACTTATCTTATTTGTGAGCATGTGTTTCTTATCTCTTGGATTTGGATCACACCTATCTTCATTCTATTTTTGGATTATTTTACTTTTGGTTTTGTTATTCATTCCATTTTATATTGTTGTGAAAATCCGTGAAGATCATCTACAATCCTTAGAGAACTTGGATTCACAATTCCAATGGATGGCCTTTCGAAATATGATCGAAAGTATTCCAAATTTCAACCAAGCAGAACTTGAGAGTGTCATCCTATGGAATCGCATCTTAGTCTATGCAACCATGTATGGCCAAGCAAAAAAAGTGAGCCAGGTACTCCAAAATCATCAGATTCCCTTACCATATGAAGACTGGGACACCGTTCTTTGGCTAACAACCTCCCCAAATACCTTCCTAGACGGCTCTACCTTGATGAACTATGCAGATGATTCCTATAGTGTTTCAAGCTTCTCTATTAACTCTTCAGATGGCAGTGGCGGCTTTGACGGCGGTGGCTTCTCTGATGGTGGCGGTGGCGGAGGATTTGGTGCCTTTTGATAGCCGTGAAAAGAAGACTAGAATCTACGGATTTTGGTCTTTCTTTTTGCTTTCAAAGAAGAATCATCGTTGAAAAAAGTGCCTATTTTCGCTATAATAGGACAGATAGAGAAATTGAGGAGAAATCCGATGTAGAGATGAATTTGTAAATTTATCAGAAAAATAAAAAGAGAAAGAATTAGGAATATGAACGTACAAGAAGAAATTAAAAAACGCCGTACCTTTGCCATTATCTCCCACCCGGATGCTGGTAAAACGACGATTACAGAGCAGTTGCTCTACTTTGGGGGAGAGATTCGGGAAGCCGGTACTGTCAAAGGGAAGAAAACAGGAAACTTTGCTAAATCTGACTGGATGGATATCGAGAAGCAACGTGGGATTTCGGTAACCTCATCTGTTATGCAGTTCGACTATGATGGCAAACGGGTCAATATCCTTGATACGCCAGGGCACGAGGACTTCTCAGAAGATACTTATCGGACCTTGATGGCGGTGGACGCTGCCGTCATGGTGGTAGACTCTGCCAAAGGGATTGAAGCTCAAACCAAGAAATTGTTTGAGGTTGTGAAACACCGTGGCATTCCCGTCTTTACCTTTATGAATAAGCTGGACCGTGACGGTCGTGAGCCACTGGACCTCTTACAAGAATTAGAAGAAGTCTTGGGAATCGCCAGTTACCCAATGAACTGGCCGATTGGGATGGGGAAAGCCTTTGAGGGACTCTATGACCTTTATAACCAACGTTTGGAACTCTATAAAGGAGACGAGCGTTTTGCTAGTCTAGAAGACGGAGACAAGCTTTTTGCCAACAACCCTTTCTACGAGCAAGTAAAAGACGATATCGAACTCTTGCAAGAAGCAGGAAATGACTTTTCAAAAGAAGCCATCCTTGCGGGTGAATTGACTCCCGTCTTCTTCGGCTCAGCCTTAACCAATTTTGGAGTACAGACTTTCTTGGAAACCTTCCTCAAGTTTGCTCCGGAGCCACACGGCCACAAGAAGACAGATGGCGAACTTGTCGATCCTTATGATAAGGATTTCTCAGGCTTTGTCTTTAAAATCCAAGCCAATATGGACCCTCGTCACCGCGACCGGATCGCCTTTGTGCGGATCGTATCTGGCGAATTTGAGCGTGGGATGAGCGTCAACCTGCCTCGTACTGGTAAGGGCGCTAAGTTATCTAACGTGACTCAATTTATGGCCGAAAGCCGTGAAAATGTCAGCAATGCTGTAGCAGGAGACATCATCGGGGTTTACGATACCGGTACTTATCAGGTTGGAGATACTTTGACAGTGGGCAAAAACAAGTTTGAATTTGAACCACTGCCAACCTTTACGCCTGAAATCTTCATGAAAGTGTCAGCTAAGAACGTCATGAAGCAAAAATCCTTCCACAAAGGGATTGAGCAATTGGTGCAAGAAGGAGCTATTCAGCTCTATACCAACTACCAAACAGGTGAATACATGTTAGGTGCCGTTGGTCAACTTCAGTTTGAAGTCTTTAAGCACCGGATGGAAAATGAATACAATGCCGAAGTGGTCATGAGCCCAATGGGTAAAAAGACCGTTCGCTGGATCAAACCAGAAGACTTAGATGAGCGCATGTCTTCAAGCCGGAATATCTTGGCGAAGGACCGCTTTGACCAACCTGTCTTCCTCTTTGAAAACGACTTTGCCCTCCGCTGGTTTGCGGATAAGTATCCAGATGTTGAGCTGGAAGAAAAGATGGGGTAAGGAACGATTCAAAATCGATCCATAATAATAGAATAAGAAAACGAAAATCTATCCGTTTTCGCTTATAAAGGAGAAATGATGGGATTATTAAGTGGTTTGATGGGCAATGCCTCTCAAAAGAATGTTGATAAAGTAGAAAGAGATCTGGAAGATATCTTGGTGCCGGGAGAGCAAGTCACACTTGCTTTTAGCTTGATTCGTGATTTAATCGTCTTTACAGAGTTTCGTTTGATCTTGGTGGATAAGCAAGGAGTAACAGGAAAGAAAACGTCCTACAAATCCCTTCCTTATCGCTCGATCTCTCGATTTTCAGTCGAAACTTCCGGTCATTTTGATTTGGATGCCGAATTAAAAATCTGGGTCTCTTCTGCAGTCGAGCCTTCAGAAGTTTTACAATTCAAGAGTGACAGCAGCGTCATTGAAATCCAGCAAGCATTAGCCAGTGCAGTTTTTAAATAAAAATATCATTTTGATAGAGAACAGTTGAGAAAGGAGACGGAATGTTTATCGAAAAACAATTGGGTCAAGATCGGAAATGGATCAATATCGACTCGGATATGATTGCTGAAAACTCATATCTTTATAAAAAATACGAGATTGACAAAGAAACCATTGAGTACGCGATGGATAAGAACGAACGTGCCCATATGGATTATAATCGAGAAAACGGTACGATCACATTTATCTACAATGTATTGGATTTAGAAAAGGACAAGGAATACTACGAAACCATCCCTATGACCTTTATCGTTCAAGATACGCGACTCGTGACCATCAGTAACCAGGACAATGCCTATATCATTGAACAAATGGTTCGCTATTTGGAAAGCCATGGGGAGTTGTCGATCTATAAGTTGCTTTTTGCAGGTCTTGAAATGATCAGTAATGCTTATTATCCGATTATTGATCGCTTAGATAAGCACAAGGATGAACTCAATCGTTTGCTTCGAAAGACAACGACGACCAAGAATCTTTATGCCCTGTCTGACCTTGAGACCGGTATGGTGTATCTGGTCGCAGCAGCCAAGCAAAATCGGATGTTGCTAGAACATATTAAAGCGCATGCCATTTATCGCAGGATGAATGATGTTGAAAAAGAGCAGTTTGATGATGCCATGATCGAAGCGCGTCAGTTGGCTTCGATGACTGAGTTGATTTCCAATGTCTTGCAACAGTTGTCAGGATCTTACAACAATATCCTAAACAACAACTTGAATGACAATTTGACAACCCTAACCATCTTTGAAGCCTTGTTGGCGGTTTTAGCCGTTATCACCGGTTTCTTTGGAATGAATATCCCTCTTCCGATGACAAAGGATCCCAATGCTTGGATTTATGTATCCGTATGTAGCTTTATATTATGGCTCATTTTGGGAAAGGTTATGCGGTGGATTGTGAAACAAAGATAAAAAAGAGGCTTGGAGAAATCCGAGCCTCTTCGTATCTAGAATAATCTGAGAAATAGGAACCATCTAGACACCTGCCCTCCTCTCCAAAGAAGGGGCAGTGTGAATAGTTCATTGACTGTACAAAATCTTCTTGGAAATAGTAGGAGTAGATTTAATAGTACTGAGTGGTTCTAAATAAATCAGAACTTAGAATAAATCGTTGAATCAGATAAAATGATCCTATTTCTTTATACAGAAATATTTTAGATACTAACTGTATTATACATATTTATTTGTAAAAACGCAAGAACTACCAAAAAAAGTTTTTCCGAAGTTTTTATACTCCTATTTAAAGGGATTCTTGAACGGTGTCAGAAGAAAGTCAGCTAAATCTAGGGGAAACTGCCCTCTTGACTATTTTCAAGTTTTTAAAAATTTTTCCTAAAAAATAAAATTATTCTCCTTTGACTATCATTTGGTCGTCCATTGTGTTATACTAGATAAGTTGCAAACTTGTATGAGAGAAATGCTGGTGAGATGGAACAATTAGAAAAGGAATGTTGGTCAATCTCCCACAAGGAGGATCTTGGTGTCTTTTCGTTTGGAAAACGACTTTAATCAACCAAATCCGCTAGTGCGAAAACATTTTTCGCAGAAGGGAATTCCATAAAAAAACGATTGGGTTTTCCTTTAGATGAGTCTTGCGACAGGTAACCGGGAAGGAGACTTCCTATGCAATCAGTGCGTTTTCGCATTGAAAAGAAGTGTGATAAAGTGGCTTCGCACCACTTTTTAGAAAGAAGAAAGAATTGAAATTCAATGAATTTAACTTATCTGCTGAATTATTAGCAGAAATTGAAAAAGCTGGCTTTGTAGAAGCGAGCCCCATCCAGGAACAAACCATTCCGTTGGCTCTTGAAGGAAAAGATGTCATCGGTCAAGCGCAAACAGGGACTGGTAAAACAGCCGCTTTCGGTCTTCCAACGTTGGAGAAGATCGATGTCGATAACACAGTGATTCAAGCACTTGTCATTGCCCCAACTCGTGAATTGGCGGTTCAAAGTCAGGAAGAACTCTTCCGCTTTGGACGCAGTAAGGGTGTCAAAGTCCGCTCTGTCTATGGTGGATCAAGCATTGAAAAGCAAATCAAAGCCTTGAAGTCAGGTGCTCATATCGTTGTGGGAACCCCTGGACGCTTGCTAGATTTGATCAAGCGCAAGGCCTTGAAACTCGATCATATTGAAACCTTGATCCTGGATGAAGCAGATGAAATGCTCAACATGGGCTTTTTGGAAGATATCGAAGCCATCATTAGCCGTGTTCCAGAAACACGCCAAACCTTGCTCTTTTCAGCAACGATGCCAGAAGCTATCAAACGCATCGGTGTTCAGTTTATGAAAGAGCCAGAACACGTTAAGATTGCGGCCAAAGAATTGACAACCGATTTGGTCGATCAATATTATATTCGTGTCAAAGAGGGCGAAAAATTTGATACCATGACTCGTCTCATGGACGTGGAGCAACCAGAACTTGCCATCGTCTTTGGTCGGACCAAACGCCGGGTTGATGAATTGACTCGTGGCCTGAAGATTCGTGGTTTCCGAGCAGAAGGGATTCACGGTGATTTGGATCAAAACAAACGTCTTCGTGTCCTCCGTGATTTTAAAAATGGGAACTTGGACGTCTTGGTAGCAACAGACGTTGCGGCACGTGGCTTGGATATTTCAGGTGTGACCCATGTCTACAACTACGATATTCCACAAGATCCAGAAAGCTATGTTCACCGGATCGGACGGACAGGTCGTGCTGGGAAAACAGGTCAATCCATTACCTTTGTATCGCCAAATGAAATGGGCTATTTGCAAATCATTGAGAACTTGACCAAAAAGCGGATGAAGGGAATGAAACCTGCAACAGCAGAAGAAGCCTTCCAAGCGAAAAAACAAGTAGCACTGAAGAAAATTGAGCGAGACTTTGAAGATGAAAAAATCCGGACCAACTTTGAGAAGTTTGGCAAGGATGCTCGCAAATTGGCTGCAGAATTTACTCCTGAAGAATTGGCTATGTATATTTTGAGCTTGACCGTTCAAGATCCAGACAGCCTTCCAGAAGTTGAAATTGCGCGTGAAAAACCATTGCCATTTAAACCATCCGGTGGTGGCTTCGGTGGAAAAGGCAAAGGGGGCCGTGGAAATGGCCGTCGTGGAGACCAACGTCGTGACCGCAATCGCAGAGATGACCGTGAAGGTGGACGCCGTGATTTCAAACGCAAGTCCAATAAAAATAGCCGAGACTTTGAAGGCAAAGGCAACAAACGTCCTCATCGTACTTCCAATGAAAAGAAAAATGGCTTTGTCATCCGCAACAAAGGGGATAAATAAGCCCTAAGGACGGTCTAGCAATAGGCCGTTTTTTATATGAAAATCAAAAATACAAGGGTTAACCAGCTGTTAACCCTTGTATATTTATAAGGAGACCTAAATGATAACTGACTCTTTTAGAAAAATGTATCATGATAAGGAGCATCCAAAAAAGTCAGACAACAGAAAGAATGAATTCCTAAAATGGAATATTTCTGTTAACATATTAAGTCTACAATTATTTCTAAGCCTTGTCAAGAATTTTTTCTTATTTTTTTAAAATTTTTGACTAGAAAAATAAAAATTGACAATCTCTTCTAAAAGTTTATAATGAATATAATAACTATACTAATTACAAAGAGGTGTCGCCTATGGTGATTTCATTAAAAAATGATGATCTAGAAGTACAATGTAAGACATTTGGAGGGGAATTGAGCTCCATTCGAAGTAAAGAAGGCATAGAATATCTCTGGCAAGGGGATCCAGAGTATTGGTCAGGACAAGCGCCCGTACTGTTTCCGATTTGCGGGAGCGTTCGTAATGGCCAAGTGCAGTATCATCTAAAAGATGGAGTGAAGACAGGCCAGCTTCCAAGACACGGTCTTATTCGCAAGAGAGAGTTTGAACTCAAAGAACAAACAGACCATCGTCTTGTCTTTGAAATCACCTCTAACGACGAGAGCTTACAAAATTATCCCTACCATTTTCGAGTGGAAATCGCATATGAATTGAAAGGGAAAGAAATTACCATCACCTATCGCGTGCAAAATCTAGAGTCAGATCAAGTCATGCCTTATTTCATTGGAGGGCATCCAGCCTTTCGTTGTCCCCTTTTAGCAGATGAAGACTATGAAGACTACGAGTTGATTTTTGAAAAAGAAGAAAGCTGTAGCGTTCCTCTCTTGTTCACAGAAACCGGTTTGGTTGATCGCCTGCAGCGGACGCCATTTTTAGACCATAGTCGTAGCTTACCTTTGCGCCATGAACTGTTTGAAAAAGACGCCATTATTTTAGATCAGTTAGCCTCTAAATCTGTGCAGCTCCTCTCTAAAAAATCTGGTAAAGGTTTGGAATTTGCCTTTGCAGATTTTGAGAATCTCGTCCTTTGGTCTACCAATAACAAGGGGCCTTTCATTGCCTTGGAGCCTTGGACGGGTATTTCCACATCTGCAGAAGAGGGCGATTTCTTCGAAGATAAAAAAGGTGTGATCCAGTTGGCTCCTCAAGAAACACGGAGTCACCAGTACCGTATCACCATTTTGTAAATGAAAAACCGTTGGACTATGGAGTCCGACGGTTCTTTTTGATATAGTTTAGCTTTGCTTGGCGCGATTTCTTTTTAAAGAGAGACTCGGCAGACATAGCAGAGGGTTTATCTGGATAGGATTCTTGGTAAAGAAGTTTAACGGGGAGGCGAGCCCGTGTGTATTTGGCGCCTTTTCCAGCATTGTGAGTCTTTAGGCGTTTTTCGACATCTGTGGTGTAGCCAGTGTAGAGGGAGCCATCCGCACACTCTAGGACATACATGTAAGCCTTAGTTTCCATAGTAGATCTCATGAATCTCGTCTGTATAGCTGCCGTCTTCATTGTGAATAAAGAGAGGAGGCAGAATTGTTAAACCATCTAGTGAGCCATCCTTGATCGCCTCAATCAACAACATATTCGCCTCTTTGGTCACTTTTGGATAGACAAACTGGATCCGTTTAGGTGCAAGATTGTATCGTTTCATAGTTTCGATGATATCTAAAAAGCGATCTGGACGATGGACCATCGCTAAGCGACCATTTGATTTGAGAACCCGCTGAGCCACATGGCAAATCTCATCTAAATTGGTGGTAATTTCATGCCGAGCTAAGAGGTAGTGTTCACTCTCATTGAGATTGGAATGCTCATCCACCTTGAAATAAGGAGGATTGCAGAGGATGATATCCACCTTACTGCCCTTGATATGTTGGGGTAAATGCTTGAGGTCATCTGTGATCATGGACATTTGCTGGTTCAAGCCATTGAGAGCAATGGAGCGGGTTGCCATATCCGCTAGACGTTCCTGTATTTCGACACCAATGATCTGGGCCTCTGTACGAGTACTCGCAAAAAGTCCCACGGCCCCATTTCCAGCGCAGAGATCTACGATCAAGCCCCGCTTGGGCAATTTTGGAAAGCGCGAGAGCAGGACGCTATCCACGGAATAACTAAAGACTTCCCGATTTTGTATAATTTTCACATCACTTGAAAAGAGTTGATTGACGCGCTCGCCGTCTTTTAATTCGATATCTGTCATGGCTCTATTATAGCATGAAAAGAGGCTTGGGAAAAGATGATAATTTTCAATATATTAAAATGATATATTTTTATAAAAACGCTTTCTTTTCTTGTTTAAATATGTTACTATATATTAAAAAAATGGGAGGTTTTGTAAATGAACAAAACGAAAAAATGGTTTGGCTTGGGGGTAACATTGCTTTCAGCAAGTATACTAGTAGCCTGTGGAAATTCTAGTAGTAAGTCTGATGATACTTCAAAAGAAGCTAAAACAGAGAAAAAGGCATCTACTGAAAAGAGTAGTGAAAAGAAATCAACCTATGCTATTGGTGATAAGATTGTTTTTGATAAACAAGCTGAGTATACTATTACAAATGTTGAATGGACTGATGAACGGAATGATTTTGATGAAACAAATCCCGATAAAGTATTAAAAGTAACCTATAATGTGAAAAATCTATCAGATAGCGATCTAGCAGTTGGGGTTGACATTGATCTATTTGTTGGTGGAAATAAAATGGAGACTTATCCTAATACAAATACAATGGGGTCAATTTCACCGGGTCGATCAATGGAAGGTGCTGTACAACATTTTGGTGTAAAAGGGAATGGCAAATTAGAACTTGAAATAAAACCATTTGCTGCATTTAATGAAAAACCTGCGATTGTTGCTTTTGATGCACCGTAAAAAAAAGTTGAGAGTTTTTACTCTCAACTTTTTTTAATCAAATTCATATTTTTGGAGAATCGTAGTGAGGATAAAGATTCCTGTAAAGATAGCCATCAATGCCAGATAAACTGGGAAAGTAGTGGCTGTAAGGAGGGAAATCTCGATTAAGTTTTTCAGCACGACCGCAGATGCGTAGAATCCTACTACAGAGAAGATGATGAGGAGGGCCCGCCAGATATTTAGTGGCAGGCAAGCACGGATAACGGATAGGAAACCGATGGATCCAAGTAAGTAGTAGGATACAGTAGACATATCGGCTGCAGACCAACCATGGCTTGCTCCCCAAAGGCGAATAAACAAGACACTAAAGATGACCATCAAGGCGCTTGGTAAGGCTAACAGAAGGGAACGTCTCAAGAAGTGTTTTTCAACCGGTTTGATATTGCGTTCAAAGGTCAACACAAATGGTGGGAATCCTTCGACGAATTGGTCGATCAGGGTGATTTGAATAGGAATGAAAGGGAAAATCAGCAAATAGTTGACGTTAAAGAAGAGAGCACTGGCAATACAGATGATAGCCAAGAGGAAGGAATAGATCGTTTTGATAAAGAAGATTGGAGCGATTCGTCCAATGTTGTTCACCACACGACGGCCTTCAAAAAGAATTTCTGGAACGTCATTAAAGTCAGAGTTCAAAAGAACAATATTGGCAATCTGACGGGTTGCTGGATCTCCCTCAGCCATCACGATGGAGCAGTCTGCTTCGCGAAGAGCAAGGATATCATTGATCCCATCTCCTGTCATAGCAGTCGTCCGACCAGCTGCTTTCAGGGTTTGGATAAGCAGTTTTTTCTGGTGAGGGGACACGCGCCCAAAGATAGCTGTTTCTTCTGCGTGATCCACTAATTGATCATCAGAAATTTTTGAACAATCGATGTAGTTCTCATAATTTTTGAAGCCAGCTTGTTGAGCGATATAAGAGACCGTCACAGGGTTGTCACCAGAGATGATTTTGAGATCCACTCCTTGTGAGCGCAAATACTCAAGAGTATCTGAAGCCCCTTCACGAATGGGGTCTGTAATCTCAATAACCGCAATCCCTTCAAGATTTTTAGGCAGTTTCAATTCCTGCATGCTGATCAGTTCTGAACTGTGAGCCAAGACGAGCACGCGCGATCCACGAGCTTGTGCTTCGACGACAGGAGCTGGATTTTCTTTAAGGAGCATTTCAGGAGCACCGAGAAAGACGGTTCCAAGGTTGGATAGGTGCATGGCTCCCCATTTCCGATCACTTGAGAAAGGAATAATGTTTTCCGCAGTATAAGCATGCTCCAACTCCCCATAAGCCTTGCGAATAGCTTGAGCAGTAGGATTGGTGTCCTCGCTATATTGCATGTAAGCAGAGAGGATGACCTGGATCGTTTGTTCAGAAAAATGATCAGATAAACTATGGAGAGCTTCGACTGTCATCTTCCCTTGGGTGATGGTACCGGTCTTATCAAGACACAAGGTATCCACACGCGCCAGGGTTTCTACTGAGTACATTTCTTGGACAAGAACCTTGCGCATACCGAGCTTAATAACTGCCGTCAAAAGAGACGTAACCGTCAGTAGGGCAATTCCTTTTGGCAACATTCCCAAGAGAGCTGTGGAAGAATTCACGACAGAATCCTTGATTGGCAGCATCTTGATCAACAATGCTTCAAAGAAGAGGGCAAGGCCAAATGGAATGATAATTTTACCAGTGAAGCTTGAAATTTTCGCTAAGTTATAAAGAATACGCGAATTGATAGGTTTCAAGGTCTTGGCTTCCATCATCAGTTTGTTGGCATAGTTGTTTGCTCCAACTCGCTTGACACGGGCATAGACTTGACCACTGGCAATATAACTACCAGAAAGCAGTTCATCACCAACTTCTTTTAAGACCAGATCACTCTCACCAGTCAGCATAGCCTCATTGGCTTCAGCGATACCAGACATGACTTCGGCATCACTAGGGATCTGCTCACCCGAAGACAAGAGCATTAAATCACCTAGAACAAGCTTTTCTGGTGGAATCGCATCTTTTTCCCCGTCACGAATGACAGTCACTAGCTCACGACTCATGAGATTAAGTTTATCAATCATCCGCTTGGCGCGCATCTCGGTCATGATCCCTGTGATGGCATTGAAGCAAATGACTGCGAAAAAGATCATATTGCTCCAGGCCTGTACAGCAGCTAAGGCCACAGCAATCACAAAGTTTAAGGTATTAAACAAGGTGAAGACGTTGCGCTTGATAATTTGCCAGGTACTGGTACTTGTATTCGTTGTAAAATCATTGGTTTGTCCGCGATCCATTTTCTTACGGACTTCACTGAGGGACAAGCCCTTTAAATCAATAGTTTCCATAGACAATATGATATCATTTTTTTGAGAAAAAGACTATCTAGAATCGGTCCGCTGAGACAATTTTTATCTAAAAAAGGTTTGCGGTCAAAATCAGGATACGGTATAATAAGAAAGAACCTTTTACAGGATGGAATATCTTGTAGAGAGACGAATGAAATGGATTTGAGGAACAACTATGTTTTATACCTATTTACGTGGCCTTGTTGCCTTTATTCTGTGGGTTTTAAATGGGAATGCCCATTACCATCATAAGGACAATATTCCAGATCGGGAAGAGAACTACATCTTGGTATCCCCTCACCGGACTTGGTGGGATCCGGTCTATATGGCCTTTGCAACCAAGCCAAAGCAGTTTATCTTTATGGCAAAAAAAGAGCTCTTTACCAATCGTATTTTTGGCTGGTGGATTCGCATGTGTGGGGCATTTCCGATCGACCGTGAAAATCCGGGAGCAGAAGCCATTAAGTATCCTGTCAATATGCTGAAAAAGAGCAACCGTTCTTTGATTATGTTCCCAAGTGGAAGCCGTCATTCTCAAGACGTCAAAGGCGGTGTTGCCATCATTGCCAAAATGGCGAAGGTCCGTATCATGCCAGTGACTTATACTGGTCCAAGAGACTTGAAAGGGTTGTCATCGGGTGAACGCATTGATATGAACTTTGGACATCCCATTGATATTTCGGATATTAAAAAGATGAATGACGAAGGAGTGGCAGAAGTTGCCCGCCGTATCCAGGAGGAATTTGATCGCTTGGATGCGGAAGCACAAGCGATCAACACCCCAACAAAACCTTTTATCTTGATTCGTTTGTTAAAAATCCTTTTGATTCCTCTTGTCTTAGTAGTGGGCATCTTGACCTTGCTCTTTAGTTACCTGGCAAGCTTTGTATGGGATCCAGACAAACATCGGAAAAACAAGTAAAAAAACTGAGAGTCTTTCTCAGTTTTTTTTATTTTTACGAATAATAAAAGTGAGAGGAGGTTTCTTATGGAGGATATCATCGAAAAAATCAAAGAATATAAGCTCTTTTTGGCTCTTACAGCTATCGGACTCTTACTTGGAGGGTATTTTCTTTTTCATCGACCTCAGTCAAGTGCATCCACCATACCGGATCTTTATCAGGCTTCGAGTTCAACTTCGAGCAAAGAAAAGGTGCAGACCACTAGTTCCAAAGAAGAAAAGACGACGACTTCTGTGTCTGATGCACCCGAGATCATTACGGTCGATGTCAAAGGAGCCGTCAAACAACCAGGTGTCTATGAGTTGCGCTCCAATAGCAGAGTCCACGATGCTATTTATAAGGCAGGCGGGATGACAGCAGATGCCAATAGCCAATCGGTCAACTTGGCGCAAAAACTCACCGATGAAGCAGTGATCTATGTTGCTAAAGAAGGGGAGGATGTTCCAGCACTTGGGAGTTCAGAAAGTCCTGCAACTTCGTCAGCACCAGCAGAAAAAACAGGCAAGGTCCATTTAAATCGAGCGACCGAATCAGAGCTCCAGACAGTATCAGGCATTGGACAGAAACGTGCCCAGGACATTATCGCCTATCGCGAGGCAAATGGTCCTTTTCGATCAGTGGATGATCTGAAGAATGTTTCAGGAATCGGAGAGAAAACACTGGAGAAACTAAGAGATGCTTTCACGGTGGATTAAAGACCTCCCTTTTTCGCTTGTCCATCTCGCCTTTGTGCTCCTATGGCTGTATTTTAGTATCTATCAACCATCTTGGCTTTCGATCAGCGGTCTAGTAGTAGTGGGAGTTTTAGCGGTTCATCACTATAAAGGGGAGCGCTCAAGTTTGCTAGGGCTTGCTTTAGCAACCCTTTGTTTTGCGGCCTTCTTTGTCTTTCAGCGACTACAGGATCATCCAGTACAAGCAGAAAGTCAGCCCCCATCCCACTTACGCCTGATTCCAGATACCATCAAGATCAATGGGGACGCCCTGTCTTTTCGTGCTAAAAATCAGGGAAGAACCTATCAAGTCTTCTACACTTTAAAATCAGAAAAAGAAAAACAGCAGTGGCAAAGTCAAACCCACTTGCTGGAGTTGACATATAAAGGTGTTATAGAAGAACCAGAAGGGCAGCGAAATTTTAGAGGATTCGACTACAGGTCTTATTTGCAAACACAGGGGATTCACTATCAAATAAAAATTGAAGCGATCCAATCCGCGCTTCCCATCCAAACTTGGAATGTTTTTGACTGGCTATCTCAATGGAGGCGCCAAGCCATTGTTTGGAGCAAGGAGAACTTTCCGCAACCGATGAACCAGTATATGACCGGCCTTCTTTTTGGCTATTTAGATACGGATTTTGAAGAGATGGACCAGCTTTACACGAGTTTAGGAATCATCCATTTATTCGCCTTATCTGGTATGCAGGTCGGCTTTTTCATCAATGGGATCCGAAAAGGTCTCTTACGTCTAGGAATCTTGCAAGAGACAGTTGATGTTTTGATGGTTCCAATCTCTTTGGTCTATGCTGGCTTGACAGGTTTTTCTGTTTCAGTGGTTCGCAGCCTCTTGCAGAAGATCCTCTCTCAAAAGGGGGTCCGAGGGATGGAGAATATGGCGATGACCTTGATGATCTTAATGTTGCTCATGCCCAATTTTCTCCTGACAGCTGGAGGGGTCTTGAGTTGTGCCTATGCCTTTATTTTGACCTTGGTAGATACCAGTTCTTATTCAGGACTTAAAAAGATACTAGTGGAAAGTTTTTGGATTAGCCTGGGGATTTTGCCCCTTTTGACCTATTACTTTAGCGTCTTTCAACCCTGGTCACTCCCTTTAACCTTCCTCTTTTCTTTCTTATTTGACCTTGTCCTTCTTCCAGGTTTAACGGTGCTATTTATCTTATCGATTCTAAAGCCCCTTACAATTTTTAACAGTTTCTTTCTTCTCATAGAGGAGTGTATTCGTTGGATTTCAAAGCTCACGTCGCTACCTTTGGTATTTGGTCAGCCGACGGGACCAGCTCTGATCGCTCTCTTCCTTCTCTTAGGGATCTTGTATGATCTTCGAAAGCAAAAAAAACGTCGTTTCCTGTTAATAGGCATGATTCTACTCATCTTTTGTTGGACCAAGCATCCTTTAGAAAATGAGATCACCATGGTGGATATCGGTCAAGGAGATAGTATCTTTTTACGCGATTGGAAAGGAAGAACCATATTGATTGATGTCGGAGGACGTGTCACTTTTAAAAGTGGAGAAAAGTGGCAAGAACGCAGTCAATCTGCCAATGCGGATCAAACCTTGATTCCCTATCTCAAGAGTCGAGGTGTTGGAAAACTCGATGCTTTGGTCTTGACTCATACAGACCAGGACCATATGGGCGATATGGTGGAGGTTGCCAAACAAATCCCAGTTAAAAAAGTGTATGTCAGTCCAGGTAGTCTAACTAATTCTCAATTTCGAGAGAAATTGAAACAGCTTCATAGTCCGATTAAAGTAGTCCAGAGAGGAGATCAACTACCTATTTTTGATCATCATCTAGAAGTCTTATCCCCTGATGAAGTGGGGGATGGTAAAAATGATGATTCGATTGTCCTCTATGGGCAGTTCTTTCAGAAACGATTTTTGTTCACGGGTGATTTGGAAGAAGCTGGAGAGAAAAAACTATTGAAAAACGATCCACAATTACAAGTAGATGTCTTGAAAGTAGGCCACCACGGTTCTAAAGGTTCCTCTAGTGATATGTTTTTAGATCAGTTACATCCTCAGTTGGCCTTGATCTCTGTTGGAAAGAAAAATCGCTACCAACATCCCCATAAAGAATTGCTCGATCGTCTAGAGGAACGCTCTATTTCTTATCTTCGTACCGATGAAAGGGGATCAATTCGCTTGATTGGGTGGGACCATTGGAGGGTAGAAACGGTCCGCTAGAGACGAGGAGAGGTTTGCTTTCTATGCTGAAAATTGCTATTATAGAAAGTGAAATCAATGTAAAGGTAGAATCGTATGAACGCATTTAAGCAATTTTGGATACAGTATGCAGATTTTTCAAGTAAGACCAGTCGGGCCCATTTTTGGCTAGCTTTTTTCTGGAATTCCCTGATTTCGTTGCCTCTTTGGGTTTTTTACATCGTGACCTCTTTATCCCATCAAAATGCTCAAGAAACGCTCAATTTTTCAACTGTTCATTCTAAGACAGGTTTATGGGCGCTCGCTTTCTTAGCGTTCTTTTACTTCCTCATTTTGGTACCCAGTCAAGCCATTTGTGTGCGTCGCTTGCGGGATGCTGGGATTCATTGGTCTTGGATTTTTTTGAACCTTGGTCCGGTTCTGCTCTATTTGTTGACGGGTCTAGATATTTTCCTATTTCTCTGGGTAATTACAGTTATTTCCCTCTTGATTCTCATGATGCTTCCAGGGAAAAACACCTTCCCACAACCAGTAGAAACTCCTATGGGAGTGGCTTCTGAACCACAGGTCACAGCGACAGGGGGGAGCTTTGGAGGCAACTCCTTTGAGCAAATCCCTAATTTTGTAGCAGCACCTGATTTGTCTGATGAAAAACCACCATTGGAACAAAAAATAGCTGCTGAACACGAAATACACTAGACTGATAGAAATAAGAGAGTTTCATGCAAGCAATTACCGACACTAAACATCTGACGGTTCAAACTCTGCCTCCTATTCTTGTCTTGACGGGTGAGGATGTAGGTCAATTTGAATGGTTAAAAAAAGACATTTTAAAAAAAATAGGCTATGATCCTTCAGATTTGAATTATTCTTATTTTGATATGAAGGAAGCCTCCTATGCTGAGGTCGAGCTGGATTTGGTCAGTCTTCCCTTTTTTGCAGATGAAAAAATCGTGATTTTAGATCACTTATTGGATCTAACCACTGCCAAAAAGCGCAATTTAACCGATGAAGATCTGAAGCAATTTGAAAATTATCTGGAAAATCCTTCTGAATCGACCCGTTTGGTGATATTTGCAGAAGGAAAATTAGATAGTAAGCGCCGCTTGGTCAAACTCCTAAAACGGGATGCCCAAATCATTGAAGCGACTACTCCTAAAGAGCAAGATTTAAAGCGTTATTTTGCAAGTCAGGCCCAAGAATTGGGTTTACACTTTGTGGGCGATTCCTTGGACCAGCTACTTTTAAAATCTGGCTATGATTTTGGAGAATCACAGAAGAATCTTGCTCTTTTGCAGGCTTATAAAGAAGATGGTCAGATTACCCTCCAAGATATCGAGGAGGTTGTTCCAAAGTCCTTGCAAGATAATATTTTTGATCTGACACAAATGATTCTCAAACGCCAAATCGATCAAGCCCGGAATTTGGTTAAGGATCTCCGCTTACAAGGAGAAGATGAAATAAAATTGATCGCTATTTTGTTGGGTCAATTCCGAATGTTTTCTCAAGTTAAAATTTTCTCAGAAGAAGGCCAAACTGAAAGCCAAATTGTAGCGAACTTGTCGGACTTGTCAGGACGCAAGGTCAATCCTTACCAGGTGAAGTTCGCCCTACGGGATAGCCGCAGGCTTTCCCTGTCCTTTTTGAAGCAAGCTATGATGACCTTCATCGAGACGGATTATGCGATTAAAAGTGGAACATATGAAAAAGACTACTTATTTGATTTGGCCCTGTTGAAAGTAGCGAATAGCGTCTAACGATGAATGAAATCGCAAGCAGATTAGTTGAATAATTTAGCTGTTTGCGTTATCATCAAGTCAGTAATAAAGAAAAGAGGACCATAAAATGGCTATCATTTTACCAGAATTACCATATGCTTATGATGCATTGGAACCTTATATCGATGAAGAAACCATGCATTTGCACCATGATAAACACCATCAAACATATGTAAACAATGTGAATGCAGCTCTTGAAAAACATCCTGAAATTGGAGAAGACCTTGAAAGCTTGTTAGCTGATGTTGAATCCATTCCAGCTGACATTCGCCAAGCTGTGATCAACAATGGTGGTGGTCATTTGAACCACGCTCTTTTCTGGGAATTGATGACTCCAGAACAAACAGCTCCTTCAGCAGAACTTGCTGCAGCGATTGATGCTACATTTGGTTCATTTGAAGACTTCAAAGCAGCCTTCACAGCAGCAGCAACGACACGTTTTGGTTCTGGCTGGGCATGGTTGGTTGTTAACAAAGAAGGCAAACTCGAAGTGACTTCAACAGCAAACCAAGATACACCAATCTCTGAAGGTAAAACACCAATCCTTGGTTTGGATGTTTGGGAACATGCCTACTACGTGAAATACCGTAACGTACGCCCTGACTACATCAAAGCTTTCTTCTCAGTGATCAACTGGAATAAAGTTAATGAATTGTTTGCAGCAGCAAAATAATAAAATGAAGAAATCTATAGGAGCTAGTATTGGCTCTTATAGATTTTTTTATGTGCATCCGGAAAATCGGAGTATAATTTCTTGCGTTTGGTCAGGAAAATGATACACTAGTAGGAGTGTGTCTTACTTGTCTGAAGCCTGGTTTGAAGGGCCTAGGCAAGGAAAAGATAAACCTTAAAATGAAAACTGAAACATTCAGGGAGAAATGAAATGACTAGTATTACCATTACTAAAGGAGCCGTTGAGACGCCTATCTATTTGCGGATGTTGAATCGTCATGGCTTGATTGCAGGTGCAACTGGAACAGGAAAAACGGTTACGCTCAAGGTTCTAACAGAAAAATTAAGCAAAGAAGGCATTCCGGTCTTTCTAGCCGATATCAAGGGAGATTTATCTGGCTTAGCCAAAGCCGGGCAATGGACGCCAAAACTGGAAGAACGCTACAAGCTTCTTGGGATCACAGATCCGTTTGAGCCACAAGCTTTCCCTGTTCGATTGTGGGACGTCTTTGGCCAAGCTGGTCATCCTGTTCGTGCGACTGTCGAAGGGATGGGGTCATTGCTTCTTTCTCGTCTACTTGATTTGAATGAAACCCAATCAGGAATTCTCGCAATTGTCTTTAAAGTGGCCCAAGAGAAAGATTGGCCATTGATTGATTTGAAGGACCTGCAAAGCCTTTTAAAGGAAGTCTATGAACACAGCTCAGACTATTCGGCCCAATATGGCAATATCACCAAACAATCTGTCGGAGCGATCCAAAGAAGTCTCTTGGTTCTTGAAGAAGAAGGAGCAGACCAATTTTTCGGAGAGCCCGCACTTGATTTAAATGACTTTATGCAACTCGATGCATCTGGTCGTGGGTATATCAATATTCTTTCGGCTACAAAGCTCTTTCATTCACCAAAATTGTACTCAACCTTTTTGATTTGGATGCTGTCTCGTCTCTTTGAAACACTTCCAGAGGTTGGGGATCCTGAAAAGCCAAAATTGGTCTTTTTCTTTGATGAAGCGCATATTCTCTTCAAGGATGCAAGCAAGCTCTTTCTTGAGAAGGTCGAGCAAGTGGTACGCCTGATTCGTTCGAAGGGTGTAGGGATTTATTTTATTACCCAAAATCCTCAAGACCTTCCAGAATCTGTTTTGGCACAGCTTGGAAATCGTGTTCAGCATGCTCTTCGGGCTTATACACCCAAAGAAATGAAGGCGATTAAGGTTGCTGCCCAAAGTTTTCGTCCGAATCCAGACTTTGATACAGAAACAGTGATCACAGAATTAGGGACAGGGGAAGCCTTGGTTTCTTTCCTCAATGAAAAGGGGCAACCTAGTGTGGTTGAGCGTGCTTACATTCTCTCTCCTCAATCGAGTTTTGACCTCTTAAATGAGAGTGAACAATTGGCCTTGATCACGACATCGCCTTTCCATCAAAAGTATGCGACGACGATTGATCGAGAATCTGCCTATGAAAAATTAGCAGCTAAAGCAAGCAAGGAAGCACAAGAAGAAGAGCAAAAAGAAGCAGAAAAAGAACGAGCTGCAGCAGATAAGGCGGCTCAAAAACGTAGTCCAGGTCGTCCAAGAAAATCCAGTCTTGAAAAAGCCAAGGATTCCTTCTTGAGTTCCTTATTCCGGACGATTGCGCGTGAGATCGCTAAGCTAATTATGGGCTCCTTTAAACGGAAATAACCCTTTTATGAAAAGAAAAAAACTTTTTAAAAAGAAACCGTTTTCTCTTTCTGATAATTCTTGTTATTTTCAGTAGAATCTTTTATAATTAATCTCGTATGAAAAAATATTTTAATCTACGCTCGATCATGATTGCGGTCAGTATTTTATTGTGCTTAGTGGGAACAAGCGCACTGGGCTACTTGCATGTTACGCAACCAACAGCATCAGCAATTGAAAAAAAAGCAAAGAAAACAAAAGAAGCAAAAGAACAAGATATCGAAAAGTCTACCCCTGAGACGAAAAAACCACGTGTCAAATCTCCTGAAGCTAAGCAAGCAGTAGTAGATGCAGACATGGAAACGATGAGTGCTTATGGCCTTGTCTATGATTATGCTAATAAGGGTTTGGTAGAGGTTGTTCAGGATTTCCTAGCGGAAAGTGGGATTGATCCGTCACAAGTTGCCTTCACGTATCGCAATGCCATTACTGGAGAGCAATTTGCCATGAATGATCTTCAACCAATGACGGCAGGTAGTACCTATAAGCTACCCTTGAACATGTTGGTGGTGGATGAAGTTGCAAAGGGCAAACTGAATTTAACAGACCGATTTGACATTACCAATACCTACTATGAATATGTAGGGGAGCATGACAATTACGTTGCTGCCTTTGATGGAGCTATGTCTATCCCTGATATGCAGCGCTATTCATTGGTTTACTCTGAAAATACCCCAGCCTATGCTTTGGCAGATCGTTTAGGAGGCATGGAGCAAGCGCGTAAGTTGTTCAGTCGCTATGGTCAATCTCGTTCACCAGAGGTTAAAACCTTTAGCGAAGATAATAAAACGACAACGGATTATTACATCCATGTCTTGGAATATCTTTGGAATCATCAAGAAAAATATGCAGATTTACTAGAACTGATCGGGGAGTCTTTCCCAGGTGAGTACTATAAAAAATTCTTGCCAGATTTGGTGATTCAACAAAAACCAGGGTATGTTGCTGAAGCACTTAATGTGGATGCGATTGTCCATGAATCGACTCCTTATTTGGTTGCTATCTACACTGCAGGACTTGGAGGGACGACTCCAGAAAGTTCTGAAATCAGTGGCGTTGGTCTTTATCAATTGGGACAATTGGCTTATGTTATCAATGAATGGCATCGTGTCAATATGAATGAATAATCGACAAAAGGTCTGAGTTTTGCTCAGACCTTTTATTCTATCAAAGTAGGATGAAATTCACTTGGTGTTTCTAATTACTTTTCTGTTCTAAAGAGACTTCTTTCCCTTTTCTATAAAAAGTATGTTATACTACTAATAGTAATAAGAGGAAGTATAGACATGATTACAAAGGAAGATTACCAGTTGCTCCGCTCGCATCCAGCCTTTTCTGCGCTACCAGTGGAGCTATTTGATAAATTAGCTGTTGAAATTCATGCCAGGGATATCCCTAAAGGACAAATTTTATTTTATGCAGGAGATAGGCGGGAGCGCATTTTTCTTCTGACAAAAGGCTTTGCTCGTATTGAGCAATTTGATTCGTCTGACCAATTCTCCTATATGGATTATATTAAGAAGGGGGCTCTGTTCCCTTATGGTGGGATGTTCCAGGATGAGCGTTACCACTATACAGCTAGTGCGGTGACGGATTTGCGTTGTTTCGTGATTCCCGTCAACCTCTATGAATTATATGCCCAAGAGAGTAAGGAGCAGTTGCTCTTTATTATGAGAAAGCTCTCCTCCATCCTAGAATTTCAAGAGTTGCGCTTGCGCAATGTCGTGACAGCTAGTGCCAGTGAGCGCGTGATTCAATCCTTAGCCATTCTGTGCAAGGACTATGAAGGTCTAGGAAATCAGCTTCCATTTCCAATTAGTATGAAGGAAATGGCCAAATTAGCAGCCACAACCCGAGAAACTGTCAATCAAGTTTTAAAGAAACTCATTGATTCTCATAAGATCCAGTATGAGAGAAAACAACTAACTTTTCTAGATACAGCCTACTTTTTAAAAAGTTTTGAAGAGATCAACTAATTCGTTGATCTTTTTTTATTTTTTACAAAAAAATATATATTCATAAAAATAATATAAAAGGCAAAATATGCAAAGAAAACGCTTCATATTAACTAAAAAATAGGAAGGATTCAAAAAAACGCCAAATTCTTTGCATTCAAAAAGTAGAATCCTTTGTGAAAGCGGTACTAATAAAGAATATAATAACAATTGTAATAAGCTTGTGAACAAGCTCAAAGAAAAAAAGGAGGACTATAGATGTCTACACACCCAATTCATGTTTTCTCAGAAATTGGAAAACTGAAAAAAGTAATGTTGCATCGTCCAGGTAAAGAGTTGGAAAACTTGATGCCGGACTATCTTGAACGTCTTCTTTTTGATGATATTCCATTTTTGGAAGATGCACAAAAAGAACACGACAATTTCGCTCAAGCGCTTCGTAACGAAGGTATCGAAGTACTTTATCTTGAACAGTTGGCTGCTGAGTCATTGACTTCACCAGAAATTCGCGATCAATTCATCGAAGAATACCTTGAAGAAGCGAACATTCGTGGACGCCAAACAAAAGTTGCGATCCGTGAATTGCTTCACAGCATTGAAGACAACCAAGAATTGGTTGAAAAAACAATGGCAGGGGTACAAAAAGCTGAACTTCCAGAAATTCCTGAAGCTGACAAAGGCTTGACAGACCTTGTTGAATCTGACTATCCATTTGCGATTGATCCAATGCCAAACTTGTACTTCACACGTGACCCATTTGCTACAATTGGTAATGCAGTATCATTGAACCACATGTACGCAGATACACGTAACCGTGAAACTTTGTATGGTAAATACATCTTCAAATACCATCCAGTTTACGGTGGAAAAGTTGAACTTGTCTACAACCGTGAAGAAGATACTCGTATCGAAGGTGGGGACGAATTGGTCCTTTCTAAAGATGTCTTGGCAGTTGGTATCTCACAACGTACAGATGCTGCATCAATCGAAAAATTGTTGGTAAACATCTTCAAGAAGAACGTTGGCTTCAAGAAGGTATTGGCCTTCGAATTTGCGAACAGCCGTAAATTCATGCATTTGGATACAGTATTCACAATGGTGGACTACGATAAATTTACCATCCACCCAGAAATCCAAGGTAACCTTCGCGTCTTCTCTGTAACTTATGAAAACGAACAATTGAAGATCGTTGAAGAAAAAGGTGATTTGGCTGAATTGCTTGCTGAAAACCTTGGTGTTGAAAAAGTTACATTGATTCCATGTGGAGGTGGCAACGTCGTTGCTGCTGCACGTGAACAATGGAACGACGGATCAAATACTCTTACAATCGCACCAGGTGTGGTAGTAGTATACGACCGTAACACTGTTACCAACAAGAAATTAGAAGAATACGGACTTCGTTTGATTAAGATCCGCGGAAGTGAATTAGTTCGCGGTCGTGGTGGACCTCGTTGTATGTCAATGCCATTCGAACGTGAAGAAATCTAATAGAGAAGACTGAGAGCTGGTCTTTGGGGATCAGCTCTTTCTTCTGACTGATCAATACTAGAAAGAAAATAGGAGACAATTAGAAATGACAGATTCAGTATTCCAAGGACGTAGCTTCTTGGCAGAAAAAGACTTTACACGTGCAGAGTTAGAATACCTTATCGGACTTTCAGCTCACTTGAAAGACCTTAAAAAACGCAACATTGAACACCACTATCTTGCTGGTAAAAACATTGCGCTTTTGTTTGAAAAAACTTCAACTCGTACTCGTGCTGCCTTCACAACAGCAGCTATCGACCTTGGTGCTCACCCAGAATACCTAGGTGCAAACGACATCCAACTTGGTAAAAAAGAATCTACAGAAGATACTGCTAAAGTTCTTGGACGTATGTTTGACGGTATTGAATTCCGTGGTTTCAGCCAACGTATGGTTGAAGAATTGGCTGAATTCTCAGGTGTTCCAGTATGGAATGGTTTGACTGACGAATGGCACCCAACTCAAATGCTTGCAGACTACTTGACTGTTCAAGAAAACTTTGGACGCCTTGAAGGTTTGACACTTGTGTACTGTGGTGACGGACGTAACAACGTTGCAAACAGCCTTCTTGTAACAGGTGCTATCCTTGGTGTGAACGTACACATCTTCTCACCAAAAGAACTCTTCCCAGAACAAGAAATTGTTGAATTGGCAGAAGGATTCGCAAAAGAAAGTGGCGCTCATATCTTGATCACTGAAGATGCTGACGAAGCAGTGAAAGGTGCAGACGTACTTTACACTGACGTTTGGGTATCTATGGGTGAAGAAGACAAATTTGCAGAACGTGTTGCCCTTTTGAAACCTTACCAAGTAAACATGGATTTGATTAAGAAAGCTGATAACGAAGACTTGATCTTCTTGCACTGCTTGCCAGCCTTCCACGATACAAATACTGTTTACGGTAAAGATGTTGCTGAAAAATTCGGCGTAGAAGAAATGGAAGTTACTGACGAAGTGTTCCGCAGCAAATATGCTCGTCACTTTGACCAAGCTGAAAACCGTATGCACACAATCAAAGCGGTTATGGCAGCGACTCTTGGTAACTTGTACATTCCAAAAGTTTAAGACTTTATAACCGTATACCAACAGCTATAGGGGCTGGACTGCTAGCTTTAGTCCTGCCCCTATTTTTTATAGAAAGGGAAAACTTATGTCAAGAAAAATCGTCGTTGCTTTGGGAGGAAATGCTATTCTCTCATCTGATCCTTCTGCTCAAGCTCAACAAGAAGCACTTGTAGAAACAGCAAAACACTTAGTCAAATTAATCAAAAACGGGGATGACTTGATCATCACTCACGGTAATGGTCCTCAAGTAGGGAACCTTTTGCTCCAACACTTGGCAGCAAACTCTGAAAAGAACCCTGCTTTCCCACTTGATTCATTAGTTGCTATGACCGAAGGAAGCATTGGTTACTGGCTTCAAAATGCTCTTCAAAATGCTCTTCTTGAAGAAGGAATTGAAAAAGATGTGGCCTCTGTTGTAACACAAGTCGTTGTGGATAAGAATGACCCAGCTTTTGTCAACCTCAGTAAACCAATCGGTCCATTCTACTCAGAAGAAGAAGCAAAAGCAGAAGCTGAAAAATCAGGAGCAACTTTCAAAGAAGATGCTGGTCGTGGCTGGCGTAAAGTTGTGGCTTCACCAAAACCAGTGGATATCAAAGAAATCAATACCATTCGTACTTTGTTGAACGACGGTCAAGTTGTTGTAGCTGCTGGTGGTGGCGGTATCCCAGTTGTGAAAGAAGCAGATGGTAGCTTATCTGGTGTTGAAGCTGTTATCGATAAAGACTTTGCCTCTCAACGTTTGGCTGAATTAGTAGAAGCAGACCTCTTCATCGTCTTGACTGGTGTCGATTATGTCTTTGTGAACTACAACAAACCAGACCAAGCAAAATTGGAACATGTTAATGTGGCTCAATTGGAAGAATATATCAAACAAGACCAATTTGCACCAGGAAGCATGCTTCCTAAAGTGGAAGCTGCGATTGCCTTTGTAAATGGTCGCCCAGAAGGAAAAGCAGTTATTACATCACTTGAAAACCTTGGAGCTTTGATTGAGTCTGAAAGTGGAACAATCATCCAAAAAGACTAATGAAAAATTAGGAAAAAACTAGTATTTTAAAGCTTATTGTGATAGAATAAATCTATAGGTAAGCGTTTTACAAGATGCTCTTGTAAAACATCACTCACACTTTGTTGCGTTAGGAGGAAGACAAATGAGTGAAAAAACGAAAAAAGGATTTAAGATGCCTTCATCTTTTTCCGTATTGTTAATTATCATTGCTATTATGGCAGTGTTAACTTGGATTATTCCAGCTGGTCAATACAAGGTTGACGATGCAGGTGCTATCATTGCAGGTAGTTATGAATCTGTAAAAGCACATCCTCAAGGAATTTGGGATGTTTTGATGGCCCCAATCAATGCCATGCTTGGTAAAGCACCAACTAGTGCAGCGATTGACGTAGCCTTCTTTATCTTGATGGTCGGTGGTTTCCTTGGAGTTGTGAACGAAACAGGTACCCTTGATGTAGGGATTGCTTCTATCGTTCGTAAATACAAAGGCCGCGAAAAAATGTTGATTTTGATCTTGATGCCATTGTTTGCCCTTGGTGGTACCACTTATGGTATGGGTGAAGAAACCATGGCCTTCTATCCACTTCTTGTACCTGTTATGATGTCCGTTGGTTTTGACAGCTTGACAGGGGTAGCCATTATCCTTTTAGGATCCCAAATCGGATGTTTGGCGTCAACATTGAACCCATTTGCGACAGTTATCGCATCTGATACTGCAGGTATCTCAAGTGCTTCAGGTCTCTTACTTCGTGTGATCTTCTGGATCGTATTGACAGGACTTAGCACATACTATGTATACCGTTATGCAGATAAGGTTCAAAAAGACCCAACCAAATCTCTCACCTATGCAACTCGTGAAGAAGATTTGAAACACTTCAATGTTGATAGTGGCGAAGAAATTCCTTCACAAATGAACAAGAAACAAAAACGTGTCTTGGTCGTCTTCATCTCAACATTCGTTATCATGGTTGCTGGATTTATCCCATTCAAAGATTTGGGTATTACATTCTTTAACAACTTTAACGAATCTCTCCATAAAATTCCAGTACTTGGTCAATTGATCGGTAACACAGATGCTCTTGGTACATGGTATTTCCCACAAACAGCTATGCTCTTTGCCTTCATGGGAATCCTCGTTGGTATCATTTATGGCTTGAAAGAAGATAAAATCATTTCATCCTTCATGAATGGTGCAGCTGACCTCTTGAGTGTTGCTCTTATCGTAGCAGTAGCACGTGGTATCCAAGTCATCATGAACGACGGTATGATCACTGCGACAATTCTTCACTGGGGTGAAGAAGGACTGAAAGGTCTTTCATCTCAATTGTTCATTGTCTTGACTTACATTTTCTACTTGCCAATGTCATTCTTGATCCCATCATCATCTGGTCTTGCCAGTGCAACAATGGGTATCATGGCACCTCTTGGTAAATTCGTCAATGTACCAGGTAGCTTGATTGTCACAGCTTACCAATCTGCATCTGGTGTCTTGAACTTGATCGCACCAACTTCAGGTATCGTAATGGGAGCTCTTGCTCTTGGACGTGTTGACTTGAGTGCATGGTGGAAATTCATGGGTAAATTGGTCGTAGCGATTGTTGTGATCACCATTGCCCTTCTTCTACTAGGAACTGTGGTTCCATTCTTGCAATAGAATAAAGTAGGTGTTTCATGAAAAATAGAATAAAGAACGATGTAAAAGAGCAGTATTTAAACTCGCTTCAAACCATCATTTCTTACCCCTCAGTATTAAACGAAGGGGAAAATGGAACACCGTTTGGACAAGCTATCCAAGATGTCCTAGAAAAAACCTTAGAGCTTGCTCGAGAATTAGGTTTTCAAACATATATAGATCCTGAAGGATACTATGGATATGCAGAGATCGGTCAGGGGGAAGAACTCCTGGCCGTTCTTTGTCACTTGGATGTTGTTCCAGCCGGTGATCTAAAAGATTGGCAAACGCCACCTTTTGAAGCGACCATTGTCGGTGACTATCTAGTAGGTCGTGGTGTGCAGGATGATAAGGGGCCGTCACTCGCTGCCCTCTATGCAGTTAAGAGTTTGCTGGATGATGGCATCCAGTTTACCAAACGAATCCGCTTTATTTTTGGGACGGATGAAGAAACCTTGTGGCGCTGTATGAACCGCTACAACCAAATCGAAGAGCAAGCAGATCTTGGATTTGCACCGGATTCTTCTTTCCCATTAACCTATGCTGAAAAAGGCTTATTACAAGTGAAATTGCATGGTCCAGGTTGGGAGGATCTTCCCTTGCAGGCTGGTCAAGCCCTCAATGTTGTTCCAGACAAGGCGACCTATGCTGGTCATCGTTTGGAAGAGTTGCTTCCTGTTTTGGATCAAAGTGAGGTTCAGTATAGCCAAACAGAAGATTCTGTAACGGTTTTGGGTGTTTCTAAGCACTCTAAAGATGCAGCTGAAGGAGTGAATGCTATTGTCGGTTTAGCGGAAAGTTTATCCCTCATCCAACCCCATCCAGCTTTGCTCTTTATCGCAGATGCAGTTGGTGAGGATGCAACTGGTGAGGCTCTATTTGGCCCTATTTCAGATGAACCAAGTGGCGATCTTTCCTTTAATCTTGCGACCCTTGTGATCGATCAAGAACAATCGGAAATCGGGATTGATATCCGGATCCCCGTCTTAGCAGATAAGGATGCCTTGGTAGCTCGTTTGCAAGAAATTGCAGCTAGCTATCAGTTGGAATATGAAGAGTTTGATTATCTGGCTCCTTTATATGTTCCTTTGGATAGTCCTTTAGTCAGCTCTTTGATGGCCGTCTATCAGGAAGAAACTGGTGATAAGACACCAGCTATGTCTTCTGGTGGTGCGACATTTGCGCGGACAATGGGAAATTGTGTCGCTTTTGGGGCTCTTTTCCCAGGTGCAGAACAGACCGAGCACCAAGCCAATGAACGAGCAAAAATTGACGATCTCTATGCTGCGATGGAAATCTATCGAGAAGCCATTCAACGCTTAGCTACAACATAAAAAGTTTGGAAACTTGGTTTCCAAACTTTTTATTTACTAAAGAAGAAGGGTGGGGTGAATTCTTTTAATTTTTCAAAGCAATCCAAAGCTCCTTGGTTGTCTTCGCAGATAACCAAACAGACATCATCTCCACAGATGGTGGCTACAATTTCTTGGAGTTCCAATGCATCTAAGATAGCTCCAAAGGATTGGGCAAGACCTGGAAGAGTTTTTACAACGACCTGGTTTTGAACGGGCCGTAACATGACTAAGGCATCTTCCATATACATCCGCAGGCGCTTTTCCCAACGGGAAGGAGCGATGGTGTTCATGGCATAGTAGGAACTATCCCCCTCGTTAATTTTTACCAAATTCAAGGATTTGACATCCCGTGAAAGGGTGGACTGGGTAACGAGAACGCCATTGGCTTCTAAGGCTTCTTGGAGTTCTTGTTGGGTATGAATCCTACGCTCAGAAATGATCGAGCGGATCAAGCGGTGGCGACTTTCAATTTTATTCATGAGAGACTCCTTTACTTGATGAACATGGCATCCCCAAAGCTGAAGAAACGGTAGCGTTCTTGAATAGCATGGTGGTATGCTTCGAGGGTTAATTCACGGCCAGCAAAGGCAGAAACCAACATGACCAGAGTTGATTTTGGAAGGTGGAAGTTGGTTGAAAAGGCATCGACGACTTTCCATTCATAACCTGGTTTGATAAAGATATTGGTCCAACCTGAATCGGCTTGGATATCTCCATCAAATTTATTGCCAATCGTTTCAAGGGTTCGAATAGAAGTCGTTCCGACGGCCACGATGCGTTTTCCTGCAGCTTTTACCTGACGAAGGGTCGCAGCAGCTTCTTCAGAAAGTTGGTAGAATTCAGAGTGCATCTCATGGTCTTCAAGATTGTCCACAGATACTGGACGGAAGGTTCCCAGGCCCACATGAAGGGTCAAATAGACCAGGTGAACCCCTTTTGCTTCAATTTTCTGGAGCAATTCTTGGGTGAAATGAAGACCTGCCGTCGGAGCTGCAGCAGAACCATTTTCTTTGGCGTAAACGGTTTGGTAGCGTTCGCGATCAGCAAGCTTTTCGTGAATATAGGGAGGAAGTGGCATTTCACCAAGGCTTTCCAAGACTTCTAAAAAGATCCCTTGGTAGTGGAAGCGAACGATGCGCCCTCCATGTTCCAATTCTTCCTCGACGGTTGCGGTCAAACGACCATCTCCAAAGCTGACTGTAGCCCCTACCTTTAAGCGTTTTGCGGGTTTTGCCAAGACTTCCCAACAGTCATCTTGCGTATTTTTAAGGAGAAGGAATTCGACGTGACCACCTGTTTCTGGTTTGACCCCATGAAGACGGGCAGGTAGAACGCGCGTATTGTTCATGACAAGAGCATCTCCTGGCTCCAATTCATCCAAAATTGCATCAAAATGACGGTCTTGGAATTGCCCTGTTTTTCGATCGAGGATCAGGAGTTTAGAGGCATCTCGTTTTTCAAGAGGGGTTTGGGCAATCAGTTCTTCAGGCAAATCAAAGTCAAAGTCGTTAGTATTCATTTGCGCTCCTTTTATAATAAATTTGTGAGTAGATAGATGGTAGTCCCGACAGCTAAGAGCATCAGGCTGATTCCCATCAAAAAGATCAGGACCTTGAGAATCTTTCTTTGATGAATCAAGAAAGATAAGAGAAAGACAAGGAGTCCGATCAAAAAAATGATGAATAATAGTGATACAATCATACCTTTCATTATATCACGAATCGACTTGAAAATGAAAAAAATGCCAGAAAAAGATAGCGGTTTCACTTGACAAAAATTGGTCTATACCATATAATAAAAGCATAGAGAAATAGGAGGTCTATCCAATGAAAATTATTGAAGTAAAGGACCAAATTGAAGGTGGAAAAGTTGCCTTTGATATATTAAAAGAAACCTTAAAGGAAGGTGCTCAAACCTTAGGTCTTGCGACTGGAAGCAGTCCCCTTGAGTTTTATAAACAAATTCGTGAAAGTGATTTGGATCTGTCTAATCTAATCAGTGTGAACTTAGATGAATACGTAGGGTTGACGGGAGATGATCCTCAATCTTATCGGTATTTCATGGAGAAAAATCTCTTTGATGCCAAACCATTCAAAGAAAGCTATCTCCCATCGGGTGTAGAAGAATCTGCCGATCAAGAAGTGATCCGTTATAACAAAATACTCGAAGAGCATCCAGTGGACCTTCAAATCTTGGGAATCGGACGCAATGGGCATATCGGTTTTAATGAGCCAGGGACATCCTTTGATAGTCAGACCCACTTAGTTCAGTTGGATGCCTCTACCATTGAAGCTAATTCTCGTTTCTTTGATAAGATCGAAGATGTACCAACCCAAGCCATTTCGATGGGGATTGCCAATATCTTAGCTGCGAAATCAATTGTCTTGTTTGCTTATGGGGAATCAAAAGCCCAAGCAATCAAAGGTACAGTAGAGGGTGAAAGGACAGAAAAAGTGCCAGCTAGTGCCCTTCAAGGACATCCAAATGTGACCATTATTGCGGATAAGGAAGCCTTGAGCTTGTTAAATCGATAAAAAACAGGACCTATCGCCGATTTATTCGGGCCAGATAGGTTTTTTTCTGCTTCAAAATATGGTACAATACAAGTAATTATCTGCTGGGATTAGCTCTTTTCATCTACTGGGAGACAAGAGGAAAGGGCATGAGGGCTAGAAGCTTATTTTAGCCTCCAGCTGATTAGTCTGTTATAAAGGAAAAGTTTATGATAAAAAAATATTTGATCCATATTTGCCTCCTTCTGAGTCTCTTATGCCAGCCAATTCTAGCGAGTGCGGATGAATTGGTGGATATGGCGCAAAAGATGTATCCAAATGACAATGTCCAAGCCATTAACCGTCCACATTCTTCGCTTGTTATTGACGGAAATACGGGCAATGTTCTTTGGAAAGACAATATCGATGAAGTCAGAGATCCTGCCAGCATGAGTAAGCTCATGACGCTCTATCTCTTGTTTGAAGATATGGCAAATGGCAAGATCAGTAAGGATACAGTGATCAAGGCGACCGCTTCAGACCAAGCGATCGGAAAGATCTATGAAATCTCAAATAATAATATTGTTGCTGGAGTAGACTACACAATTCCTGAGTTGATTACCATGACAGTGGTTCCATCCTCAAAGGTATCGACCCTCATGTTGGCCAATCTTATGTCCAACAATGATCCAGATGCCTTTATCGAGCGCATGAATGCCAAGGCTAAGGAATTAGGGATGACCAACACGGTCTGGAATAACCCGAGTGGGGCGGCCATCTCCACCTTGCAAGGCTACTATCAGGTCAACAATTATCCAAACGATGCGGCCAACCAGACAACTGCGCGTGATTTAGGGATTTTGGTCTATCATTTTATCAATCAATACCCAGATATTTTAAACTATACCAATCAAGCACAAGTCACGGTCAAAAAAGGGACTCCATATGAGGAAACCTTTGATACCTACAATTATTCATTGCCAGGAGCCAAGTATGCCTTGAAAGGTGTGGATGGTTTGAAAACTGGTTCAAGCCCTCGTGGAGCTTTCAACTATATCGCGACCATCAAACGGGGCAATCAGCGCTTAATTGCTGTCATTATGGGCGTAGGAGATTGGGCAGACCAAGATGGGGAATATTACCGTCACCCGTTTGGCAATGCCTTGATCGAAAAAGCCTATAAAGATTTTGGCTATAAAAAATTGCTAGATGCAGGTGTCCAGAAGATTGACGGCAAGACCTATACACTTGAAAAACCCTTCTATGCAACGGTCAAAAAAGGTGCTAAAGAACCGACCCTTGCGGTAAAAAATGGCTATCTGACAGTAGATAATGATCTCTACACCTTGTCTGAAGGTATCCGAGATGATATGAAGGTAGAAGAAGGGGCCAAGCCAGAGCTTGTCAAAGAAACAGCAAGTGGGAAAAAGACAACGGCTAAGCACAGTAAATGGCTTTCGCTGGATCACTTCCTGATCTTGATTCCAATTCTCATTCTTGTCATCATTCTCTCGATTGAAAAACAAAGTCGTGAGAGACGCAAAAAAGAGGCTCAAAAGCGCTATAATAAAGAGTAAAATAAAACCTAACTGATTGTCAGTTGGGTTTTGTCATTGTCTCATTCCGATATTTTTAGAAAGGATTCATATGAAAAAATTCCGAAATTCTTATGCGGCTTATATGTTGCTCTATAGTTTTTATTTTATGTCCACATCTCTCTTTACGACCCTCATTTCCGTCTATTTGATGGGAAAGCACTATAGTGCAACCCAAGTGTCGACCTTGGTATCGGTTGCTTTTTTCTTATCCATGGTAGCCCAACCCTTCTTTGGTTATATCAATGAGCGATTTGGAATCGTAAAAATGACGACCCTCAGTCTGAGTGTGATCATTGGTGGTGTCTTCGGTTTTCTTTGGGCCCCCAATCTCTTTTGGCTGACCGTTTTTTACGGAATTGTTCTAGTCTGTTTGAATGGGACAGCTCCCATGATGGAAGTATTTGCAACGCAAAGTCCATACGCTTTTGGGAAGATTCGCGTTTGGGGAACCATTGGCTACTCGGTCGGTGTCCAAATAGCCGGCTGGGTCTATCATCAGTTTAGCCCCCAAGCTGTTTATTATACGGTTTTGATCACCATTTTACTCAGCATTTTCTGTCTAAGTGCGGTTCGAATGAAGAAAAAAGAGACAGTCGTAGAAAAGGAAAAACACCCTGTCTCTATTCGTCCTCTTCTTCACAATGGACCTTATCTCTTCTTTATTGTGTTGATTGGCTTGGCTTCAGGGGTTGGAAATATTGGTCATACCTATATTCCTGAGCTACTCATGGATAGTGGTCTACCAGTTCATATTGCCTCAACAGTTGTGGCTATCTCCGTCGTAGTGGAAGCCCCCTTGATCTTTTTCTCTGATCGATTCATGGACCACTGGCCTTTACGGGTTTTGATCGCTCTTCCAATTGGAATTATTTTCGCTCAATATGCTGTCTATGCTTTTCCAAGTCCTGTCTTCTTAAAAGTGATAATGACTCTCTTAGCCAAGCATACAACAGGGATGGTTTTGATTATGGTCTCCTTACGGTTTATTGCCCAACAGGTGAATGGCAAAGACTTGGTTCTTGCCATGGCCATTGTCCAAGGAGCCCGTTATTTAGGAACCATTCTTTTACAACCCCTCGCAGCCCTCTGTATTGAAAGAGGTGGTTACCAAGTCATGAGTTTCTTTTTAGCAGGGGTTGTAGGGATCGTCTTTTTGCTGAGCTTTGCCTTAAAAATGCCCCAAGGGAAAGCTCACGGACTTTTTGGTGGCAAAGTAGACTAATGAAATTGTTAAAATTGTATGACTAATCATCGAGGAGTTGGACAGAAACACTGATTTCACAGTGTTTTGTCCAACTTTTTTGCTATTATTAAGAACTAGTGATTAATTTGACAGTCAAAGTATTCGATGGTAGAATGAGGTAAAATAAATATAAAGGAGACCATTTTATGAAAAAAATGATCTTATCGACAGCTGCTCTTTTGACGATTGTTTCCCTTGCTGCTTGTTCAAATAAACAAGACACAAAGAAGGAAACTTCAAATAGTCAATCAACTACTAAAGTGACGAGCAAATCTGCCAACACTTCAAAAAGCAAGGATACTTCAACAGATTCAGAAGAGACTTCATCTTCTAGCCTCTTAACAGACGCTGAAATCAGCAAGGCTAAAACAGTTGGAGACTTTAAAAAGTTGTTTGCAAAATTAATGGATCAATCTGTTTCTATTACTGAAGAAGCAGGTACTTCTGTGACAGGTTCTGCAAAAGAACAATACGATGCAATGATTAGTACCTTAAAGCAAGGATTAGAAAACCAAAAAGATATCTTTAATGAAGGCTTGGAAAGCATCGGTTCAGATAGCACAGTCGTTCCTAAAGAAGACCGTGAAGCTTTGATCGAAATCTTGAAAGATGCTCGTGAAGAGTTGGAAAGTACTCGTAAAGAAATGAAAGATATGCAGAAAGAATTGAGTAAATCTCCTGTTGCTGATGATTCTAGTGACGATTCAGACTCAGATTCTGACGAATAATAGCAAAAAAAGGTTGGAAATTTCCAGCCTTTTTCTTATTTTTTTCGAATGATATAGATGAGGAGGTGGGGCTATGTTTATTGCTATGGATAACAATCAAAAGCGGTGGAACTGTATGGAAGAGATCCCAGCTGTGACAGAAGGTCCCTTCTATTGCTTAGCTTGTCATAGTCCAGTGCGTCTAAAAAATGGCTCGGTTCTACGGGCTCATTTTGCTCATGTAAAATTACAGCATTGTCCCTACCATCACGAAGCTGAGAGTTTTGAACATCTGGAATTGAAAGCCAGTCTTTATGATTGGGCCTCTAAGGAGTCTCATACAGAAGTAGAAAGTTATTTAGCAGATTTTCAACAAATTGCCGATCTTTTGGTAGTAGACAAGAATTTAGCTTTGGAAGTGCAGTGTAGCTCCCTATCTTTAGAACGCTTGAAGGAGAGAAGCGATGCTTATCGATCCCATGGTTACCAGGTCTATTGGTTACTTGGTAAAAAGTTGTGGCTCAAGAAAAGACTAACAAAGCTGCAGGCTGGCTTTCTTTATTTTAGTCAGAATCACGGGTTCCATTTTTGGGAATTGGATCTGACAAAGAAAGAGTTACGTCTGCAATACCTCATCCATGAGGATTTACGAGGGCGATTGCATTATCAAACAGAAATTTTCCCTTTTGGTCAAAGGTCCTTACTAGAAGTCTTACGAACCCCTTATCTTTCGCAACCCATGCAGCAAATGGCAGTCGAGCTCGATCGTACATTTTTAACGTATATACAGCAGCAGCTCTTTTATCGTCACCCAAGGTGGCTGAAGCTTCAGGAAGAACTCTATTTGCAGGGACACCATCTGATGGAACTGGGGCTGGATTTCTTTTATCCTCTTTGTCGTCCGATCCTTTCACAGAACTTGCTTCAAATTGAAGAGGATGTAGAAGGTTACTACCAGCAATTTATGACCTATTATCAGTCGCAAGGGATCCAACCTGTTCAGATCCTCTATCCCCCACGTTTTTATGATCAGCAGAAAAGCTAACTTTCTAAGATAGAAATCCTCCCGAAATGTTCATTTTTATGCTAAAATAGTAACATTGGAGGATTAATCGAAATGGTAAAACAACGTAATGAAATTGATGAAAAATACCAATGGGATTTGTCGACAATTTTTGCGACAGATCAAGCTTGGGAAGAAGAAGCAGCAAGCTTAGCTGCAGATATTAAAGCAGCAAGCCACTATGCTGGTCATTTGTTGGATTCAGCGCAAACACTTTTGGATACAACCAATGCATATTTGGAATTGAGCCGTCGCTTAGAAAAGGTCTACGTCTATGCCCATATGAAAAATGACCAAGATACACGAGTAGCTAAATACCAAGAGTACCAATCAAAAGGGATGTCTCTTTATAGCTTGTTAGGCGAAACCTTTGCCTTCTATGAGCCTGAATTCATGGCCATTACGGATGAGCAATACAAGGCCTTTGTGAGTGAGGTTCCAGACTTGGAGCAATATGGTCATTATTTTGATCGTTTGCTTGAGAAAAAAGAACATGTCTTGTCTCAAAAAGAAGAGGAATTACTTGCAGGAGCTGGTGAGATCTTTGCGGCTGGTGGAGAAACTTTTGAAATCTTGGACAATGCAGATATTGTTTTCCCAACTGTACATGATGACAAGGGCGAAGAAGTTCAATTAACCCATGGGAACTATATTTCTTTGGTAGAATCAAAAGATCGTGCCGTTCGTAAAGAAGCTTACGAAGGTCTCTACAAGGTCTATGAACAGTACCAACATACCTATGCTAAAACCTTGCAAACCAATGTGAAAGTTCATAACTTTAATGCCAAAGTTCGCAAATTCTCATCTGCTCGTGAAGCGGCCCTTTCTGAAAACTTTGTACCAGAAAGTGTTTATGATAGCTTGGTAGCAGCGGTGAACAAACATTTGCCACTCTTGCAACGCTATGTGCAATTGCGCTCAAAAATTCTTGGAATCTCAGACTTGAAGATGTACGATATGTATACCCCATTATCTGATACAGACTACAAGTTTACCTATGAAGAATCATTGGCCAAAGCAGAAGAAGTCTTGGCTGTTTTGGGTGAGGACTACCTTTCTCGTGTAAAACGTGCCTTCAGCGAACGGTGGATTGATGTGCATGTCAACCAAGGAAAACGCTCAGGTGCTTATTCAGGTGGTTCTTATGATACCAATGCCTTCATGTTGTTGAACTGGCAAGATACATTGGATAATCTCTTCACCTTGGTGCATGAAACTGGTCACAGTATGCATTCTAGCTATACCCGTGAAACCCAGCCTTATGTCTATGGGGACTATTCCATCTTCCTTGCCGAAATCGCCTCTACAACCAATGAAAATATCCTGACCGAACGTCTGTTAGAAGAAGTAGAAGACGATGCAACTCGTTTTGCTATTTTGAATCACTTCTTGGATGGTTTCCGTGGAACCGTCTTCCGTCAAACCCAGTTTGCCGAATTTGAGCATGCTATTCATAAAGCAGACCAAGAAGGTACGGTATTGACTAGTGAGTTCTTGAATAACCTCTATGCAGAACTCAATGAGAAATACTACGGTCTTTCAAAAGATGACAACCCTGAGATCCAATATGAATGGGCTCGGATTCCTCACTTCTACTATAACTACTATGTCTTCCAATATTCAACAGGTTTTGCAGCAGCTTCAGCCTTAGCTGAAAAGATTGTTCATGGAACACAAGAAGATCGTGATAAATATATCGACTACTTGAAAGCTGGAAATTCTGATTATCCACTCAATGTCATCCGCAAAGCAGGTGTGGATATGGAAAAAGAAGACTACTTGGACGCAGCCTTTGCGGTCTTTGAACGTCGGTTGAATGAATTTGAAGCCCTAGTAGAAAAATTAGGACTCGCATAAGATGGTAGAGTCTTATAGTAAAAATGCCAACCACAATATGCGCCGGCCAGTGGTTAAAGACGAGATCGTTGACTTTATGCGCACGCGTCAAAAACCGGTAGCAGGTGCCTTGGAGGAGTTAGAAGCATTCGCCCGCAAGGAAAATATTCCGATTATTCCGCATGAAACGGTAGCTTACTTTAGACTACTCCTGCAAGCCCTACAACCAAAGAAAATCCTGGAAATTGGGACAGCAATTGGATTTTCAGCGCTCTTAATGGCTGAAAATGCTCCCGATGCACAAATTACCACTATTGATCGGAATGAAGAGATGATTGGCTTTGCCAAGGAAAATCTGGCTAAATACGATCAGAGAAAACAAATCACCTTGCTTGAAGGAGATGCAGTAGATGTCTTGCAGGATTTAACAGAGACCTATGACTTTGTCTTTATGGACTCTGCTAAGTCTAAGTACATCGTCTTTTTGCCACGAATTCTCGAACTCTTAGAGGTTGGGGGAGTCGTGGTATTGGATGATATTTTCCAAGGAGGAGATGTTGCCAAGGACATCATGGAAGTGCGTCGTGGGCAACGAACCATTTACCGGGGGCTTCAGAACCTCTTTCATGCGACTCTCAATCATCCAGATTTGACCGCTAGTTTGGTGCCACTTGGAGATGGTATTTTGATGATTCGGAAAAATACAGAGACTGTAACCTTGCCAGATCCTAGCTCTTTTTAGGTAAATTTAAGGTATTCTCTCTAATTTGTGGTAAAATAGAAGAAGTTTAAAAAGGAACGGAGAATAATTTTCATGAAGAAAAAACTTGTAGCAGGTGCTGTGACCTTGCTATCAGTCGTAACACTAGCAGCGTGTGCCAATGGCACAAACAAAGATATCGTGACCATGAAAGGGGACACGATTACAGTTTCTGATTTCTATAATGAAATCAAAAACAACCAAGGTGCTCAACAAGTTCTTTTCCAAATGACCATCAATAAAGTCTTTGAAAAAGAATATGGATCAAAAGTTTCTGATAAAGAAGTCGATAAAGAATTGGCTAAACAAAAGAAACAATTAGGCAAGCAATTCGATGCTTACTTGGCGCAACAAGGCTTGACGGAAGAAACAGCGAAGAAACAAATCCGTAGCAATATGTTGTTGGAATATGCAGTCAACCAAGCTGCTAAGAAAGATATCAAAGAGTCTGACTACAAGGCGGCTTTTGAATCTTACACACCAGAAGTAACAGCACAAATTATCAAGTTAGATTCAGAAGATAAAGCAAAAGAAGTGTTGGAAGCAGCTAAAGCGGAAGGTGCAGACTTTGCCCAAATCGCCAAAGACAATTCAACAGATACTGCTACAAAAGACAAAGGTGGCGAAGTCAAGTTTGATTCAGGAACAGCAGATATTCCATCTCAAGTCAAAGAAGCTGCCTTTAAGTTGGATGAAAATGGGATTTCAGATGTGATCACAGTTTCAGCAGGTCAAAACTATTCTGCTAGCTACTATATTGTCAAATTGAATAAGAAGACAGAAAAAGGCTCTGACTGGAAGAAATACGAAAAACGTTTGAAAGAGATCATTGTTGATGGTCGTAAGCAAGATACCAACTACATCCGTAGCATTATTGCAAAAGCGATGACCAATGCCAATATCAAGGTCAAAGATGATGCCTTCAAATCAACATTTAACCAATATTTGCAAAATATCGGTGTTCAAACGAGCGATAGCAGCTCATCATCTAAAAAATAGTTGACGGTTCCTTTTGGAACTTGTATAATGAAATAGTTGAGAATAAATCATTGTTACTCGGAATCAGAGAAGTGGCGGGGGTGCGAGCCATGGAAGGGAAATGATTTTGCTACTCGGCTGAGACAATTGCATATAAAATGAAGAATGACAAGTTCATTGAATGAAGGTGGTACCGCGGTTTTTCGCCCTTCGTTTAGTGGCTTGTCTTTTGTTTATGGGCAGTTGTCTGGAGCTTTTTAAAGGAGATCAAAAGATGCGAACCTATCAAGTGAAACAAAAATTTCGATTGGGTGGCGAGCGGTTCGATATCAAAGATGAGTTGGGAAATGTTGAATACCAGGTTGAGGGATCTTTTCTTAAGATTCCCAAGACTTTTACCATCTATGATAAGAATGGACAAGAAGTGAGCCACATTACTAAAAAAACAATCAGCTTTCTTCCCAAATTTGTGGTTGAGTTGAAGGATGGGGACCGCTTTTTTATCCATAAAAAACTGACGCTCTTTAGAGACAAATACGATATCGAAGATTTGGGACTGAGGGTACAAGGAAATATCTGGGACCTAGAATTCAAATTGTTTGATGATCGGGATCAAATCGTCGCTGAGATTAGCAAGGAACTCTTTCATCTAACCTCTACCTACCAAGTATCGGTGTATGAGGATGAATACGCTGATTTAGTCATCTCACTTTGTGTCGCCATCGATTATGTCGAAATGTTAGAAGCTGGCGCAAATTAATCTTAAAAAATTAGGAGACAAATATGAAACAATTATCTAGTGCACAAGTCCGTCAAATGTGGCTTGATTTCTGGGCAAGCAAAGGTCACTCTGTAGAACCATCTGTTAGCTTGGTTCCTGTAAACGACCCTACACTTTTATGGATTAACTCAGGGGTTGCCACTCTTAAGAAATACTTCGATGGAACCATCAAACCTGAAAATCCACGGATTACCAATGCTCAAAAAGCCATCCGTACCAACGATATCGAAAACGTAGGGAAAACTGCTCGCCACCATACCATGTTTGAAATGTTGGGGAACTTCTCTATCGGAGATTACTTCCGAGATGAAGCCATTACCTGGGCTTATGAACTTTTGACAAGTCCGGAATGGTTTGACTTCCCCAAAGACAAACTTTACATGACCTATTATCCTGACGACAAGGATTCATACAACCGTTGGATCGCTGTTGGGGTAGATCCAAGTCACTTGATCCCAATCGAAGACAACTTCTGGGAAATCGGTGCAGGGCCTTCTGGACCAGATACAGAAATCTTCTTTGACCGTGGAGAAGCCTTTGACCCTGAAAATATCGGTCTTCGTCTTCTTGCAGAAGATATAGAAAATGACCGTTACATCGAAATCTGGAACATTGTCTTGTCACAATTTAACGCGGACCCAGCTGTTCCTCGTAGCGAATACAAGGAATTGCCACACAAAAACATTGATACGGGTGCAGGTTTGGAGCGTTTGGTGGCGGTTATCCAAGGGGCGAAGACAAACTTTGAAACAGACCTCTTCATGCCAATCATTCGTGAAGTTGAAAAGATGTCTGGTAAAACCTATGATCCAGATGGCGACAACATGAGCTTCAAGGTGATTGCTGACCACATTCGTTCGCTTTCATTTGCGATTGGAGATGGGGCTCTTCCTGGTAATGAAGGACGCGGTTACGTTCTTCGTCGTCTCCTCCGTCGTGCCTCTATGCATGGTCAAAAATTGGGGATTGAAGGAACCTTCTTGTATAAATTGGTTCCAACCGTTGGGAAGATCATGGAAAGCTACTACCCAGAAGTACTTGAAAAACAAGACTTTATCGAAAAAATTATCAAGAGTGAAGAAGAATCATTTGCTCGTACCTTGAACTCAGGTCAACACTTTGCAGAAACCATCGTAGAAGACTTGAAAGCCAAAGGCCAAACAGTGATTGCTGGTCAAGATGTCTTTAAACTCTATGATACATACGGATTCCCAGTAGAATTGACGGAAGAAATCGCTGAAGAAGCTGGCATGACGGTCGATCGTGAAGGCTTTGAAGCAGCCATGAAGGAACAACAAGAGCGTGCGCGTGCATCAGCTGTCAAAGGCGGATCTATGGGTATGCAAAATGAAACCCTTCAAAACATCACAGTTGAAAGTGTCTTTAACTACAATGCTAGTCAATTGCCTTCTAAGTTGGTGGCTATCGTAGCAGACAATGCTGAAGTAGAAGCTGTTTCAGAAGGAACTGCATCACTGATTTTTGCAGAAACTCCATTCTACGCTGAAATGGGTGGACAAGTTGCGGACCATGGTCAAATCTTGGATGCTCAAGGAAATGTCGTAGCGACTGTGACAGACGTTCAAAAAGCACCAAATGGACAAGCACTCCATACGGTTGAAGTTCTTGCTCCTCTTGCCTTGAACCAAGAATACACCTTGGCCATTGACACCAATCGTCGTCACCGTGTTATGAAGAACCACACAGCAACTCACTTGCTCCATGCGGCTCTTCACAATATTCTTGGTAACCACGCAACCCAAGCTGGATCTCTCAATGAAGTAGAATTCCTTCGTTTTGACTTTACCCACTTCCAAGCCGTAACTCCTGAAGAATTACGCGCTATTGAGCAACAAGTCAATGAAAAGATCTGGGAAGCAATCGCAGTAGAAACAATTGAAACAGATATCGATACTGCTAAAAAAATGGGAGCCATGGCCCTCTTTGGTGAGAAATACGGAAAGGAAGTCCGCGTTGTCACGATCGGTGACTACTCCGTTGAACTCTGTGGTGGTACCCACGTAGGCAATACTTCTGAAATTGGTCTCTTCAAGATTGTCAAAGAAGAAGGGATCGGATCAGGAACTCGTCGTATCTTGGCAGTGACCGGTAAGGAAGCCTTTGAAGCTTATCGTGAACAAGAAGACGCTCTGAAAGCAGTAGCAGCAACCTTGAAAGCTCCTCAACTCAAAGAAGTACCTCATAAGGTTGAAGGACTTCAAGAACAACTCCGTCAATTGCAAAAAGAAAATGCAGAATTGAAGGAAAAAGCAGCAGCAGCTGTAGCAGGTGATGTCTTCAAGAATGTTCAAGAAGCAAACGGTCACCGTTACATTGCTAGCCAAGTTTCAGTTTCAGATGCAACTGCTCTTCGTACCTTTGCGGATAACTGGAAACAAAAATACTACTCTGATGTCCTTGTTCTTGTCGCAGCAATCGGTGGCAGGGTGAATGTCCTTGTAGCCAGCAAGATAAAAGAGGTACATGCAGGTAATGTGATTAAAGAATTGGCTCCAATCGTCGATGGACGTGGTGGTGGTAAACCAGACATGGCCATGGCAGGAGGAAGCAACCAAGCGAAAATCCAAGAATTGTTGGATGCCGTATCAGGTAAATTGTAATAATGGAAAGGTTGGATGTTTGTCCAACCTCTTTTTTAAAAAAGAAGCAGATCCAATTAGAAAAAGATTGCAGCAAAAAAACCTTTCCGTCTGGAAAGGTTTCAGATTGAAGATAAAGTCTTCTAAAAAACTTTCCTTAGGTGAGTACGGACGTCAGCGAACATCAAAGAAGTTCCATGACTTAGTTTTGGACCTAAGGTTCCAAAACTCCCGAGTGCTAGAAACAATAGTGTTTCTAGCACTTTTCTCACGGCGGAAAGTTTTTAATCTTCAAAAAATAAAAGTCACTTTTTGAAAATCATCTATCTGTTTTATGTAAAACAATAGGTTGTCTATATTTAAAAACCTTTCCAGATGGAAAGGTTTTTGTCTTATAGGCCGTAGTTGTAATCGTCATCCTGCATGGCTTCTACTTCACCGAGAAGGTAACCATTTCCGACTTGAGAGAAGAAGTCGTGGTTAGAGGTACCGGTTGAGATTCCGTTCATGACGATTGGGTTAACGTCATCTGCTGAGTCTGGGAAGAGCGGATCTTGTCCCAAGTTCATGAGGGCTTTATTAGCGTTGTAGCGAAGGAAGGTCTTGACTTCCTCAGTCCAGCCAACACCATCATAGAGGCTCTCTGTGTAGCCTTCTTCATTCTCATAGAGGGTGTAGAGAAGATCATACATCCATTCTTTGAGTTTCTCTTGTTCGTCTTCTGGTAATTCGTTAAATCCAAGTTGGAACTTGTAGCCGATATAGGTTCCGTGAACTGATTCGTCCCGAATGATCAACTTGATGATCTCAGCTACGTTGGCTAATTTGTTGTTTCCAAGATAGTAGAGAGGTGTGAAGAAACCAGAGTAGAAGAGGAAGGTTTCAAGGAAAACGCTGGCGACTTTCTTTTCAAGAGGGGTCCCATTGAGATAGATTTCGTTGATGATTTCTGCCTTCTTTTGAAGGAAAGGATTGGTGTTGGTCCATTCGAAAATCTCTTCGATTTCTGACTTAGTATTCAAAGTAGAAAAGATAGAAGAGTAAGACTTAGCATGGACAGATTCCATAAATTGGATGTTGTTAAAGACAGCTTCTTCATGGGGAGTACGAATATCCGCACGAAGAGCCTGAACACCTGTTTCAGATTGCATGGTATCTAGAAGGGTTAATCCCCCAAAGACTTTACCAACTAGGTCTTTTTCTTTATTAGATAACTTTCTCCAGTCATCCAAGTCGTTTGACAAAGGGATACGTGTATCCAACCAGAATTGCTCTGTCAGTTTTTCCCAGGTCGATTTATCGATGACATCTTCGATCGCATTCCAGTTAATGGCTTTGTAGTATGTTTCCATTTGCATCACTTTCTTTTTCTATTCATTCAATCGTTACTATTCTACCATAAATTGATAGAATACCGCACAAAAAGTCGGCGAACCGACTTTTGATAGCTATCTAGGATAGCGGATTAGATGACACAGCTTTCACATTGGTTGGCGCCAACTTCTCCACCATCATCTGTAAAGGTACGGACGTAGTAGATAGACTTGATACCCTTGTTAAAGGCGTAGTTCCGAAGGATAGACAAGTCACGAGTGGTTTGTTTGTTTTCAGTTTTCCATTCGTAAAGACCCTTTGGAATATCGCTACGCATAAAGAGAGTCAGTGAAAGACCTTGGTCTACGTGTTCAGTTGCGGCAGCATAGACATCGATGACTTTTCGCATATCCATGTCGTAGGCAGAAGTGTAGTAAGGAATCGTTTCCGTTGACAATCCTGCTGCAGGGTAGTAGATCTTACCGATTTTCTTCTCTTGACGTTCTTCAATCCGTTGTGTAATTGGGTGGATAGAAGCAGATACGTCATTGATGTAGCTGATAGATCCATTTGGTGCGACAGCTAGGCGGTTTTGGTGGTAAAGACCATCTGCTTGAACTTTAGCACGCAGTTCTGCCCAATCCTCTGCACTTGGGATAAAGATATCTTTAAAGAGTTCTTTGACGCGATCAGATTTTGGTACAAATTCTCCGGTCGTGTACTTATCAAAGTAAGTACCGTTGGCATAGTCTGATTTTTCGAAGTTGTGGAAGGTAACACCACGTTCACGCGCAATGTTATTTGATTCTACGAGGGTCCAGTAGTTCATGAGCATGAAGTAGATGCTGGTGAACTCGACAGACTCAGGTGATCCGTATTCGATCAATTGTTGGGCAAGGTAGCTGTGAAGTCCCATGGCTCCAAGACCAAAGGTATGCGCTTGGCTGTTTCCGTGGTCGATTGTAGGAACAGCTACAATGTGGGAGCTATCTGTGACGAAGGTCAAAGCACGAACCATGGCACGAATCGAACGACCAAAATCAGGTGAAGTCATCATGTTAACTACGTTGGTTGAACCAAGGTTACAGGAGACGTCTGTCCCCATTTTAATGAATTCTTGAGCATCGTTGATCAAGCTTGGCTCTTGAACCTGGAGGATCTCTGAACACAAGTTACTCATGATGATCTTGCCATCAACAGGGTTTGCACGGTTAGCAGTATCGATGTTAACTACATATGGGTAACCAGATTCTTGTTGCAATTTAGAAATTTCAGTTTCCAAATCACGCGCCTTAATTTTTGTCTTGCGGATGTTTGGATTAGCAACCAACTCATCGTATTTTTCAGTGATGTCAATGTAGTTGAATGGCACTCCGTATTCACGCTCTACAGAGTAAGGGCTGAAGAGGTACATTTCTTCATTTTTACGCGCCAACTCGTAGAACTTGTCTGGTACGACGACACCAAGTGAAAGAGTCTTGACACGAACTTTTTCATCGGCGTTTTCTTTCTTAGTAGAAAGGAAGGCGATGATGTCTGGGTGGAAGACGTTGAGGTAAACCACCCCGGCCCCTTGGCGTTGTCCCAATTGGTTAGAGTAAGAGAAGCTATCTTCGAAGAGTTTCATAACTGGAACGACCCCAGAAGCAGCTCCTTCATAGCCCTTGATCGGTGCGCCAGCTTCGCGAAGGTTGCTGAGGGAGATTCCAACCCCACCACCGATACGTGAAAGTTGAAGGGCAGAGTTGATGGAACGACCGATCGCATTCATGTCGTCGGTTACCTGGATCAAGAAACATGAAACTAATTCTCCACGGCGGGCACGTCCAGCATTCAAGAAAGAAGGAGTAGCTGGTTGGTAGCGTTGGTGGATAATTTCGTTTGCGATGTCTCGCGCGATAGCTTCATTTCCATCCGCAAAGTAGAGGGCATTGAAGAAGACACGGTCTTCCATGCTTTCAAGATAGTATTCTCCATCATTTGTTTTCAGAGCATACTGGTTATAGAATTTATAGGCAGCCATGAAGGACTTGAATTGGAAGTTTTGATCTTTGATAAATTGGGCCAATTCTTCCAAAAATTCAGGACGGTATTTCTCGATAAAAGCTCTCTCAATGTAATTGTGCTCGAGAAGGTACTGAATCTTGTCTGTAATCGAGTCAAAGGCTTTAGTATTTGGTACAACATTTTCTTTAAAGAACGCATCCAAAGCTTCTTTATCCTTATGAAGCATGATTTGGCCGTTTACTGGACGGTTGATTTCATTGTTAAGACGAAAATACGTCACATCTTCAAGAGATTTTAATCCCATAATAATCCTTTTCTAGTTCAAAAAAATGAAGAGGAGAAGTCCTCTCTTTCCAAGTAAAAAGTCTAGTGTTAGGTTGCTAACGCTAGACCCTATTTAAGCAAAATACTGTGTTTATTAAGAAAGTTTCTTCAACTTAGCTGGTTGAAAACCAGAAAATACTTCATCCGGTGTTTGAATAACTGGAGCAGCATTGAAACCAAGGTTCTTAACATGCTCTACAAATTCCGGCTGTTCATCTAAGTTAATTTCGCGGTATTCCACGTGATTGCTATCGAGGAATCGCTTGGTCATTTTGCATTGAACACAATTATTTTTTGAATAAATGGTTACCATTTTTTTCCGTTCTCCTATCGAAATATAAATCTGTAAACAGTATAAACAAAATCCAGCAACTTGTCAACAAAATAAAACTAAATATTGTGCAAAGAGATGAAATTGAGTTTTCAAAGCACAATATATTGTGGTGAGCGAAAAGTGTGAAAATCGAAGAAATGGGATAGGAATAGGCTTTAAAGCATCTTTAATTAGTTATAATTTTTTGGTGAATCAATATCCTGTGGTTCAAGAGCTTTTTTTCATTGAAAGCGGAGGAAAATGTTACTTATAATATAGTAGAAAATTGAAAAGATTTGTTCTCTATTCTTCAGGTGCTTCTTAAAATGTATCTAAATTGGGATTTTTCGCAGTCTTTTTCTGTAAGTCAGTGATAAAAATCTTGAAAAAAATTTCAAAAGATGATATAATACCAAATTGTAAGGGTTATCAAAAGGTAACTCAAAAACTATTTTTAAAAAGGAGAGTCAAACTATGGCTTCTAAAGATTTCCACATCGTGGCAGAAACAGGTATCCACGCACGTCCAGCAACTTTGTTGGTTCAAACTGCTAGCAAATTTGCTTCAGATATTACTCTTGAATACAAAGGTAAATCAGTTAACTTGAAATCAATCATGGGTGTTATGAGCCTTGGTGTTGGTCAAGGAGCAGACGTTGTAATCTCTGCAGAAGGTGCTGACGCTGATGATGCGATCGCAGCTATCTCAGAAACAATGACTAAAGAAGGATTGGCTTAAAAATATGACAAAAATGCTAAAAGGAATTGCAGCATCTGACGGTGTTGCTGTTGCTAAGGCATATTTGCTCATTCAACCAGACTTATCATTTGAGACTGTTTCAGTCGAAGATACAAGTGCAGAAGAAGCTCGTTTGGATGCAGCTCTTGAAGCTTCACAAAACGAGCTTTCTCTTATTCGGGAGAATGCAGTAGCAAGCCTTGGTGAAGAAGCAGCGCAAGTTTTTGATGCGCATATGATGGTTCTTGCTGACCCTGAAATGATTGGTCAGATCAAAGAAACGATTCGTACGAAAAAAATCAATGCAGAAGCTGGCTTGAAAGAAGTCACTGACATGTTCATTGCGATCTTTGAAGGAATGGAAGACAATCCTTACATGCAAGAACGTGCAGCAGATATTCGTGACGTTACCAAACGTGTCCTTGCCAACTTGCTTGGTAAGAAATTGCCAAACCCTGCTTCTATCAATGAAGAAGCAATCGTGGTTGCGCATGACTTGACTCCATCTGATACAGCACAGTTGAACAAAAAGTATGTAAAAGCTTTTGTCACGAATATCGGTGGACGTACAAGTCACTCAGCTATCATGGCTCGTACACTTGAAATCGCAGCTGTTCTTGGTACAAATAACATCACAGAACTTGTCAAAGATGGCGATGTTTTGGCTGTTTCAGGGATCACTGGTGAAGTGGTGATCAACCCTACTGAAGAACAAATCGCAGAGTTCAAAGCAGCTGGTGAAGCTTATGCCAAACAAAAAGCTGAATGGGCTCTCCTTAAAGATGCGAAAACAGTGACTGCTGATGGAAAACACTTCGAATTGGCTGCCAACATCGGTACACCTAAAGACGTTGAAGGTGTAAACGATAATGGTGCAGAAGCTGTTGGTCTCTATCGTACTGAATTCTTGTACATGGATTCTCAAGACTTCCCAACTGAAGATGACCAATACGAAGCCTACAAAGCAGTTCTTGAAGGTATGAATGGTAAACCTGTGGTTGTTCGTACAATGGATATCGGTGGGGATAAAGAACTCCCTTACTTTGATCTTCCTAAAGAAATGAACCCATTCTTAGGTTTCCGTGCTTTGCGTATCTCTATCTCTGAGACAGGTAACCAAATGTTCCGTACACAATTGCGTGCCTTGCTTCGTGCATCTGTTCACGGTAAATTGCGGATCATGTTCCCAATGGTTGCTTTGTTGACTGAGTTCCGTACAGCTAAAGGTATTCTTGAAGAAGAAAAAGCTAAATTGCTTGCGGAAGGTGTTGCTGTTGCAGACGATATCCAAGTTGGGATCATGATTGAAATCCCAGCTGCAGCAATGCTTGCGGATCAATTTGCTAAAGAAGTTGATTTCTTCTCAATTGGTACAAACGACTTGATCCAATACACAATGGCTGCTGACCGTATGAACGAACAAGTTTCATACCTTTACCAACCATATAACCCATCTATCCTTCGTTTGATCAACAACGTGATCAAAGCGGCGCACGCTGAAGGCAAATGGGCAGGTATGTGTGGTGAAATGGCCGGTGACCAAACTGCCGTTCCACTTCTTGTCGGAATGGGCTTGGATGAGTTCTCTATGTCAGCGACATCTGTCCTTCGTACACGTAGCTTGATGAAGAAACTCGACACAGCTAAAATGCAAGAATACGCTAACCGTGCTCTTACTGAATGTTCAACAATGGAAGAAGTTCTTGAACTTTCAAAAGAATACGTGAACGTAGACTAAGAATTCAACAAGACTAAGACAAATCTGTCTTAGTCTTTTTTTACATTGTTCATAAAAATGTTCATTTTATTCGTAATAAACTAGTTAGTAATAAAAATAGTGATTTAAATGTTCGGTTTTTGTTTGATTTTCCTCGTATATATAGTATAATCGTAAGTAAGATAAGGAGGATGACCAAGGAAGGATAGAAAAGGTTCGGGAAAGAAAATGGAAAAACTTTTCCTGATAATTTTACATGATTTTACAGGAATCAACTTGAAAATTAAGTGATTTTATAGTAAAATAAAAACAAATAGAAAACGCTTTCAAAAGCAAAGAGGTGAGTATATGGATAGAAGCACAGACTTATGGACATTTGGAAGAGGGGATAATTTCCATCTTCAAGAGTACTTAGGAGCTCACAAGGAAACAAGGGGGGAACAAGAAGGCTTTACCTTCCGTGTTTGGGCTCCCAATGCTCAGGCGGTGGATCTGATTGGTGATTTCACTGATTGGGAAGCTCGTAAAATTCCAATGGTTCGTAATGAAGGAGGCGTCTGGGAAGTCTTCTGTTCCGATGCAAAAGAGGGAGATATATACAAGTATTTGGTGACTCGACAAAATGGTCATCAGGTGCAAAAAATCGATCCTCTAGCGTTATGGATGGAAAAGAGACCCAATACAGGATCTATTATTAAGACCATTCCAGAGAAAAACTGGAAAGATGGTCTCTGGAGAGCACGCCGCAAAAAACTTGGTTTTAAGGAACGACCTGTTAATATTTATGAGGTTCACGCAGGATCGTGGAAACGTAATGAGGATCACAGTTCCTATACCTTCAAACAACTAAAGGAAGAATTGATTCCATATTTGGTGGAGATGAACTACACCCACGTGGAATTTATGCCAGTGATGGCTCATCCATTGGGCTTGAGTTGGGGCTATCAGCTCATGGGATATTTTGCACTCGAGCAGACTTATGGTAGCCCAGAAGAGTTTCAAGACTTCGTGGAAGAATGCCACCTCAACAATATCGGAGTGATCGTAGATTGGGTACCCGGACATTTCATTATCAATGATGATGCCTTGGCTTATTATGATGGAACACCAACCTTTGAATACCAGGATGAACATCGTGCGCATAACTACGGATGGGGAGCCTTGAACTTCGATTTAGGGAAGAATCAAGTCCAGTCATTCTTGATTTCTAGTTTGAAGTTTTGGATTGATACCTATCATTTAGATGGGATTCGGGTCGATGCTGTGAGCAATATGCTCTATCTTGACTACGATAGTGGTCCATGGACACCAAATATTGATGGTGGAAACCTCAACTACGAAGGCGTTCATTTCCTTAGACGTTTGAATGCGATTATCAAGAACGAACACCCAGATGTCATGATGATTGCAGAAGAAAGTTCTGCTGGTCAAAAGATCACGGGTCCTGAAGAAGAAGGTGGTCTAGGCTTTGACTATAAATGGAATATGGGGTGGATGAATGATATCCTTCGATTCTACGAAGAAGATCCCATCTACCGGAAATTTGACTTTAACCTGGTAACCTTTAGTTTCATGTATGCATTTTCTGAAAACTTCTTACTACCATTTTCACATGATGAAGTGGTGCATGGTAAGAAGAGTTTGATGCATAAGATGTGGGGAGATCGTTACAATCAATTTGCTGGACTCCGTAACCTCTTGACCTATCAGATTTGCCATCCAGGTAAGAAATTACTCTTTATGGGTTCAGAATTTGGTCAATTTTTGGAATGGAAGTCAGAAGAGCAACTGGAATGGGGCAATCTAGAGGATGAAATGAATGCGAAGATGCGTCGTTTCACTTCTCAGCTCAATCATTTCTACAAAGAACACAAGGAATTGTGGGAGATTGATGATAGCTTTGATGGCTTAGAGATTATTGATGCAGATAACCGGGATCAGGGCGTCTTGTCTATGATCCGGAAAAATCGTAAAGGCGATCTTTTGGTGTGCGTCTTTAATATGGCACCAGTAGAACGCAAGGACTTTACGATTGGTGTGCCTATATCAGCGGTCTATGAAGAAATTTGGAATACAGAATTAGAAGAATGGGGAGGTGTCTGGAAAGAGCACAATCCGACAGTTCAGTCTCAAGATGGACTGTGGAAGGATTATGAACAAACTTTGACCTTTACTTTGCCGGCTTTAGGAGCTAGCATTTGGAAGGTGAAACGGAAGGTTCGCAAAACGAAATCTAAAACATCAGATAAAAAATGATGATCGGTTGACTCTAAGGGAGTCCAAGCTTTAAAAAGAGGAAGTAGTCAATGAAGAATGAAATGCTCGCTTTAATTCTTGCCGGAGGGCAAGGAACACGTCTTGGAAAATTAACCAAAAACATCGCGAAACCTGCGGTTCAATTTGGTGGGCGCTATCGGATTATCGATTTTGCTCTCTCAAACTGTGCCAACTCAGGAATTCACAATGTTGGTGTGATTACACAGTATCAACCACTTGCCCTTAACAGCCATATTGGGAATGGTTCCAGCTGGGGCTTGGATGGAATCAATACGGGTGTGTCTATTCTCCAACCTTATTCAGCTAGTGAAGGAAATCGGTGGTTCGAAGGAACTAGTCATGCGATTCTCCAAAACATCGACTATATCGACAGCATCAATCCGGAATATGTCTTGATTCTATCTGGGGATCATATCTACAAGATGGATTACGATGACATGCTTCAAGCACACAAGGATAATAACGCAAGCTTGACTGTTGCAGTCCTAGATGTACCTTTGAAGGAAGCAAGCCGTTTTGGAATCATGAATACAGATGCCAATAATCGGATTGTCGAATTTGAAGAAAAACCAGCTGAACCAAAATCAACTAAGGCTTCAATGGGGATTTACATCTTTGACTGGGCTCGTCTGCGCAATATGTTGGTTGCTGCTGAAAAGAGTGATATCGATATGTCAGACTTCGGTAAAAATGTCATTCCAACTTATCTAGAATCAGGCGAAAGTGTTTATGCTTATGAATTCAACGGCTATTGGAAAGACGTTGGTACAATTGAGTCTCTTTGGGAAGCCAATATGGAATATATCGATCCAAATAATGCCTTGGATAGTCGCGATCGTCACTGGAAAATCTATTCACGCAACCTCATTTCTCCACCGAACTTCTTTGGGGAACATGGCCACATCGAAGATTCTCTTGTCGTCGATGGTTGTTCGGTAGACGGTACAGTCAAACACTCCATCTTATCAACAGAAGCTCAAGTTCGTGAAGGAGCAGTTGTCGAAGATGCTGTCGTGATGAGCAATGCCATTATCGGTAAAGGAGCTGTTGTGAAACGCGCGATTATCGGAGAAGGCGCAGTCATTGCAGAAGGTGTCGTGATTGATGGAACAGAGGAAGTACAAGTTGTCGGTTACAATGAAAAAGTGGGGGTAGCAACAGATGAAGATTGATAAATATTCAGCCATTTTAGGAAATACAGTTGGGTATCATGATATGTCCACTTTGACCAGCCATCGTCCGGTAGCATCCCTACCATTTGATGGGAAATACCGCTTGATTGACTTCCCGTTGTCTAGTCTTGCGAATGCTGGTATTCGTAGTGTTTTTGGGATTTTCCAACAAGAAAATATTAGTTCGGTCTTTGACCATATTCGTTCAGGTCGTGAATGGGGCTTGTCTACTTTATTGAGCCACTATTACCTCGGAATCTATAATACTCCAGTTGAAAATACAACGGTAGGGCCAGAATACTACCAACAATTATTGACCTATTTGAAACGGTCTGGTTCCAACCAAACAGTTGCTTTAAACTGTGATGTTTTGATGAATATTGACCTCAATCAGATTTTCCACCTTCATAATACCATCGATCGTCCGATTACAGTGGTTTATAAGAAGTTGCATCTTCAAAATATCTCTGAAGTCAATGCTGTCTTGGAAATTGATGAATCAGACCATGTTACAGATCAAAAACTTTTTGATGGTAAGAATCCGGATGAAGTCTACAACATGTCAACAGATGTCTTTATTGTGGACACTCCTTGGTTGATTGAAAAAATTGAAGAAGAAGCTAAGAAAGAATACCCACAAAAATTGCGCTATATCTTGCGTGATTTGGCGGTGGAATACAATGCTTTTGCCTTTGAATATACAGGTTACTTAGCCAATATTCATTCAGTTGAATCTTACTACCATGCAAACTTGGATATGTTGGAAAACCAAAAATTCATGAAGCTCTTTTCACCAAATCAAAAAGTGTATACGAAAGTGAAGAATGAAGAACCAACGTATTATTCCAAGACATCACATATTAAAACGTCTCAATTTGCTTCAGGTAGTATTGTAGAAGGAACCGTTGAACGTTCCATTGTTTCACGTCGGGTACGCCTTCATGAAGGTTCAGAGGTCCGCAGTAGTCTTCTCTTCCCTGGTGTAGTGGTTCGTGAAAATGCAATCGTTGAACATGCTATCCTGGATAAGGGGGTCGAAGTGGCTGCTGGCGTGACGATTCGTGGTACAGAGGAAACACCTGTCGTGGTTAAAAAAGGAACGATTGTTACAGAGGATATTGTCTAATGAAACTATTATTTGTTGCAGCTGAAGGAGCACCGTTTTCTAAAACAGGTGGTTTGGGAGACGTTATTGGCGCTCTTCCTAAATCCTTAGCGAAAAGTGGTCATGATGTGCGCGTGATCCTCCCTTACTATGATATGGTAGAGGCTAAGTTTGGAGATCAAATCGAAGATGTCTTGCATTTTGAGACCAAGGTTGGCTGGAGAAGTCAATATGTTGGTGTGAAACGCATTGTGCGCGATGGAGTCACCTTTTACTTTATTGATAACCAACATTATTTCTTTAGGGGCCATGTGTATGGTGACTTCGATGATGGCGAACGCTTTGCCTTCTTCCAGCTCGCGGCCTTAGAAACGATGGAACGGGTTGATTTCATTCCAGATGTTCTTCATGCCCATGATTACCATACAGCGATGATTCCTTTCTTGCTGAAGGAAAAATACCGTTGGATTCAAGCTTATCATGGAATTAAGACAGTGTTGACCATCCATAATTTGGAATTCCAAGGTCAGTTCGACCCAGGAATGTTGTGGGATCTTTTCGGAGTTGGATTTGAACGCTATGCAGATGGAACACTTCGATGGAATGATTGCCTGAACTGGATGAAAGCCGGTATTCTATATGCTGACCGTGTAACAACCGTTTCTCCTAGCTATGCGCATGAGATTATGACTGCTGAATATGGTTGTGGCTTGGATCAGATCCTTCGAATGGAGTCTGGCAAGGTGACCGGAATTGTTAACGGGATTGATGCGGATCTGTATAATCCTGAAACGGATCCACTCTTGACTCATCACTTCAGTCTCTCAGATCTTTCAGGTAAAGCAGCCAGCAAACGAGCTCTTCAAGAACGTGTTGGTCTATCTGTTCGCGATGATGTTCCTTTGTTTGGGATCGTCTCTCGTTTGACACGTCAAAAAGGTTTTGATGTGGTGGTAGAAGAGTTGCATCAACTTTTGCAAAAGGATATTCAGATTGTCTTGCTCGGTACAGGAGATCCTGGATTTGAAAATGCCTTTGCTTGGTTTGGTCAAGCCTACCCAGATAAACTTTCAGCGAATATCACATTTGATGTCCAATTGGCTCAAGAAATCTATGCAGCGTCGGATGTCTTCTTGATGCCAAGTCGCTTTGAACCGTGTGGCCTTTCTCAAATGATGGCCATGCGTTATGGAACCCTTCCTTTGGTGCATGAAGTCGGCGGACTTCGTGATACCGTTCAACCGTTTAATGCTGTTGATGGAAGTGGAACAGGCTTTAGCTTCAATAATTTGTCTGGTTATTGGTTTAACTGGGCGGTTGATGAAGCCTTGGCTGTCTACTACAATGACAAACAGGCTTGGTATGGTCTCCAAGAGCAAGCTATGACGCGTGACTTCTCATGGGATACGGCTAGTCAACGATACAATGATTTGTACCAATCCTTATAAATAGATCTATAATACAAACGCCTTTCGAGGCGTTTTTTGTGTTGCTTTCTTCCTATAAAGAAAACGGTTTATTTTTTTGAGTTTTAGAGCTTGCTAAAATAGAAGAAAAAAGATAAGATAGGTAAAGGTAAAAAATCCCGGGAAGGTTCTTATTTCTGGAAAGGATCCCATCCTCTCTAAAAATAATCAGGTCCCTGCTCGAGGGTTAAATATTACTATATAGGAATTTTAGGATGAAAAAAGCGAAACAAACGTTTGAAAAAATGACCAAATATTCGATTCGAAAATTATCTGTCGGTGTTGGTCCGGTAGCCATTGGAGCCTTTTTATTAGGAGGAAGCTTGTTAGGAGCTCGTCCTGTCCAAGCAGATCAGGTGACCCTACCTGATCATGTGCACTTAGGATATGTGACAGAAGAAGAGCTGACCGCTGAAGAAAAAGCACAGGTGATTCATGCAATCCCTGAAGAGTATCAAAATGAAGATACTTTCTATCTCGTCTATAAGAAGAAGGAAGCAATTCAGTCGGTTCTTCCTCAAACAGGAAATCAGGAAGTCGCCCTTTTTGGGCTAAGTCTAGCCACTGCTTCCTTTGCGGTCCTCTTACTCTCTAAAAAGCACCGGAAGAAGGTCATGGGCGTCCTTTTGATTGGAGCCATGGGACAAAGTCTTCTACTTCCAGTTGAAGTCGCAGCCCTACAAAATCAAGTTTTGCGCGCTTATAACCAGGATCTTGCGATCGCATCGAGCAAAGATCTTGCAAATGGTGTGATTCAAATTGACGGCTATGACTATGTTGGCTATCTGCGCTACCCGTCAGTCCAAAAGACGAGCTTACAAGAGCCAAAGGCTATGCAGGAAACGAAACCTTCTGTAGAAGGAACGATCAAAACAAGTACAGGGATTCCACAAGTGGAAGCACAAGCGCGTGTAACCCCAGAAGTCGCTCCAGCCTTTCCTCAAGTTGAAAAACCAAGCCTGGAAGTCTCTACTGAGCCTGTACCATTTGAAACCGTCAAGCAAGCTGATCCTACATTACCTAAAGGGCAAACCAAGGTGCTGACTGCTGGCCAAAATGGGGAGCGGACCCTATTGACGGAAGTGAGTGTGGTAGATGGACAAGAAGTTCGCAGAGTCGTTGAAAGCAAGGTCACTAAAGAACCAGTTTCACAAATTCTTGCTGTCGGGACAAAAGAAGATGCCCAACCAACCCCTCAACCCAGCCCTTCTCCAGTTGTAACGGCTAAGGGGACACAAGAAGAAGGCCATATCGGCGAAGCTCCTGTTCAACCAGAGAACCCAGCCTATACAGGTGTGGTGGAAGCTAAGGGGACACAAGAAGAAGGTCATGTCGGCGAAGCCCCTATTCAACCGGAGAACCCAACCTATACAGGTGTGGTGGAAGCCAAGGGGACACAGGAAGAAGGTCATGTCGGTGAAGCTCCTGTTCAACCGGAGAACCCAACCTATACAGGTGTAGTAGAAGCCAAGGGGACACAGGAAGAAGGCCATGTCGGCGAAGCCCCTGTTCAACCGGAGAACCCAGCCTATACAGGTGTGGTGGAAGCCAAAGGGACACAAGAAGAAGGCCATGTGGGAGAAGCTCCTGTTCAACCGGAGAACCCAACCTATCAAGTAACGGAAGGGACGGTAACAGAGACAGAAACGGTAATCCTTCCATATGAAACCGAGTATGTAGCGGATGCCAATCATTACACAGATGAAGAAAGCCTTCTTCAGAAAGGCGAGGCTGGTAGTCAGGAGATTCGTCGTGTTTATAAGACGGTCAATGGTGAGAAGATTGGCGAGCCCGTGAGCACGACAACTGAAACGGTAAAAGCTCCTGTGACAGAAAAAATTAGTCGTGGGACTAAGGCGATTGAAGGCCAAACAGAGGATGTTTCGTATGAGGAAATTCCATTTAAGACGGTAACCGAACAAGATGCCACCTTGCTAAAAGGATCAGAAAGGGTTTCTCAAGCCGGTAAAAATGGGAAGAAGAAAATCACCAAGGTTTACAAGACCATCAAGGGGGTTAAAACGGCGGATGCTCCTACTGTTTCTGAGGAAGTAGTTGAACAAGCCCAAGATCAGATCATTCAAAGAGGGACCAAAGAACTTGACAAGCCAACCTTGACTTTGACCCAGGTCGATAAGGAAGAATTGAAGCGCAGTGCTAAAGCTACTTATCATTTGGATAAACCAGACGGTGTGACCATCAAGTCCATCCAGGCTGTATTGAAGAAGGGTGATCAAGTGGTGAAAACCCTGACCCTTTCAGAGACGGACTTGGCAGCTGCTTTAGCGGACTTGGACTACTACAAGGATTATACGCTCGCAACGACCATGGTCTATGACCGTGGAAATGGGGATGAAGAAGAAGTTCTCAAGGAAGAACCACTGAGAATTGATCTTAAAAAAGTTGAAATCAAAAATATCAAGGAAACCAGTCTGATTAGCGTGGATGACCAAGGTCTTGAGACCGATAGCAGCCTCTTGTCTGAAACACCATCAGATGTGAAGCCTTACTACTTAAAGGTCACTACCTATGATAATAAGGTTACAAAACTAGCCGTTGATAAAATTGAAGAAGTAACGGTAGATGGCGTGACCCTCTACAAAGTAACAGCCAAAGCTCCTGATCTCATTCAACGGACTGCGGACAACCAGTTCAGTGAGGTCTATGTCCACTATATTGCGAAACCCAAAGCACATGAAGGTGATATCTACTACAATTTCAACGAACTTGTAAAAGCTATGCAAGCCAATCCGACTGGTACATTTAAACTGGGTAGCAATATGAATGCGGCTAATGTCCAGCCAGCAGGGAAATCCTATGTGACCAATGCCTTCAAGGGAATTTTGGAAAGTATGGATGGAAATAAATTTGCCATCCATAACATTACAAGACCATTATTTGGGAACATCGAAGGTGGCTCGGTTAAGAATCTCTTGCTTGAAAATGTCAATATTGATCTACCTGGGACAGATCGAGTAGCACCAATCGCAGGTGTCATCAAAAACAATGCAACTGTTGAGAACGTTAAAGTAACAGGAAGTGTTGTCGGGAACAATGACGTAGCAGGAATTGTCAATAAAATTGATGGCAGTGGGAAAGTAAGTAATGTCGCCTTTATCGGGAAACTGCACGCTGCGGGTAACAAAGGTGGCTATCTAGCGGGTGTTGTTGGCGAGAACTGGAAAGGTGTTGTTGAAAAAGCTTACGTTGATGCTGAAATCACTGGGAACAAAGCCAAAGCTGCAGGTTTAGTTTATTCCTCTCAAAATGGAGCAAATAACCACACAGTAGGTAAAGAAGGAGTCCTTAGAAATTCAGTTGCTAAAGGTTCAATTGAACTCAAAGAAGCGGTTCAATCTGGTGGATTACTAGGGACCAACTGGGCCTTGGGGACTATTGAAGACAACATCACCATGATGAAAGTCAAAACTGGTGAGATGGTCTTTGGACATTCGGATATCGACGCTGATGATTACTTCACCTATTCAAGAACCAAGCGCAATTACAGTGTGGAAGGCGTGAGTGAAGGGAAGAAAACCTTTAACAACTCCCGTAAAATCCCAAGCATCTCGCTGGCAGAAGCTGAGCAGAAAATCGAAGCAATGGGAATAACTGCTGATAAATTCACCAGCAGCAAACCGATTGAAGATACGCTCAATCACCTTGTTAGCAAAGACGATCAATACAAGGCCATCACTGCTTACGATGCGACTCGTGAGCTAGCTTACCGCAATATTGCTAAATTGCAACCATTCTACAACAAAGAATGGATTGTCGACCAGGGGAATAAACTGGCTGCAACGAGTCCTCTCTTGACCAAGGAAGTCTTGTCTGTGACCGCTATGAAGGGCAATGATTTTGTCACGGAACTAGCTGATGCTGATCACATCCTGATCCATTATGCCGATAAGACAAAAGATATCTTTAGCATGACACCGAAAGACTCTAAAGTTAAACAAGTCAAAGAGTACAGTGTAGCGGAGCTCGGTGAAGTGGTCTACACGCCAAATATGGTGGACAAAGACCGGAGCGATCTCATTGGTGCGATCGTTGAAAAATTAAGCCCTGTCGAATTACAATCAGATCCAATCTACACTCACTTAGGTCGAACAGGACCTAACAAAGTCAATGCCATTAAGAACCTTTACCTTGAAGAAAGTTTCCAAGCAGTCAAGGACAATCTGACTCACTTTGTCAAACAACTGGTTGAAAACCAAGACCATCAATTAAATACAGATGAGTCTGCCAAACGGGCCCTTATCAAGAAAGTTGATGACAACAAGGCCGCTGTTCTTTTGGGTCTCTCTTACCTCAACCGCTATTATGGAGTGAAGTTTGATGATGTCAATCTTAAGCAGCTCATGTTGTTCAAGCCAGACTTCTATGGGAAGAATGTTGATGTCTTAGACCGTTTGATTGAAATTGGTTCAAAAGAAGACTACATCAAAGGGACTCGTACCCACGATGCCTTCCGTGAAGTTGTGGCTAAATCGACTCTTTCTGGTAACTTAAATGACTTCCTGAAATACAATATGGAGCTCTTTACAAGTGATAGAGACTTAAATGATTGGTTCATCAAAGCAACCAAAGACAATGTCTATATTGTGGAACCTGAGACGACCAATCCAGCATTCGCGTCTGCTAAACACAGAGCCTATGAGGGCTTAAACAATGATGTTCACGGTAAAATGATCTTGCCACTCTTGAACTTAAAAGATGCTCATATGTTCTTGATTTCAACCTACAATACCATGGCCTATAGTTCCTTCGAGAAATATGGCAAGAACACGGAAGCAGAACGCAATGCCTTCAAAGCCGAAATTGATAAGGTGGCAAAAGGACAACAGAATTACCTAGATTTCTGGTCACGTCTAGCAACGGATAAGGTTCGCAATCAACTCTTGAAGAGCAATAATATGGTGCCGACCCCTGTCCTTGATAATCAAAACTACAAGGGTATTAGTACAGACCGTTATGGACATACCAACAGTGGCAAAGATGTGGCTCCAATCCGTGAATTGTATGGTCCAACCGATCGTTACCATGCGACAGATTGGCGCATGGGGGCTGTGGCGCGAATTTATGGAAATCCATATAAAGATGACTCTGTCTTCTTCATGGTGACCGATATGATCAGTGACTTTGGCGTTTCTGCCTTCACGCACGAAACGACGCACGTCAATGACCGTATGGTTTACTTAGGTGGTTGGAGACACCGCGAAGGAACAGATATTGAAGCCTTTGCCCAAGGAATGCTCCAAACACCATCTGTATCCAATCCAAATGGGGAATACAAAGCCTTAGGGCTCAACATGGCCTATGAACGTCCTAACGATGGCAATCAATGGTACAATACCAATCCAAACGATCTTCAATCACGTGATGAGATTGATCGCTACATGAAAGGTTATAACGATACGCTCATGCTTCTGGATTATCTTGAAGGAGAAGCTGTATTGGACAAACATAGTAAGGACTTAAACAATGCTTGGTTCAAGAAGGTTGATAAACAATACCGAGGAGCGAACACCAAGAATCAATTCGATAAGGTGCGTCCTTTGAGTGATGAGGAAAAAGCGATTGCTTTACATACAGTAGATGACCTCATCACCAATAATTTTATGACCAACCGTGGTCCTGGAAATGGCGTCTATAATCCATCTGACTTTGGCTCCGCCTATGTGACGGTGCCGATGATGACAGGGATCTATGGTGGGAATACCAGTGAAGGGGCTCCTGGAGCAATGTCCTTCAAACACAATACTTTCAGGATTTGGGGCTATTATGGCTATGAAAAAGGCTTCCTAGGTTATGCTTCGAACAAGTATAAACAAGAGTCCAAACAAGCTGGACTTGCCACTCTAGGAGATGACTTCGTCATTCAGAAGATTTCTGATGGAAGATTCAGTACCCTTGAAGACTGGAAGAAAGCTTACTTCAATGAAGTTGTGACAAGTGCCAAAAGTGGAATTCAGGCTATTGATATCGATGGGAAGACCTACAATAGCTATGAAGACTTGAAACGTGCATTTGCTGAAGCAGTGGATAAAGATAAGGCTACTCTAAGTAACGGTTCTGTCAAATTTGACAATACGGTTGCACTGAAAGAAAAAATCTTTAAGAAATTGCTCCAACAAACAGATAGTTTTAAAACGTCTATCTTTAAATAATTGAATTCTCTCATCTGCTGAGCAGGTGAGAGTTTTTTAGAAGAAAAAATGAATAGAGGTGGACAAAGTATCTAAAAATTAAAAGAAATCAATCGTAGATCTGAAAATTTATCATATTAAAAAATAACGTAATTTAACAAAAACGCTTTCTTTTCTAGGAAATATTTGACTATTATATCTTTTAGGAGTAAACTAAGGAGGTAAAATTAATAAAAGGAGAATTCATCATGAATTTAACATTTTTAGGTCTTTGTTTAGCCTGTTTTGGTGTATCACTGGCAGAAGGTTTGATGATGAGCAGCTTATTGAAATCTGCGTCTCGTCAACCAGAAATTATTGGTCAATTGCGTAGCCTCCTGATTCTTGGTGTTGCCTTTGTCGAAGGTACTTTCTTCGTAACCTTGGTTATGGCCTTCATTATCAAATAGACGCTTCTATTTTAGAAAAGGAGGTGTCAAACCTTGGAAGAAAGTATCAATCCAACGATTACTCTTGGACCTGTATCTTTTAATTTGACCCTACTTGCTATGACCCTGATTTCTGTTTTCGCCGTTTTTGGCTTCATTTATTGGGCCAGTCGAAAAATGTCGATCCGACCAAAAGGCAAACAAAATGTGCTGGAATACGCATATGACTTTGTCGTAGGCTTTACAAAAGGAAATATTGGGGAACATTACATAAAGGACTATTCCTTGTTCTTGTTTGTTCTTTTCCTCTTTCTTTTAGTAGCCAATAACATTGGATTGATGGCTAAAATCGAAACGACCAATGGTTACAATTTGTGGACATCACCAACCGCTAACCTGGGTTATGACTTTGCCTTTTCATTTTTGATCACCTTAATCGCCCATGTAGAAGGAATTCGCAGACGTGGTGTGAAGGAATATTTAAAGGCTTTTGTGACACCCGGATTTATGACCCCCATGAATATTTTGGAAGAATTAACGAACTTTGCCTCCTTGGCACTTCGGATCTTCGGAAATATCTTTGCGGGTGAGGTACTAGCAAGCTTGCTTGTGACTTTGTCGCATCAAGCTGTTTATTGGTATCCATTTGCCTTTATTGGAAGCATGGCGTGGACAGCGTTTTCGATTTTCATTTCATGTATCCAAGCCTATGTGTTTACCATGTTGTCATCAATTTATATTGGTAAGAAAATTAATGGTGAAGAGTAAGTAGAGGAGGAGTAGAAGAATGCATGTATCAATGAGTGAAATTATTGGTAACTTTATTCTCATTGCTGGTTCCTTCCTATTATTAATCTTTTTAATAAAGAAATTTGCATGGAACAATATCAATGGAATTTTAGAAGCGCGTGCCAAAAAGATTACAGATGATATTGATGGAGCAGAATCAGCTCGTCAAAAAGCTGAGGAACTAGCAAGTAAACGTGAAGAAGAGTTGGCAGGTAGCCGCAAAGAAGCTGCGTCTATCGTCGAAAATGCAAAGGAAACTGCAGAAAAGAATAAATCTCAGATCCTTTCAGAAGCCACTCAAGAAGCAGTACGTTTGAAAGAAAAAGCGCAACAAGAAATTGCGCATAACAAAGAAGAAGCATTGAACAGTATCAAAGGTGATGTGGCAGATCTCACTGTCAATCTTGCCAGCAAATTGTTGAGCCAACAGCTGGATGCTGAAGGTCAACGCCAACTGATCGATCGCTATCTTGATGAATTAGGAGAAGCCTAATGGACAAAAAGCAACTGATGGTGATTGAGAAATATACCCAGCCTTTTGTTCAATTGGTCTTTGAAAAAGGAGAACAAGACCTAGTCTTTGAAAAATTGACTCAAATCAAGGGTATTTTTGAAGAGACTGGACTTGCTAACTTCTTAGCTCATATCGGTGTAGAGGATGAAGAGAAAGCAAAAAGTCTCAGACTTTTTCAACCCTCGGATTCACAATTACTCGACCATTTGATTGAAGTGGTTATTCTCAATCATCGTGAAGCCTTATTTTATGACATTGTAACGATTTGTTTGGATCAGATTCAACTGTTGAGCAACGCTTTTGTCGTCACTGTTACGACGGTTGCTGGTTTGGATCCTGTTCAAGAGCAAAAGCTAATCCCCATTATCGAAAGAAAATTTGGGATTCAAGTTCGCTCGATCCAACAAAAGATCGATCCAGATTTAATTGGTGGCTTTGTCGTGACAGCCAATCATAAAACGTTGGATACCAGTCTCAAACACCAATTGCAAGTTATAAAATCTAAATTGAAATAGAAAGTGGTGTGAATTTTGGCGATTAACGCACAAGAAATCAGCGCTTTAATTAAGCAACAAATTGAAAATTTCAAGCCAAACTTTGACGTCACTGAGACAGGTGTTGTAACCTACATTGGTGACGGGATTGCCCGTGCTCATGGTCTTGAAAATGCCATGAGTGGTGAGTTGTTGATCTTTGAAAATGGCTCATACGGGATGGCCCAAAACTTAGAGACAACGGATGTCGGTATCATCATCTTGGGTGATTTCACGGATATTCGTGAAGGAGACTCTGTCCGTCGTACAGGTAAAATCATGGAAGTCCCTGCAGGGGATGCCTTGATTGGTCGGGTTGTCAACCCACTTGGCCAACCAGTAGATGGTTTGGGTGAGATTGTAACAGATAAATTCCGTCCAGTTGAAACACCAGCTCCTGGTGTTATGCAACGGAAATCTGTCTCAGAACCCCTACAAACTGGTTTGAAAGCCATTGATGCCCTCGTTCCAATCGGACGTGGCCAACGGGAATTGATTATCGGGGACCGTCAAACAGGGAAAACTTCGATTGCCATCGATACCATCTTGAACCAAAAGGGTCAAGACATGATCTGTATCTATGTGGCGATTGGTCAAAAAGAATCAACAGTTCGTACGCAAGTAGAAACTCTTCGTAAATACGGAGCCATGGATTATACGATTGTGGTAACCGCTTCGGCTTCCCAACCGTCTCCATTGCTCTACTTGGCACCTTATGCCGGGGTTGCCATGGCAGAAGAGTTCATGTATAACGGTAAACACGTTTTGATCGTCTATGATGATTTGTCAAAACAAGCCGTAGCCTACCGTGAATTGTCCCTTCTTCTTCGTCGTCCACCAGGACGTGAAGCCTTCCCAGGGGATGTCTTCTATCTCCACAGCCGTTTGTTGGAACGTTCAGCTAAAGTTTCAGATGAATTGGGTGGTGGCTCTATTACAGCTCTTCCAATCATTGAAACCCAAGCAGGAGATATTTCTGCTTATATCGCAACCAACGTGATTTCGATCACAGATGGACAAATCTTCTTGCAAGATAGTTTGTTCAATGCTGGTATTCGTCCGGCCATTGATGCAGGTTCTTCTGTATCCCGTGTAGGGGGAGCTGCCCAAATCAAGGCTATGAAGAAAGTTGCGGGTACTCTTCGTATCGACCTCGCTTCATACCGTGAATTGGAAGCCTTCACGAAATTTGGTAGTGACTTGGATGCTGCGACTCAAGCGAAATTGAACCGTGGTCGCCGAACAGTTGAAGTCTTGAAACAACCTGTTCATGAACCATTGACAGTTGAAAAACAAGTCGTGATCTTGTATGCCTTGACTCATGGTTTCTTAGATAGTGTTCCAGTAGACGATATTCTTCGTTTCCAAGAAGAGTTGTTTGATTACTTTGAAGCACATTATAACCAAATCTTTGAGACGATTCGTTCGACACATGATCTTCCAGCAGAAGAAGAACTGGATGCAGCCCTTACAGAATTTGTCAACCAGTCAAATTTCAAATAGAAATAGGAGTGGAAGATGGCAGTTTCATTAAATGATATAAAAAATAAAATTGCATCCACTAAAAATACCAGTCAAATTACCAATGCTATGCAGATGGTGTCTGCTGCTAAACTCGGGAAATCTGAGCAAGCAGCCAAGGATTTTCAGGTTTATGCCGCTAAGGTACGTAAGTTACTAACAGACTTGCTCCATGGACATGAAACAGAAAATGCCAAATCCCATCCTATGTTGGTGAGTCGGCCGGTAAATAAGACAGCTTATATCGTGATTACATCTGATCGTGGTTTGGTCGGAGGCTACAATGCCTCCATCCTTAAAACCATGATGGAAATGAAGGCAGAATACCATCAAACTGTAGATGACTTTGAAGTGATCTGTATTGGAAGTGTCGGTGCGGATTTCTTCCGTGCCCGTGGGATTCAGCCGGTTTATGAATTGCGTGGTTTGCCTGATCAACCTAGCTTTAAGGAAGTTCGTACGATCATTTCGAAAACAGTCCAAATGTATCAGGAAGGCTTGTTTGATGAGTTGTACGTCTGTTACAACCATCACGTCAACAGTTTGACTAGTCAAATGCGGGTAGAACAGATGCTTCCGATTATTGATTTGGACCCCAATGAAGCAGATGAGGATTATGTATTGAATCTAGAATTGGAATCTAGTCGAGATGCCATTTTGGATCAATTGCTCCCTCAATTTGCTGAAAGCATGATCTATGGTGCCATTATTGATGCTAAAACAGCTGAAAATGCTGCGGGGATGATGGCCATGCAAACTGCAACAGACAATGCCAAGAAAGTCATTGATGAATTAACGATTCAATACAACCGTGCTCGTCAAGCAGCGATTACACAAGAAATTACCGAAATCGTTGCAGGTGCTAGCGCCCTTGAATAGTTGTCGGATACAATTTTTTATACAAAAACGGATGCTCGAAAGAGAACTTTTGAGCAGTAGAAATTACTTAGAATAGGAGAATGACATGAGTTTAGGCAAAATTTCTCAGGTCGTAGGTCCCGTCGTAGACGTTGCCTTTTCCGTTGGAGATAAACTTCCTGAGATCAATAATGCGCTTGTAGTCTATAAAAATGACCAACAAAAATCAAAAGTCGTTCTTGAAGTAGCTTTGGAACTTGGTGATGGGGTCGTACGGACCATCGCCATGGAATCAACTGATGGTTTAACACGTGGAATGGAAGTCTTGGACACAGGTCGTCCAATCTCTGTTCCAGTCGGAAAAGAAACCTTGGGACGTGTCTTCAATGTTCTTGGAGATACCATTGACTTGGATCAACCTTTTCCTGAGGATGCTCCTCGTGACTCCATCCACAAAAAAGCTCCATCCTTTGACGAGCTCTCTACTTCAGAAGAAATTCTTGAAACAGGGATCAAGGTTATTGACCTCTTAGCCCCTTATTTGAAAGGTGGGAAGGTCGGACTCTTCGGCGGTGCCGGAGTTGGGAAGACCGTCTTGATTCAAGAATTAATCCATAATATTGCCCAAGAACACGGTGGGATTTCTGTATTTACCGGTGTTGGGGAACGGACACGTGAAGGGAATGACCTTTACTGGGAAATGAAAGAATCTGGCGTTATTGAAAAAACAGCCATGGTCTTTGGACAAATGAATGAGCCACCTGGAGCACGGATGCGTGTTGCTTTGACTGGTTTGACCATTGCGGAATACTTCCGTGATGTCGAAGGTCAGGACGTTCTCTTGTTTATCGACAATATCTTCCGTTTCACCCAAGCCGGATCTGAAGTATCAGCCCTTTTGGGACGGATGCCATCAGCCGTTGGTTACCAACCTACTTTGGCAACTGAAATGGGGCAATTGCAAGAACGGATTACGTCAACGAAGAAAGGTTCTGTTACATCCATCCAAGCCATCTATGTGCCAGCCGATGACTATACAGACCCAGCGCCAGCAACCGCCTTTGCCCACTTGGATTCAACCACCAACTTGGAACGTAAGTTGGTACAATTGGGGATCTACCCTGCGGTGGACCCATTGGCATCAAGCTCACGTGCCCTTTCTCCAGAAATCGTAGGAGAAGAACACTATGCAGTCGCTTCTGAAGTCAAACGCGTCCTTCAACGTTACCATGAATTGCAAGATATCATTGCTATCTTGGGGATGGATGAATTGTCTGACGAAGAAAAGACCTTGGTTGCTCGTGCTCGCCGGATCCAATTCTTCTTGTCACAAAACTTCAACGTTGCAGAACAATTTACAGGTCAACCTGGATCTTATGTACCAGTTGGAGAAACTGTTCGTGGCTTTAAAGAAATTTTGGACGGGAAATATGACCATCTTCCTGAAGATGCCTTCCGTGGTGTTGGATCGATCGAAGATGTGATTGCCAAAGCTGAAAAAATGGGATTCTAAGAAGAGGTGAAAGATGAGTCAAATGAACGTCCAAATCGTTACACCGGATGGACTGGTTTATGATCATCATGCCGCATTTGTATCTGTCAAGACAATTGATGGTGAATTAGGGATTTTACCTCATCATATCAATACCATTGCGGTTTTGGCTGTAGACCAAGTAAAGGTTCGTCGTGTCGACGATGACAAACATATTGATTGGATTGCAGTCAATGGGGGGATTATCGAAGTAGCTGATAATGTCATTACCATTGTTGCCGATTCTGCCGAACGTGCTCGAGATATCGACATTAGTCGTGCAGAACGTGCCAAACTGCGAGCTGAAAAAGCGATTGAAGAAGCCAAAGATCAGCATTCGGTTGATATGGAACGTCGTGCTAAAATTGCTCTTCAACGCGCCATTAACCGGATTAATGTCGGAAATCGTTTATAACATATTCAAAATAAGGTGGAGGTATGTCCTCACCTTATTTTTGTTGGGAGAGAATCAAAAGAAGAAAGTAAGGACCAAATATGGTATAATAGCTGTATGATTCAAATGATTTTTAATCTTTCAAGCCATCTATTGTTTATCTTTTTTGCCTATTACCTATTGATGAACCTGGTTCAATGGGAAAAGTTTTTAAAAGTAAGTGCTGAAAATGCAGTTAAAATCCGTTTTTTGATCTTGATGATCAGTGTCGGAATAGGCTATCTAGCGAGCTCATTTTTTATAAGTATCTATGAGATGAGTCGGCAGATTTTTATTGGCCAATTCTAGCCACATTTTATAAAAAATATGGTATGATAGAAAGCGTGACTTTAAGAAATTGGAGAACAATCCCGTATGGAAAAAATAATCGTTAATGGTGGTCATAATCGACTGGTTGGAACCGTCAAAATCGAAGGAGCAAAAAATGCTGTCCTTCCTCTTCTTGCTGCAACAGTTCTAGCAAGCGAGGGCGTGACAACCTTGAAAAATGTACCTGTTTTATCAGATGTCTTTACAATGAACAATGTTGTTCGTGGGTTGAATGCACAAGTAACCTTCAATGAAGAAGACAATACGGTTGTCGTAGATGCGCAAGCAAAATTATCAGAGGAAGCACCTTATAAGTATGTGAGCAAGATGCGGGCTTCTATCGTTGTCCTAGGTCCTGTCTTGGCACGCAATGGCCATGCCAAAGTTTCCATGCCTGGAGGCTGTACGATCGGTAGTCGTCCGATTGACCTCCACTTGAAAGGTCTGGAAGCTATGGGAGCTGAAATTACCCAAACAGCCGGCTATATTGAAGCAAAAGCAGATCGTCTCAAGGGAGCACACATCTATATGGACTTCCCATCAGTAGGGGCGACACAAAATATTATGATGGCGGCAACCTTGGCAGATGGAGTCACGGTGATTGAAAATGCAGCTCGAGAACCTGAAATTGTTGACCTAGCTCTCTTGCTGAATAAAATGGGGGCTAACGTCAAGGGTGCAGGAACTGAGACCTTGACCATTGTTGGTGTGGAGAGCTTGCACGGTGCAAACCACAATGTTGTGCAAGACCGCATCGAGGCTGGAACCTTTATGATTGGGGCAGCCATGACTGGTGGAGACGTCTTAATCGAAGATGCCATTTGGGAACACAACCGTCCGCTTCTATCTAAGATGCAGGAGATGGGTGTGACGGTAACCGAAGAAGAAAATGGAATTCGGATTCAGTCGGATATCAGTAAGCTCCGTCCAGTGACCGTTAAAACCCTTCCGTATCCAGGATTCCCAACCGATATGCAGGCTCAATTCACAGCCTTGATGGCCATGGCTAAAGGTGAGTCTACCATGATTGAAACGGTTTTTGAGAATCGCTTCCAGCATTTGGAAGAAATGCGTCGGATGGGCGTTCACTCGGATATTATGCGGGATACAGCTCGTATCGTTGGAGGGGAAAGCTTCCAAGGTGCAGAGGTTATGTCGACCGATTTACGAGCAAGTGCAACCTTGGTCTTGATGGGCTTGGTAGCAGAAGGAGAAACGAAAGTCAGCAAATTAAGTCACTTAGATCGTGGTTATTATCAATTCCATGAGAAATTGGTGGCACTAGGTGCAGACGTGAAACGTGTAGAGGAAGAAGACGATGAAAACTAATCTTCGCTATGTTGGAAAACAGCTAGGAATTGTCCTCCTGTTGGCTGTGATTGGAATCATCATTTTTGCAGTTGGTTTGGTCATTGGCTATGGAGTGATTGGAGATGGAAAAAATCCATGGTCCATTCTCTCTCCGGATACTTGGTCAGAGATCATTGGAAAGCTAACGGGCAAATAAGCTTTTAACTAAAATTGAGTAAAAAGGAGAGCAGCGAATCGAGTCAATGACCCATCTAGCGCTGCTCTTTTTTGGAGAGAGACATGGCAAAACAAACAGTAAGCAAACGAACCAAACAAACCCTAGCAGGTTTTGTGGTGGCAACGGCCCTAGCTATCGGGGGCTATTATTTTAATCAACCGACGGTAAAAGAAGCGACAGATCAGGTTGTTTCGGTGGTGACTAGTAGCCAACAAGAAACACCTAGTAAAGAGTTAGCTAGCTCTGTATTAACGAAATCTGCTCGTTCACAATTAGGAAATGACTTGGAATGGAATGGTGCTGGAGCCTTTGTAGTTAAGGGAAATCGCACAGATCTGGATGCCAGTGTGGCTAGTCAACCCTATGCGGATAACAAGACAAAAGAAGTGAATGGAAAGACCGTACCGACGGTTGCGAACGCTATTATGACCAAGGCGACTCGCCAGTACAGAGATCGAGATGCAACAGGTAGTGGCCTAACCGATTGGAAACCAGCAGGTTGGCATCAGGTCCACAATCTGTCCGGCGAGTATGACCATGCTGTGGATCGGGGCCACCTATTGGGCTACGCCTTGATCGGCAATCTCAAAGGTTTCGATGCTTCGACTAGCAATCCAAAAAATATCGCTGTACAAACGGCTTGGTCTAATCAAGCCAATGATCCTCATTCCACCGGTCAAAACTACTACGAGACCCTGGTTCGAAAAGCACTGGATAAGAACAAGCGGATCCGCTATCGGGTGACCTTGATCTACAACCAGCCGAAAGATTTGATTCCATTAGGTTCTCATATCGAAGCCAAATCGAGTGATGGGACCCTTGAGTTCAATGTTTTTGTTCCCAATGTTCAAAGTGGGATTAGCCTGGATTACCAGACAGGCAAAGTAACCGTTCATCAATAAGCTGGAAAACGTAGTTATTTAAGTTATTTTTAAGAATGGGGTGTTACAATTGCATACCTTCTTTAAGAGAAAGGAGAATGTATGAGAACCATTTTTCGATTTTTCAGAGGAATCCTTCGCATGGCTTGGAGTCTTTTTTGGGGATTTTTCTGGACCATTGCCATCAGTTTTCTCGTCCTAGTGGGGATCATCTATTTCACAGATTCTCCTAGTTCTGGTATGGATGGGTTTGGACGAGCTGCCCAAAAGGTTGTCTATCAAGTCGGCAATTTATTTGGAGATCAGGGTTTTGCATCGCGCTTTGGGATGACACCTAGCTCACAGACTACGCAGACAGACAATCATGAGCATAGCGGTGCTCGCTGGGAGAAAGCGGAGGCCACGGTCTACCTGGATCCCAATATCAGTCAAACTTTTGTAAAAGCTTATCGGGATGCTGTTGAGGCTTGGAACCAAACAGGCGCCTTTACCTTCAAGTTGGTTACAAATGAAAAAGAGGCTAATGTGGTCTTGACGGAAATGGATAACGCATCGGTTTCTGCTGCAGGAGAGACTGCCTCTCAGACTAACCTTTTAACCAACCGGTTCACCCACATCACAGTGCGTCTCAATCGCCATTATCTTTTAAATTATGTCTATAACTATAGTTATGATCGGATTGTCAATACAGCTGAGCATGAGCTAGGCCATGCCATTGGGCTGGACCACACTGATGGAGAATCGGTCATGCAACCAGCTGGCTCCTTCTACAGTATCCAGGATATAGATGTGGAAGCAGTCCGACAATTGTATAAGGAAGAATAAGTTTTAAAATACTTTCAAAAGTTCTGAGCCTCAAGGGGCTCAGGATTTTTTTGATGGCTCGTCTTTTCTTGTTTAATCCGTAAAAAGATAGTAAAATAGGGACATGATTATTTTACAAGCCAACAAAATTGAGCGCTCTTTTGCAGGGGAGGTTCTTTTTGATAATATCAGCCTGCAGGTGGATGAACGGGACCGGATTGCCCTGGTCGGAAAGAACGGAGCCGGCAAGTCTACCCTCTTAAAAATCTTGGTGGGAGAAGAAGAACCAACTTCAGGAGAAATCAATAAAAAGCGGGACCTTTCTCTCTCTTATTTAGCCCAGGATAGTCGATTTGAGTCGTCCAATACTATCTACGATGAGATGCTCCATGTCTTTGACGATCTCAGAAAGACCGAGAAAACCTTGCGGCAAATGGAGCTTGCGATGGGGGAAAAAACTGGGGTTGACTTAGAAAAACTCATGCAGGACTATGACCGTCTATCGGAAGAATTCCGTCAGGCTGGTGGCTTTACCTATGAAGCTGATATCCGCGCTATTCTCAACGGCTTTAAGTTCGATGAGTCCATGTGGCAGATGAAGATTGAAGAGCTGTCTGGAGGGCAAAATACCCGTCTAGCTCTGGCCAAGATGCTTCTAGAAAAACCAAATCTCTTGGTACTGGACGAGCCGACCAACCACTTGGATATTGAGACCATCGCCTGGTTGGAAAACTATTTGGTCAATTATAGCGGGGCCCTTCTCATTGTCAGCCACGACCGGTATTTCCTAGATAAGGTCGCCACCATTACACTGGACTTGACCAAGCATTCCTTGGACCGCTATGTCGGTAATTACTCTAGCTTTGTGGAGCAAAAGGAGCAAAAACTGCTGACCGAAGCCAAGAACTACGAGAAGCAACAAAAAGAAATTGCTGCGCTGGAAGACTTTGTTAATCGCAATTTGGTGCGGGCTTCGACTACCAAGCGGGCTCAGTCTCGGCGCAAGCAGTTGGAAAAAATGGAGCGCCTAGACAAGCCTGAAGCTGGGACCAAGTCTGCCCATATGACCTTCCATGCTGATAAGACTTCGGGAAATGTCGTCCTGACAGTAGAAGAGGCAGCCGTCGGCTATGACGATCAAATCCTCTCAGAGCCTATTAATTTGGATATCCGCAAGATGAATGCAGTCGCTATTGTGGGACCAAATGGGATCGGGAAATCGACCTTAATCAAGTCTATTGTCGGACAAATTCCTTTTATCAAGGGGGAAGCCCGTTTTGGGGCCAATGTCGAGGTGGGCTACTATGACCAGACCCAAAGTAAACTAACGCCACACAACAGTGTCTTGGATGAGCTTTGGAATGACTTTAAACTGACGCCAGAAGTAGAAATTCGCAATCGCCTGGGAGCCTTTCTTTTCTCTGGGGATGATGTCAAGAAAACCGTCGGCATGCTGTCGGGTGGAGAGCGGGCGCGCTTGCTTCTAGCCAAGTTGTCTATGGAAAATAACAACTTTTTGATTCTCGACGAGCCGACCAACCACTTGGATATCGATAGCAAGGAAGTGCTGGAAAATGCCTTGATTGATTTTGACGGCACCTTGCTCTTTGTCAGCCACGACCGTTACTTTATCAATCGGGTAGCCACACAAGTCTTGGAACTCTCAGAAGAGGGCTCAACTCTTTATCTAGGAGACTATGACTATTATCTGGAGAAGAAAGCAGAGTTAGAGGCCCTTGCTGCAGCACAAGCAGAAGCTGTGCCTGTTTCTTCGACCGAAGAAGGCACCAGCAATGATTATCACTTGCAGAAACAAAACCAGAAGGAACTCCGGAAAATCACTCGTCGCATTGAGCAATTGGAAGCAGAAATGGAAGAGCTGGATCAGAAAATCCAAGACATCACCGAAACCATGCATAGCACCAACGATGCAGCCGACTTGGTCCAACTCCAAAGCGAGCTGGATCAACTAACTGTCCAGCAGGAAGCAGTCATGGAAGAGTGGGCAGAACTGTCAGAGCAGGTGGAATAGATGGACGATCTTGGCAAAGTTTTTCGTGAATTTCGAATCAGCAAAAATTATTCGTTAAAAGAAGCTGCGGGAGAAGCTTGCTCGACTTCCCAATTATCCCGTTTTGAATTGGGGGAGTCGGATCTGGCTGCTTCGCGCTTCTTTGACATTTTGGACAATATCCATGTGACGATTGAGAATTTTATGGATAAGGCCAGAAATTTTCAACACCATGAGCATGTCGCTTTGATGGCTCAGATTATTCCGCTTTACTACTCAAATGATATTGCAGGTTTTCAAAAGCTTCAAGAAGAACAACTTGAAAAGGCTAAAGGTTCGACCAATCCTCTCTATTTTGAGCTGAACTGGATCCTGCTACAAGGCCTGATTTGCCAGAGAGATGCAAACTTCTCGATGAAACAGCGTGATCTGGATAAGGTGGCGGATTACCTCTTTCAAACGGAAGAGTGGACCATGTATGAGTTGATCCTCTTTGGCAATCTCTACAGCTTTTATGATGTGGACTATGTTGCTCGCCTTGGGAGAGAAGTGATGGAGCGTGAAGATTTCTACAAAGAAATTGGTCGCCATCGAAAACTGGTCTTAATTCTGGCCCTGAATTGCTACCAGCATTGTTTAGAACACTATTCTTTTGAAAATGCCAGCTATTTTGAAGCCTATGTAGAAAAGATTATCGGGAAGAGCATCAAACTCTACGAACGCAATGTTTTTCATTATCTTAAGGGATTTGCTCGGTACCAAAAGGGGCAAACAGAAGAAGGCCGGCAGCAAATGCAGGAAGCCATGCACATTTTTGATGTGCTGGGACTGCCAGAGCAGGTGGCCTATTATCAAGAACACTTTGATAAATTTGTAAAAAATGAATGTTCTAAATAGGACAGTGATAAAGGAGATTTTATGAACCGACATGCGGTCTAATTAATTAGTCGTGGAGCTATTAACAAAATTGGAAATATGCTCTATGACTATGGAAATAGTGTCTGGCTAGCCTCGATGGGGACTATAGGAAAGACGGTATTAGGGATCTATCAAATTTCTGAGTTAGTGACAGGGATTCTCGTGAATCCTTTTGGAGGAGTGATTTCAGACCGTTTTTCTCGTCGCAAGATTTTGATGACGACCGACCTGGTTTGTGGACTCCTTTGTTTGGCGATTTCTTTTATCACAAATGATAGCTTGATGATTGCGGCTCTTATTTTTGCCAATATTGTTCAGGCCATTGCCTTTGGTTTTTCTCGACCTGCCAATAAAGCTATTATCACAGAGGTTGTTGAGAAAGATGAGATTGTGACCTATAATGCTCACTTGGAGTTGGTCTTACAGGTTGTTAGTGTCAGTTCACCTGTTTTTTCTTTCCTAGTTCTACAATTTGCCAGTCTTCATGCGACCCTCTTACTGGATGCGCTGACCTTTTTCATTGCCTTTGTTCTAGTGGCTTTCCTTCCGAAAGAAGAAGCTAAGGTGCAAGAGAGGAAACAGTTTACCGGGAAAGATATTTTTTCTGATATCAAGGATGGGTTAGACTATATCTGGCATCAGAAAGAGATTTTCTTTCTCTTATTAGTGGCTTCTAGCGTCAATTTCTTTTTTGCGGCTTTTGAGTTTTTACTTCCCTTCTCGAATCGTCTATACGGGGTTAAAGGAGCTTATGCGACCATTTTAACGCTGGGAGCTATTGGATCTATTCTAGGAGCACTTGTTGCCAATAAAATGAAATCAAGTATGAGAATTCTCCTGTTTTTACTGCTTTTGGCAGGGATAGGAGTGTTCATAATGGGCTTGCCCCTTCCACCTTATCTTTCCTTTTCAGGAAATCTGGTCTGTGAATTTTTTGTGACCATTTTCGACATCCACGTTTTTTCCCAAGTACAAACCAAGGTGGAAGATGATTATCTAGGTAGAGTATTGAGCACAATTTATACCTTGGCTGTTCTCTTTATGCCCATCGCCAAAGGGTTGATGACTTGGTTGCCAAGCGTCCGTATGGAATCATTTCTCTTGATTGGAGCTGGGGTTATTCTCTTTTCACTCTTGGCTCAGCTAGTAGCTAAGCAGCTTCAATCAAAAGAACAGTAGGCATCCTTCGATAAATTTGTAAAGCATTAATTTTCCCAAATAGGGGACAAAATGAAAACCTCTTTCATGAACTGATACAATAGTTTCAGAAAATGAAGGAGGTTTTTTATGAATCGACATGCTATCCAGCTGATTGCTCGTGGGGCAATCAATCGAATGGGAAATATGCTCTATGATTATGGGAATAGTGTTTGGCTGGCCTCGATGGGGACGGTGGGAAAGACGGTATTAGGGATTTATCAGATTTCTGAACTTGTCACCTCCATTCTAGTCAATCCATTTGGTGGCGTGATCTCAGACCGTTTTTCCCGACGCAAGATTTTGATGACAACCGACTTGGTTTGTGGTCTCCTTTGTTTGGGCATTTCTTTTATCAGGAACGATCGTTGGATGATTGCAGCCCTGATTGTTGCCAATATTGTTCAGGCCATTGCCTTTGCATTTTCTCGTACGGCCAACAAAGCCATTATCACTGAGGTCGTAGAGAAGGACGAGATTGTGACCTATAATGCCAGCTTGGAGCTGGTCTTACAGGTTGTTGGTGTTAGCTCACCTGTGTTCTCTTTCCTTGTTTTACAATTTGCCAGTCTCCATGCGACCCTCTTACTGGATGCACTGACCTTTTTCATCGCCTTTGTCCTAGTGGCATTCCTTCCCAAAGAAGAAGCCAAAGTTCAAGAAAAGAAACGGTTTACGGGAAAAGATATTTTTTCGGATATCAAGGATGGACTGCACTATATCTGGCATCAGAAAGAGATTTTCTTCCTTCTATTGGTGGCTTCCAGCGTCAATTTCTTTTTTGCAGCTTTTGAGTTTTTACTTCCCTTTTCCAATCGCCTTTACGGGGTCAAGGGCGCTTATGCAACCATCTTAACCTTGGGGGCTATTGGCTCCATCATCGGAGCCTTGATTGCTAATAAATTTAAATCAAGCATGGAGATGCTTCTCTTCTTATTGATTTTAACAGGAGTGGGAGTGTTCATGATGGGCTTGCCTCTTCCTCACCTTCTTTCCTTTTCTGGAAATTTAGTCTGTGAACTCTTTATGACGATTTTTAATATTCACTTTTTTACCCAAGTGCAAACCAAGGTAGAAGGAGACTACCTGGGCAGGGTCTTAAGCACCATTTTTACCTTGGCCATTCTCTTTATGCCTGTGGCTAAAGGCTTGATGACCTGGTTACCAAGCGTCCGAGTAGAATCCTTTCTCCTGATCGGAGCTGGTGTCATTCTCTTTTCACTCATAGCTCAAGTAGTCGCCAAGCACCTACAAGCAAAAAATCATTAGAACAACATGAAAAAAGCACCGAATGGTGCTTTTTTAGTTGTTATTTTTTTCTTCTATTTTAACTTCTTTCTTTTCTTCCTCCAGTTGCTTTTGAGTGCTCTTGAGTTCTTTTTTTAGGGAGAAGCCCTTTGAAAAATTAACCAAGGTCATGACAAATGCACCCAAGAGGACACAGAGCAAGATCAGAATGATCAAGGGCAATTTAAATTGGACCAAGAGGAAATTCACAGTGACTGATTGCATGTTTGCAAGGGAAATACCAGCAATCAATAAAATTAAAAGTAATAAAGCAATGTAGTGTAGATTATTTTTGTTCATCATTATCTCCTTATTGTTCAGCAGGGGCCTTGCTTTTCACATCAGCGTACTCTTCCGGTTGCTCTAGGCTTAGAATATCCTCATAAGCCGGTAGGGAAAGGTCCTTGCCATATTTATTTTTTAAAGCAGTGCTCACTAGACGATAGGCCAAATTGGCATTTCGGGACAAGATAGGACCGTGGAAGTAGCTTCCAAAGACGTTCTTGTAATGAACCCCTTCGCACCCATCTTCTTTGTTGTTCCCATTTCCATAGACAACCTTGCCCAGCGGTTTTTCATCCTCTGCCAAGAAGGTCCGACCTTGGTGGTTTTCAAAACCATAATAGGTTTCGTTAAATTCTTCGTTATGGATCTTGATATCACCGATATAGCGGTTGTTGACTTGGTTGAGCGTATAGTGGCCCATAATACCGAGCCCTTCAATGCGTTTGCCAGAAGCTTCAATGTAGTACTGACCCAGAAGCTGAAAGCCACCACAGATAGCAAGGACCACACCATCGTCATGAATGAAGCGTTCAAGATCTTCTTTTTTATCTGGTAGATCTTCTGATACAATGGTCTGTTCGTAGTCTTGGCCGCCACCGAAAAAGGCGATATCATAGGCATCAGGGTCGAACCGGTCTTTGAGAGAGACGATATCCACTGTGACATGGGCTCCAAGTTTTTCAGCAACGTACTTGAGCATGAGGATATTTCCATTGTCTCCGTAGGTATTCATTAAGTTGCCGTAGAGATGGGCAATGCGCAGGCTGTATGGATACTGTGCCTGATCAGAAGATTCTAGAGAAGTATAAGTCATTAGTGCATCTCCTTTTCAATCAGGTGTTCTTGGGCCAAGAGTTCACGGAATTCAAGCATGGCCGTATAGGTAGCTAAAATGTAAGCGTGAGGGGTTTCCTGTTGCTGGATGCGTTGGAAGACCTCTTTTAATTCAGCCATTTCTGTGATCTTTTCAGCCGGATAGCCAGTGACCCGAAGTCGCCGAGCAATCTCAGAGTGGCGCACCCCACCAGCATTGATTTCTGGAATATCCATCTGGGTGATTTGCTCAAAGTCCGCATCCCAAATCCAGCTGGTGTCGATCCCATCCGCATAATTCGCATTGAGGAGGGCTGATAAGCTAAAGGAATAAGGAGCTAGTTTGATCATTTCAATAGCTTGGGTCGCACCAACTGGATTCTTAATCAAAACCAAGGTACATTCCTTATCCCCAATCTTAAAGGTTTCCTGACGACCAAAGACAGCGCGACTGCGATCAAATCCTTGCTTAATCACTTCAGGTTGAACTCCAAAGAATCCAGCAACGGAAACAGCAGCTAAGGCATTGTAGATGTTGTAAAGACCGCCGATATTGATGTGGTAGTCTTGGCCTTGAATCCGGAATTGGGAAGAGCGCTGGGTTAATGAGAGGAGGTCTGATACGGCATAAGTCAGAGGAGGCCTGTGGAAACCACAGTGCTCACAGATATAATCCCCAAGATTTGCATAGGTATTGAGCTTGTACTTGAGGATGTTGTGGCAATGCGGACAGAGGATTCCTTCCGTATTGTAATGAGCTAGTTGTGGCTCTGATTTGTCAGTATCAAATCCATAATATTGGATCGGATTGGATAAGGTCTGACTATTAAAGAGCGGACTATCACCATTTAACAAGACTGTTGCAGTTGGGACCTTGTGAATGGCATCCAAAATCATTTGGTAGGTCGTATAGATCTCTCCATAGCGGTCCATCTGGTCCCGGAAAATATTAGTGATCACAAAAAGGCTGGGCTTAATATAATCACAAATCCGAGAGAGGCTGGCCTCGTCAATTTCAAGTACCGCAATCGGTCGATTTGATTTCGAATGCTTAGCCCGTAAGAAGGTCGTTGTAATCCCAGAGATCATATTGGCCCCACTTGGATTGGTCAAAATAGGTCCAAAAGCTTCTTGGAGAATACCTACTGTTAGCGCAGTGGTCAGGGTTTTTCCATTTGTCCCTGTAATCACAACAATCTCATAGTTTTTTGCCAGTTGACTGAGAATATCTTTATCAAATTTGAGGGCTACTTTACCTGGTAGGGTTGATCCCCGCCCCATCTTTTCTAGAATAGAGCCGGAAAGCTTTCCTGCCAGAAGGCCCAAGGTTGTATTTATCTTCATAAATCATATTTTATCATAAAAAGCATCAGAAGGTTACAGAAAAATCTGTTGAAACGTGTTATAATAAGATGATGTCTTTTAGAGAAGTGGTAGGTATGAGAATATGAATATTCAACAGTTTTCAAATCCACAATTTTGGACCAGTTTGTTCCCGAATTGGTGGAGTGTTATTATCAATATCATCGATATTGCCCTGGTGGCTTGGTTGTTGTATTTTTTGATCAAGGCCATCGTCGGGACCAAGATCATGATTTTGGTGCGTGGGGTCATTATCTTTTTCTTGGCTCAATTTTTAGCCAATTTTTTGGGTTTAACGACTATTTCTTGGCTGATCAATCAAGTGATTACCTATGGGGTTATCGCGCTGGTTGTGATTTTCTCCCCTGAAATTCGGATTGGCTTAGAGCGTTTAGGTCGGGCGACAGAGTTCTTTACGACGAGTGAAGTCAGTCAGGAAGAGAAGATGGTACAGGCCTATGTTAAGGCAGTGGCTTATATGAGCCCACGTAAGATTGGTGCCTTGGTAGCTATTCAAGGAGCCAGAACCCTTCAGGAATATATCTCCACAGGTATTCCTCTGGATGCAGATATTTCAGGAGAATTGCTGATTAATATCTTCATTCCAAATACTCCTCTGCACGATGGGGCGGTCATTGTTCGCAATGATAAAATCGCTGTTTCTTGTGCCTACCTGCCCTTGACAGAAAACACTGGAATTTCAAAAGAGTTCGGAACGCGTCACCGCGCAGCCATTGGTTTGTCTGAAGTTTCGGATGCCTTTACCTTTGTGGTATCAGAAGAAACGGGCGGGATCTCTGTAACCTATAATGGAACCTTCCGACATGATTTAACCTTAGAAGAGTTTGAGGCAGAATTGAGAGCCTTCTTGGTCCCTGAAGAGAATAAGACGATTAGTTGGAAAGAGCGTCTATTTGGGAGGGTAACAAAATGAGATCGAAAAAAGAATTTCTTTATGTTTTCGCCTCCGTCTTATTGTCCTTTATCTTGTTTATCAATGCGTCATCCTTTAATTTTCAAAATAATAGCAGCGCTAGACAAGTGAGTTCAGAGACCTACACCAATACCTTGACCAATATTCCAATTGATGCCAAGTACAATGACAAGACATACTTTGTCAGTGGGTTAACATCAGAGGTAACGGTCTTTCTAAAGGGTTCAAACCGGGTCGCTCTAGCAAGCGAAATGCAACCGGGAACTCGGAAGTTTCGCGTGGTAGCGGATCTTCGTAAGGCCAAGGAAGGTACCGTCGAAGTGCCGTTGATTGTAGAAGATCTTCCAGCAGGTTTGACCGCAACCGTAGAGCCTCAGAAAGTTTCTGTAAAAATCGGGAAGAAAGCGAAAAAATCGTTTGCGGTCAGGGCCACGATCCCGGACAATCAAATTGTGGATGGAATAACGGTATCGGATATTTCTCTTGAAACCACCAAGGTAGAAGTGACCAGCGATCAAGAAACCTTGAGTCGCATTGATCATGTCCAAGCCGTCTTCCCATCCAGTGAGATCATTAGTGGAAATTATAGCGGAACCATTTCCTTAAATGCAGTAGATGCCCAAGGAAATGTTCTACCAGGTCTAGTAAATCCGAGTGAAACACGGATTCAAGTGACCACAAAGAGTAGCTCGTCTACGTCAAGCTCTAGCAGTTCGTCGTCGACCTCCTCCAGTTCAAGTAATTAGAAAGTAAAAAAGGTAATGAAGAATGGGTAAATATTTTGGAACGGACGGTGTCCGTGGAGAAGCAAATGTAGAATTAACGCCAGAATTGGCTTTTAAACTAGGCCGTTTCGGTGGCTATGTGTTGAGCCAACATGAAGAAGAAACACCCTTGGTATTTGTTGGACGTGATACGCGTATTTCTGGTGAAATGTTAGAGCATGCCTTAATTGCTGGGCTCTTATCTGTTGGGATTCGCGTCTACAAGTTGGGTGTGATTGCAACACCAGGTGTTGCTTATCTAGTTCGTACGGAAAAAGCCAGCGCCGGAGTGATGATTTCTGCTAGCCACAATCCAGCCTTGGACAATGGCATCAAATTCTTTGGTGGTGATGGCTTCAAATTGGATGATGATCGCGAACTTGAAATTGAAGCCTTGCTTGATGCGGCTGAAGATACGCTTCCACGTCCAAGTGCACAAGGTTTAGGAACGGTCATGGAATATCCAGAAGGCTTGCGTAAGTATCAAGAATTCCTTGTCTCGACAGGCGTTCAACTCGAAGGCATGCACGTAGTCTTAGATACAGCAAATGGTGCAGCCTCTACTAGTGCGCGTCAAATCTTTGCAGATTTGGGAGCTCAATTGACCGTCATCGGTGAAAACCCAGATGGTTTGAACATCAATGATGGGGTTGGTTCTACTCACCCAGAGCATTTGCAAGAGAAAGTAAAAGAAGTAGGCGCAGCGATTGGTCTTGCCTTTGACGGAGACAGCGATCGCTTGATTGCTGTTGATGAAAATGGAGAGATTGTAGACGGAGATAAGATCATGTACATCATCGGTTCTTATCTTTCAAGCAAAGGCTTGCTCGAAAAAAATACGATCGTCACAACCGTCATGTCTAATCTCGGCTTCCACAAGGCATTGGATGCGAAGGGGATTCAAAAAGAAATCACAGCTGTTGGAGATCGTTATGTGGTCGAAGAGATGCGCAAATCAGGATACAATCTTGGTGGTGAACAATCTGGTCACGTAGTCATCATGGATTACAATACAACTGGTGATGGTCAATTAACAGGCGTTCAATTGACTAAAATCATGCAAGAAACCGGCAAGAAATTATCTGAATTGGCTGCTGAAGTAACCATTTATCCACAAAAACTCGTCAATATCCGGGTTGAAAATAGCATGAAAGACAAGGCGATGGAAGTGCCTGCTATTCGTGAAATCATTGAAAAAATGGAAGCGGAAATGGCAGGAAATGGACGCATCCTCGTGCGTCCAAGTGGAACTGAACCCCTCCTTCGTGTGATGGCAGAAGCACCTACACATGAAGAAGTGGACTACTATGTAGATACCATTGCTGCAGTTGTTCAAGCAGAAATCGGACTTTAACCTTGTAAAAAACATGGCTCGCAAATAGGCGAGCAGAGGAGGTATATATGAAACAGGTTCGTCAAATTGTATGGGCACTTGCCTTAGTGCTAACGATTCTATTCACAGCTGGTTTGACTAAAACAATTCATGCTGCAGAAGTCTCATCATATACACAGACAGCACGTCTAACGAAAGACGGTAACACGCTAACAAATGGGAGCAAGGTGTTGACAAATGAAAAATTGTCAGCAAGTATTTATTTAGCCTTTCCAGATTCGCAAACTATTCAAGCTGGTGATACCTTAACTCTTAGTTTGCCAAAAGAATTAGCCCTCTACACAGCATTGGAATTCAATGTTCTTGAGGAAGGCCAATCAAATGGTCAGACGGTGGGGAAAGCTGTCGTTGATACAGCTAAGAAAACAGTGACCGTTACCTTTAATGATTATTTCGCATCTCATCCACTCAACAAACGAGTTGCTCTTCATTTTGATGTAAAAGTAGACTCAGAAGTAGTTACAAAAACATCTCCAATCCAGTTTAAACTAGGAAATACAGATTTTTCATTGAATTATGAAAAAACAGCTGGAGAAGCTGGAGACTATGAGATGAAATACGGCTACCAAGATAAGTCTGATCCAACCATTATCAAATGGCGGATTCTCTTAAATGCTCGCCAAGATATGCTTCGAGGAATGGTCATTAAAGACCAATTCGGAGATGGCTTAACATTGGTTGAAGGGAGCTTACGCGCTGTTCGTTATGCTCCTGTCCAAGGTGGGATTAAGAACGAAGCTCAGATCTTAAGTCTCCCAGTTCTGGATAACTTTACTAAAAAAGCTGTTTTCGATAAGAATGCAGATGGAAAGACCACTGGTTTTACAATTGAATTTGGTGATAACTACAATTGGCCAATGTATATTGAATATTCTACAAAAGTGGCACCTGGAACGAAAGTAGGCGATATTGTCCATAATACGTTAACATGGACGGCAACCAATTTCCCAGCACCGCGTAGTTTAACCCGTGAAGTGCGATTGGAAACAGGATCTGGCGAAGGATTGGGTGAGAAAGAACAAACGCCACCGACATCTAGCTCAACCTCCTCATCAAGTTCTAGTTCTTCATCAAGCTCTAGTTCTTCATCAAGCTCATCATCTTCAACGAGTTCTAGCTCTACATCGAACTCAACATCCACATCAAGTTCTTCATTGAAATCATCTTCATCTTCTGTTAAAGAAGAAGCTCCAAAACCTGGTAAGAAAAAAGTTCTTCCAAGTACAGGTGAAAAGATGACACCGGTGGTTCTTGTCATGGGTGTCTTCCTAGCAATTCTATCAGTTGGCGTTTTACGTGTAAGAAAAGATTCCTAAATCTATTCATAAAAGATCAGACATCTGTCTGGTCTTTTTGTGTAGGCTCGATTTGAAAAATCCCCTATTTCGTGGTAAAATAGGGCTAATGAATTTATAGTAATCGAGGTATTAGAAGTGGCTTTTGGAGATAACGGAAAACGTAAAAAAACACCATTTGAAATGATCACGATGGTGGTCATTGTGATTATGTTGATTGTAACGGTTGGTGCAATCTTTGCAACCGCAATTGGTGCTCTTTCTTACTAAGACGCACGCAGAAATAAAGGAAATCATCTATTTATGAGTATGTTTTTAGATACAGCCAAGATTAAGGTCAAGGCTGGAAATGGCGGCGATGGCATGGTGGCTTTTCGCCGTGAAAAATATGTCCCTAATGGCGGACCTTGGGGTGGTGATGGAGGTCGTGGTGGCAATGTCATCTTCGTAGTAGACGAAGGCTTGCGCACCTTGATGGACTTCCGTTATAACCGGCATTTCAAAGCCCAAAATGGGGAAAAAGGAATGACCAAAGGGATGCACGGACGGGGAGCAGAAGATCTCTATGTTCGGGTTCCTCAAGGAACGACCGTCCGAGATGCCGAGACTGGCAAGGTCATTACGGACCTAGTTGAAAATGGACAAGAGTACATTGTCGCCCACGGTGGCCGTGGCGGACGTGGAAACATTCGTTTTGCCACTCCTAAAAATCCAGCCCCAGAGATTTCTGAGAATGGGGAACCTGGTCAGGAACGTGAACTCGAATTAGAACTCAAGGTCTTGGCAGACGTTGGTTTGGTTGGCTTCCCATCAGTAGGGAAATCAACTCTTCTCAGTGTCATTACTTCTGCCAAACCAAAGATTGGAGCTTATCATTTCACAACCATCGTTCCAAACTTGGGCATGGTTCGGACGCCGTCAGGTGAATCCTTTGCAGTCGCAGACCTTCCTGGATTGATTGAAGGAGCTAGCCAAGGTGTCGGACTCGGAACCCAGTTCCTTCGTCACATCGAGCGCACCCGGGTTATCTTGCATGTTATCGATATGTCAGCCAGTGAAGGACGCGATCCTTACGAAGATTATGTTCAAATCAATAAAGAGCTTGAAACCTATAATCTTCGTTTGATGGAGCGACCTCAGATTATCGTGGCAAATAAGATGGATATGCCAGAGAGTCAAGAAAACTTGAAAGAGTTCAAGAAGAAATTGGCGGCCAATTACGATGAGTTTGATGAACTGCCACAGATCTTCCCGATCTCTAGTTTGGCGCATCAAGGTTTGGACAACTTGTTAGAAGCAACGGCAGAATTGTTAGACAAAACACCAGAATTCCTCTTGTATTCAGAAGACGAAATGGCCCAAGAAGAAGTCTACTATGGCTTTGATGAAGACCAGCCAGCCTTTGACATCAGTCGGGATGACGATGCCGCTTGGGTCTTGTCTGGTGAAAAACTTGAAAAACTCTTTAATATGACGAATTTCGATCGTGATGAAGCGGTCATGAAATTTGCTCGTCAATTGCGTGGCATGGGGGTTGATGAAGCTCTCCGTGCGCGTGGAGCAAAAGATGGCGATATCGTCCGGATCGGTAAATTTGAATTTGAGTTTGTAGATTAGGATAGATCCCCAGCGGATCAAGGATTCCAAATAAGAAGTGAGGCTTTTTCAGTGGGAGATAAACCAATATCTTTTCGAGATGAAAATGGAAATTTTGTTTCAGCAGCCGATGTTTGGAATGCTGAAAAACTAGAAGAACTCTTTAATACGCTAAATCCTAAGCGCAAATTACGCTTACAAAGGGAAAAATTAGCAAAAGAAAACCAGCAGAAGTAAATAGACTTGGAGAATACTATGGCAAAAACAATTCATACAGATAAAGCACCCGCAGCAATTGGACCTTATGTTCAAGGGAAAATTGTAGGGAATCTTCTCTTTGCAAGCGGACAAGTTCCCTTGTCACCTGAAACAGGCGAAATCATTGGCGAAACCATCCAAGAACAAACAGAGCAAGTCTTAAAGAACATTGGGGCTATTTTGGAAGAGGCTGGGACAGACTTCGACCACGTGGTGAAAACCACTTGTTTCTTAAGTGATATGAATGACTTTGTACCTTTTAATGAGGTCTATAAAACAGTCTTTACTACAGAGTTTCCAGCTCGGTCTGCTGTTGAAGTAGCACGCCTGCCACGTGATGTGAAGGTTGAAATTGAAGTTATTGCGGAAATCAAAGCCTAATAACCATTCAAAGACAAAAAAGACAGAGTGGAGAGCAGGAAACTGTAGGCCACTCTGTTTTATTTATGGGAGGAGAAAATGACAGAAAGTAAGATTCAACTGGTCATGGTAACAGGGATGAGCGGTGCTGGAAAGACCGTCGCCATCCAATCGTTTGAGGATTTGGGTTACTTTACCATCGATAATATGCCACCGGCGCTCTTGCTGAAATTTATTGAGCTCATGCGCCACAGTCCCGATAACAATAAATTAGCCGTTGTTGTGGACATGCGGAGCCGTTCTTTTTTCAATGAAATTCGCACCATTTTGGATGAATTGGATAACCAAGAAGACCTCGATTTCAAGGTCTTGTTCTTGGATGCCACTGACAGTGAGTTGGTAGCACGATACAAGGAAACTCGTCGTAGTCACCCACTAGCGGCAGATGGCCGTGTCTTGGATGGGATTGCCTTAGAGCGCGAACTCTTGTCACCATTAAAAAATATCAGTCAAAATGTGGTGGATACGACTGAGTTGACGCCTCGTAATTTGAGAAAAACGATCGCAGAACAATTTGCCAGTCAAGATAATCAGCCAGATTTTCGGGTTGAGGTCATGTCATTTGGGTTTAAATATGGCCTTCCGATCGATGCTGACCTTGTCTTTGACGTGCGTTTCCTTCCAAACCCCTACTACAAATTGGAACTTCGGAATTTAACCGGTCAAGATCTAGCTGTCTATGATTACGTCATGGATCACCCTGAATCAGAGGACTTTTATCGTCACCTCCATGACTTGATCGTTCCTATTTTACCGTCTTATAAACGGGAGGGTAAATCCGTTCTCACCATCGCTATGGGCTGTACCGGTGGGCAACACCGTTCAGTAGCCTTTGCAGAGCGCTTAGCGCATGATTTAGAAAAAAATTGGCAAGTCAATTGCAGTCATAGAGACAAGGACAGACGGAAAGAAACGGTGAATCGCTCATGAGAAAACCTAAAGTAACCGTTATTGGAGGAGGAACAGGAATTTCTGTTATCCTCGATAGTCTGAGAAAGAAACCGGTCGACATCACTGCCATCGTAACCGTTGCAGATGATGGCGGGAGTTCAGGTGAATTGCGGAAGAACATCCAAAAATTGACACCACCTGGAGATCTTCGAAATGTGCTGGTTGCCATGTCAGATATGCCTCGTTTTTATGAGAAGGTCTTTCAATACCGCTTTGCTGACGATGATGGCCCTTTGGCCGGTCACCCTTTGGGAAACTTGATCATTGCAGGGATTTCAGAGATGCAAGGCTCGACCTATAATGCCATGCAATTGTTAACCAAGTTCTTTCATACGACCGGCAAGATCTATCCTTCCAGTGATAGTCCCTTGACCCTTCATGCCGTCTTTCAAGATGGAAAAGAAGTGGTAGGAGAAAGCCACATTGCTAACTACACTGGCATGATTGATCATGTCTATGTGACCAATACCTTCGATCAAGAGCGGCCAAAAGCTAGTAAGAAAGTGGTGGAAGCTATTCTTGAAAGTGATATGGTTGTCTTGGGTCCTGGTTCGCTCTTTACCTCGATCCTTCCTAATTTGATGATCGATGAGATTGGGAAAGCCATCCTTGAAACCAAGGCTCAGGTAGCCTATGTTTGTAACATCATGACCCAAAGAGGAGAAACCGAGCATTTCACAGATAGTGACCACGTGGCCGTGCTTCACAAGCACTTGGGAGAAAAGTTCATCGACACCGTCCTTGTCAATATCAATCAGGTTCCCGCAGCTTATATGAACAGCAATAAATTTGATGAATACTTGGTCCAGGTAGAGCATGATTTTAAGGGCTTGCACTCGCAAGTTCCCCAAGTGATTTCTTCCGATTTCTTAAAGCTGGTCAACGGGGGAGCTTTTCATGATGGTGAAAAAGTGGTCGAAGAGCTGATGCAGATCGTGCAGGTGAGAAAATGAGTTTTACGGTTCGTGTCAAAGAAGAATTATTGTCTCTCAAGCGATTTGAAAAGAGTGAATTAGCTGCTATTATCAAGATGTCTGGGAGCCTCGGCATATCAATGGGCGGCTTGACGCTCTCGGTAACGACAGAAAATGCCAAGATCGCTCGCCATATCTATGAATTATTGCATCATTTTTATGAGGCCAAATCAGATATTCGCCACCATCAAAAAACCAATTTGAAAAAGAATCGTGTCTACACAGTATTCTTGGATGAAAAGGTAGAAGAAATTTTAGCTGACTTGCATTTGGCAGATGCCTTCTTTGGGATTGAGACAGGCATTGATGCTAGTGTTTTAGAAGATGAAGCAGCTAGCCGTGCTTATCTTCGAGGAGCTTTTCTGTCGAGTGGTTCGATAAAAGATCCTGAAAAAGGGAAGTACCAGCTGGAAATTCATTCTGTTTATACAGACCACGCGGAAGGAATTGCTCTTCTCATGCAAGGATTTTTACTAGATGCGAAAACCATCGAGCGTAAAAAGGGTGTCGTAACCTATTTGCAACGAGCGGAAGATATTATTGATTTTCTAATTGTAGTAGAGGCCATGCAAGCCATGCAAGAATTTGAGTCCATCAAGGTCATGAGAGAGACGCGCAATGACCTCAATCGGGCTAATAATGCCGAGATGGCCAATATCCAGCGCACAGTCACAGCCAGTATGAAAACCATCAATAATATCAGTAAAATTGTGGATACGGTTGGTCTAGGAAGTTTACCAAGTGACCTGCAAGAAGTTGCCTATATCCGGATGAATCATCCAGATTATTCTATCCAGCAGATCGCTGATAGTTTGCAACAACCTATTTCAAAAAGCGGTGTTAACCACCGCTTACGTAAGATCAATAAGATCGCAGACGATTTAGACAAATAAAAAAGGCCAAAGGCCTTTTTTATTATAAACTAGTTGAGTGCGTTGGTTGGACTTTCTTATCTGGATAGATGTAGTTGATGGCATTGTTTACAGCTGTTGGAGCTTCCCCCAGACCTGTAGCGATGAGATCAATCTTTCCTTCGTAGAAGCAGCAGTCTCCACAGGCATAAATTCCAGGAAGGCTGGTTTCTTGTTTTTGGTTCACCTTGATTTTATGGCGTTGCAATTCTACACCCCATTCTTTCAAGTTTCCGATTGAAGATTTAAAGCCATAGTTGACAAATAAGTGATCAATCGGAATGAGTTCGGTTTCATCGGTTTTAACTTTTGTGATTTCAAGATGAGTGGCATGACCATTTTCGCCAATCAAGCGGCTAGGAACAAATGGTGTTTTGATGCTAACAGAAGATTGTTTGAGTTCTTCTACACTATGTTCTAAAGCACGGAAGTTATCCCGACGATGAATGATCGTAGTTGGAGCAATCTTGTCAAAAGCAAGAGCCCAGTCTACAGCAGAGTCTCCACCACCAAGGACGGTCACCTGCTGTCCTTCATATTGTTGGATGTTCGAAACATGATAGTGGACGTTATCAAAGTCTTCAGCTCCCTCAATGTCAAGGGCGCGTGGCTTAAAGGCACCACCGCCCATGGCTATAATGACTGCTTTAGACTGATGCACTTGGCGAGAAGTAGTGATGGTGAAGAGGTCGCCTTCTTTTCGAATATCCTCTACAGTTTCATTGAGAAAGATCGGTGTATCAAACCGTTTGACTTGCTCGATCAAGCGGTTGCTCAATTCTTCACCAGTCAAATTGGTAAAGCCAGGTACATCGAGGATACTCTTTTCTGGATAGAGAATAGCTGGTTGCCCTCCCAGTTGAGGTAAGGAATCAATCAGTTTGACTTTTACTTGGCGCATATTGCCATAAAAAGCAGCAAACAGACCAACTGGTCCGCCCCCAACAATTGTAATATCATAAATTTCTGACATAGTATCTCCTTCAGGGTTTTCTTTGTTTCCATTGTATCATAAAATGGGAAGAATGAAAAAGTTGGAAAAAGAAATGACATGAAGGCTAGGAGGGCTAGAAAAGTTTCAAAAGATCTTGACAGCGTCCTTAAAGTGTGATAAAATTATTAAGATTTTAGGCTTGAAGGGAGTGAAAAATATGTCAAAAACAGTAGTACGTAAGAATGAATCTCTTGACGATGCTCTTCGTCGTTTCAAACGTGCGGTTACTAAAGCTGGTACTCTTCAAGAAACACGCAAACGTGAATTCTATGAAAAACCTTCTGTAAAACGTAAACGTAAATCAGAAGCAGCTCGTAAACGTAAAAAATTCTAATTGAATACAAGAACAGACCTCGGTCTGTTTTTTGTTTTTTTCATCCGTTAAAGACAAAAAAACCGATCTTCTAGCTAGAAGATCGGATCTTTTTATCTGATTATTTGTTTGCAAGCAAGTCGCGGATTTCAGTAAGCAACTCTTCTTGAGTAGGAGCTTCTTCTTCGACAGCTTCTTCTTTTTTACCAAGGTTTTGAGCTTTTTCAGCAGCTTTCACTACGAAGAAAAGAACAGTACCAACAACAAGGAAGTTGATCACAGCGCTCAAGAAGCTACCGTATGCAACACCGTTCCATGACAAATTAGCAATCTTATCAACACCAGCAGCTTTCATAGCTGGTTTCAAAATAAGTGGAGTGATGATATCGTTAACAAGTGATGTTACGATAGCTCCAAATGCAGCTCCGATAACGACTGCTACAGCAAGGTCAACAATATTCCCACGAAGGAGAAAAGCTTTCAAATCTTTTAACATATCCTAAATATGTCCTTTCATAATAATTTTTTACTATGTTAGTATAACGGAAAAATATTCGACTGACAAGGAATATGCCTCATTTTTTAAAATTAGTGATAAAGGTTGAAAATCTTTTCTTTTATGTGTGAAATCGGTAGGAAAAAATTTACTTTTACTAACTTTTAGTATAAAATATAAAGTGATAATCTATGGTAAAATGGAGGCACTGTTTATGGTTGATAAAGAGCTAATTGCAGAAATTAAAAACAGTGTAAACATTGTTGAAGTTATTGGAGAAGTTGTTTCTTTGACCAAGGCTGGCCGTAATTTTTTAGGGCTCTGTCCTTTTCATGGTGAAAAGACTCCTTCTTTTAATGTCGTTGAAGACAAGCAGTTTTACCATTGTTTCGGATGTGGTCGCTCGGGAGATGTCTTTAAGTTTATTGAGGAATACCGTGGAGTGGCTTTTATGGATGCGGTCCAGATCGTAGCAGAAAAAGCGGGTATTGCGCTTCAGTACCAAGCAAGGCCGGCTCAACCAACGTCTATCAATCCCAACCAAGAACTTTATGAGATTCATCAGGAAGCCAGTAAGTTCTACCAGGCGATTCTGATGACGACAAAGATGGGAGAAGAAGCGCGAAATTATCTGCATGAACGTGGATTGACGGATGAGGTCATCCGACATTTTCAATTGGGCTTAGCCCCAGCAGAAGGGAATTATCTCTATCGAAATCTCTCTGAGAAGTTCTCTGAGAAAGTGATTACCGATTCGGGATTATTCACAATCTCAGATGCTGGAACAGTTTTTGATGCCTTTCAGGATCGGATTATGTTTCCTTTGACGGATGATAGTGGACGTGTCATTGCTTTTTCTGGTAGGTTATGGAAAAAGATGGACGATGGGAGTCATCAAGCCAAGTACAAGAATAGTCGTAGCACCCGTCTCTTTAACAAAAGTTATGAGCTCTACCATTTAGACCAAGCTAAGACGAGCGCCAAAAAGCAACATGAAATGTATATCATGGAAGGCTTTATGGATGTCATTGCGGCTTATCGAGCTGGGGTTGAAAATGCAGTCGCCTCTATGGGGACAGCCTTGACACCAGAGCACGTCCAGCACCTGTCTCATTTTACCAAAAAGGTCATTCTGACCTATGATGGGGATAAGGCGGGACTTGAAGCAACCGCTAAGGCCTTGGATGTCTTGCAGGATCTGGAGTTGGAGATCGTCCGTATCCCTGATCAGATGGATCCCGATGAGTACCTCAAAAAGACCTCCCCAGAAGATCTAGCTTCCCTCTTGAAGAATTCGCGGATCAGTAAGGTTGAATTCTTGATGCACTACTGGAAACCCCAGTATATTGAGAACTTGCAGGCACAGATTGAGTTTGTCGAGAAGCTGGCACCGATGATCGCCCAGACGCGCTCCATCACAGCGCAAAACACCTATATTTATAAGTTGGCAGATTTATTGCCAGACTTTGATTATTTGCAGATTGAGCAGATTGTCAATAATAGTCGCTTGCATCAACGGCAGGAGGATCAAAGTGGTGGACGATCAAGAACGTCGAATTTTTCAGTCGATCTCCTACCTAACCGTGGGATGACGCGCTTGATCAAGGCGGAAAATCATTTATTAAGTAGGATGAAAGATTTTCCAATGGTGCTCAATGATTACCGTTTGCGACCTGATTTTGTCTTTGACACACCGGAGTTACAGATCTTGTACCAATTACTCTGTCAAAATGGAGAAGTCACATCTCAGGATTTGTCCGAGCAACCTGAAGGGGTCCAGCACGCCTGGTACCGGATGTTAGAAGAAGATTTGCCAGAAGAGATAGCGGATGGTGAATTAGAAGAAGTGGAAGAAACGCGAAATCGTGAGCTTCTTCGCAAAGAAAGTCAACAAATTGGAAATAAAGTGAAGGAAGCTTCCTCGACAGGGGATGCGGAAAAAGCTTTATTGGAACTCGAGCGTTTGATCGCTCAAAAAAGAAGAATGGAGTAGGAATGGCTAAAGAACAAAAAGATATTACAACATTGGACGTTCAAATTGCAGAGTTTATTCGCAGCCACAAGAAAAGTGGAACTGCAACAGATGATGAAATTAATGACAAGTTGGTTATTCCATTCACACTAGATGCAGATGGGATTGAAGATCTTTTGCAACGCATTCAAGATGCAGGAATTTCGATCACGGATAAAGATGGTAACCCAAGTGCGCGTGTGTTGAACAATGAAGAAGAGCCAGAATTGTCAGATGAGGAATTGCTTGGAAGCAACTCTGCCAAGGTCAACGACCCAGTACGGATGTACTTGAAAGAAATTGGGGTTGTTCCTCTTTTGACCAATGAAGAAGAACAAGAATTGGCTATACTAGTGGAACAAGGTGATTTGGAAGCTAAGCAACGTCTTGCAGAAGCCAACCTTCGTTTGGTTGTATCCATTGCGAAACGTTACGTTGGTCGTGGAATGCAATTTTTGGATTTGATCCAAGAAGGAAATATGGGCTTGATGAAGGCCGTTGATAAGTTTGACTATACCAAAGGGTTCAAGTTCTCTACCTATGCTACTTGGTGGATTCGTCAGGCTATCACTCGTGCCATTGCAGACCAAGCACGGACCATTCGGATCCCTGTTCACATGGTGGAAACCATTAACAAGTTGGTTCGTGAACAACGCAATCTCTTGCAAGAATTGGGACAAGACCCAACCCCTGAACAAATCGCTGAACGCATGGATATGACGCCTGATAAGGTGCGTGAAATCTTGAAGATTGCCCAAGAGCCTGTTTCTTTGGAAACGCCAATCGGGGAAGAAGACGATAGCCATTTGGGAGATTTCATCGAAGATGAAGTGATTGAAAATCCAGTAGACTACACCACTCGTGTTGTTCTACGTGAACAATTAGATGAAGTCCTCGATACCCTGACAGACCGTGAAGAAAACGTCCTTCGTTTACGTTTCGGTTTGGATGATGGAAAAATGCGGACCTTGGAAGATGTGGGTAAAGTCTTCAACGTGACCCGTGAACGGATCCGTCAGATCGAAGCCAAAGCCCTCCGCAAACTCCGCCACCCAAGCAGAAGCAAACCATTGCGTGATTTTATTGAGGATTAAAAAGATCCTGTGGATCTTTTTAACCCGAGCTGAGAAATTCGGAAGCGAGGAAGGTCTGGGGGACATTTTTAACGGCCACCCAAAAATAAGAGAGTGGCCCAAGTCCTGCGGACCTTTTTAATCCGAGCTAAGCAATTCTATCGAGAGTAACATAACAAAAAAAGGAAGTGTCATATGGCATATACAACTGAGCAAATTGAAGAAATTAAAAATAAAATCTTAAATGCTTTGGAAGAGGTAATCGATCCTGAGCTTGGGATTGACATTGTTAATTTAGGTCTTGTTTACGAGATCCATTTTGATGGTGAAACTGGAGCGACCATTATTGATATGACGCTAACGACCATGGGATGTCCATTAGCGGATCTTCTGACAGATCAGATTCATGATGTTTTAGCAGAAGTAGAAGAAGTGACATCTGTGGATGTGAAGTTGGTCTGGTATCCTGCTTGGACGGTAGAAAAAATGAGCCGCTATGCACGGATTGCACTTGGAATTAGTTAAAAATTCTATTCATCAAAACAAATCAGAGGTTGGGGCTTCCCTAACCTCTGATTTGTTTACACCTGTATTTTTGAACAACCATTTTCAAATTCTTAGCAAATTTTCAGATAAAGTTGCAATCATCAAGAGGACAAGGTATAATAGCATAAATAGAAAATAAAGGAGATTTACATGAATCAGTATCCTTTGGTCTACTTGGACCATGTGACAAAGAATTATGGGCATGAAGTTGCTCTCATGGATGTTAGTTTGAACATCCAACCTGGCCGTATTATTGGCCTTTTGGGGCCTAATGGTAGCGGGAAAACAACCATCATTAAATTGATTAATGGTTTGTTGCAACCAAGCCTTGGAAATATCTATATTCATGGGCAATTACCATCCCCAGCTTCTAAAAAAGTTGTTTCCTATTTGCCGGATACGACTTATCTGAATGAAAATATAAAAATTAGTGATGCTATTAGCTATTTCCAAGATTTTTATTCAGATTTTAATGTCCAACGAGCTTACCAATTGCTCAACGATTTGCATTTGCATCCAAATCAAAAATTGAACAGCCTTTCAAAAGGGAACAAGGAAAAAGTACAATTGATTTTGGTGATGAGTCGTGAAGCGGACTTGTATGTCCTTGATGAACCAATCGGTGGGGTTGACCCAGCGGCGCGTGATTATATTTTGCGGACCATTATTCAAAACAGACGTCCAAACTCTTCTGTCTTGATTTCTACTCACTTGATTGCGGATATTGAGCAAGTTTTGGATGAAGCGATTTTCATCAACCAAGGAAGAATCCTCTTGCATGAAAATACGACTGTTTTGCGCAATCAACACGGAAAATCAATCGATGAGATCTTCCGTGATCAATTCCGTGTTTATTAGGAGGACCCCATGTTTGGTAAATTATTAAAATATGAATTTAAATCGACAGCTAAGTGGTATTTATTGATCACCCTGATCGCACTAGGTTTGTCAGTGATTACAGGTGTTATTGGTGGAAGTGCTACAAACGGTTTTGTGGATATGGAAACCAATAGTATGCAAATCATAACGGGGACTCTTGGGATTCTCATTTTTGGAGGAGTCATTGGTCTTTATCTTAGTAACTACTATATTATTATTCGTCGTTTCTATTCCAACTTATACGGACGTGAAGGTTACTTGACCTGGACCCTTCCAGCTAGCCCTCATGCGATCATTTTGTCTAAATTTGTGGGAGCTTTAGTAGCGAGTCTTTACTGCCTATTCCTTCTATTTTTTAGTGGTTTTATCACAATACTTGTGATGGGCGCTGTCATTGGACAAGACCTCTCTCCTGTATTTAGTATTATCGCTGAGGCTTTTAGTCATTCTATTGCTTATTGGATTATCATCTGGTGGATTTTTACCACAGCTTCAGGAATCTTACTATTTTATGTATCAATCGCACTTGGCCAACTGTTCCAAAATCGTCGTGGATTGAAGGCTATTCTGTTTTTCTTTCTCTTGTGTATTGTGTTAAGTATCATAGGTACAGCAGTCAATCCATTAAAAGATTCATATGCTGTCGGATATGCATTGGTTTATGGAAATATTGATGATTTTGGACCAAACTTCATCCCAGGTCTCATTTATGAAGTTATTAAGATTGTTTCTATGTACTTCACCATTCACTACATCAGCAAGTACAAGTTGAATCTTCAATAATAACAGCAAATTGAGCAAGGAGCTTCCCAGTGGAAGCCTTCTTGTTCAATTTTTTTCTTTTGCATTTTTAGCTACATTTTGATATACTAATTGTATTCGTTTTGGGGTCGTTACGGATTCGACAGGCATTATGAGGTATATTTTGCAACTCATCTAGCGGATGTAAAACGCCAGTTAAATATAACTGCAAAAAATAATAATTCTTACGCTTTAGCTGCCTAAACACCAGCAGGCGTGACCCGATTCGAATCGCTCGTGTTTGATGACAGGTCTTAATTTTAGCGAGATACGATCTAACTTTGTCTAGAAGTTAGATAAGAGATTGATAGACTCGCAGGTACAGGACTTGAGTTATGTGTCATGTAGCTGTTAAACTAAGACATAACCTATGGTTGTAGACAAATATGCTGGCAGGTGTTTGGACGTGGGTTCGACTCCCACCGGCTCCATATTTTTATTCATGGAAGATTACTCAAGAGGCTTAAGAGGCCGTGTTGGAAACGCGGTAGGCGTGTAATAGCGTGCGTGGGTTCGAATCCCATGTCTTCCGTTGTTGAGACATCATTGTGTAGCAGTGGTGTTTTTTTGTACAAAAAGGAGTTACCAAAGGAGGCACCAAAATAGACAATGCAGAAAGGAGAAAAAGTGATTACACAGCTAGATACCAAATCAGTCTATACCTTTATGGAAAGCCTAGTGACCATAAAAGACTATGTCCAAGTGGCTAAAAGCATGGGGTATGGCGCATTGGGAATCATGGATGTAGATAATTTGTATGGTGCTTATGAATTTATCGAAGCCTGTCAGGCCCACAACCTCAGCCCCTTGGTCGGTTTAGAAATTGGACTAAAAGTAGACAATGAAACCATTCCGTTTCGGATGATGGCCCTGTCAACGAAAGGCTACCAGAATCTGATGAAGATGTCGACCGTCAAAATGATGGGGAAAAACAATTGGGAAGATGTGAAGCACCTCACAGAAGGAGTAGCGGTCATTGTCCCAGCGCCTTTTGCTCATGAAGACATACCGCTTGATCTAGATTACTTCATCGGAGTTTTTGCGGCTACGCCGGTCCAAGAGTTTAGCCACCCTGTGCTTCCTCTTCATACTGTGCGTTTTTTTGAGGCGGAAGATATGGAAGCCATGCAGATGCTCGCGGCCATCAAGGACAATCAAAGCTTGACAGAAACAGGACAAATTGATCCTAGAACTGTCCTAAAAACTCCTCAGGATTTACAGAATGATTTTGCTGAGCGATTTCCGCAAGCCATCACAAATCTTGAAAAACTTGTCCAAGGGATTCAATACGACATTGATACTCAGTTGAAATTGCCTCGCTTTAATCCTCAGAAACCAGCTGTTGAGGAATTGAGAGAATTAGCTCAAGTGGGTCTTCTTCGAAAGAACTTGACCAGTCCGGTCTATCAAGAACGTTTGGATCATGAATTAGACATTATTCACCAAATGGGCTTTGATGATTATTTCTTGATTGTCTGGGATCTTCTTCGTTTCGGACGAAGTCAAGGATATTATATGGGAATGGGGCGTGGGTCTGCTGTAGGCTCACTGGTAGCTTATGCCCTGGAGATTACAGGGATTGATCCAGTGGAGAAGAACCTCCTGTTTGAGCGCTTTTTAAATGTGGAGCGCTATACCATGCCGGATATTGATATTGATATTCCTGATATCTATCGTCCAGAATTTATCCGTTATGTGAGAGACCGTTATGGGAGTTACCATGCAGCTCAGATCGTGACCTTTTCAACCTTTGGGGCCAAACAAGCCATTCGAGATGTCTTTAAACGTTTTGGGGTACCAGAGTACGAATTAACCTCCATTACCAAGCGGATTGGCTTTAGGGATACACTGACGACAGCGTATGAACAGAATCTAGCTTTTCGACAAGTGATTCATAGTCGAGCAGAATTTGAACGTGGCTTTGAAATTGCCAAAAGAATTGAGGGCCAACCTAGACAGACCTCGATCCATGCGGCGGGTGTTGTGATGAGTGACCAGGATTTGACGGATCACATTCCTCTCAAGTATGGAGAAGACATGTTTGTCACCCAGTACGATGCTCATGCGGTTGAAGCCAATGGTCTATTGAAGATGGACTTTTTGGGTCTGCGAAACTTAACCTTTGTTCAGAAAATGAAGGAAGCCGTCTATGAAAAGTACCAAGAAGAGATCGTGATTGAAGCCATTGATTTAGAAGATCCAGAAACCTTGGCCTTGTTTACTGCTGGGGATACCAAGGGGATTTTCCAATTTGAACAGGCTGGAGCCATTCGCCTCTTGAGACGAGTGAGACCCAATCATTTCGAAGAAGTGGTAGCGACCACCTCTCTCAATCGTCCAGGCGCTAGTGATTACATTGACAATTTCGTCAAAAGAAAGCATGGCCAGGAAAAAGTTGAGATTTTAGATCCAGCTATTGAAGCAATCTTACGGCCCACATATGGGATCATGCTATACCAAGAGCAGGTCATGCAGGTTGCCCAGCGTTTTGCAGGTTTTAGCCTAGGGAAAGCCGATATCTTACGTCGGGCTATGGGCAAAAAAAATGTGGCTGAAATGCACAAGATGGAAGACGATTTTGTCGCAGGTGCTCTTAAACTTGGGCATACGGAAGAAAAAGCCAAAGAGGTCTTTGCGATCATGGAAAAATTCGCAGGCTATGGGTTTAACCGTTCTCATGCCTATGCCTATTCTGCCTTGGCCTTTCAGATGGCCTATTTCAAGGTCCATTATCCAGATGTTTTCTTTGATGTCATGCTCAATTATTCGAGTAGCGATTATCTGACAGATGCTCTCCAGTTTGATTTTAAAGTCGCGCCATTATCCATCAATACCATCCCTTACAGAGATAAGTTCCAGGATCGAAAAATCTACTTAGGAATGAAAAATATCAAGGGACTCCCGAGAGATTTAGCGTATTGGATCATTGATAATCGTCCCTTTGAAAGTGTCGAAGATTTCATTTTACGACTCCCCAATCAGTATCATAAATTACCTCTGTTAACACCTTTAGTGGAGCTTGGATTGTTTGATATTTTTGAAAAAAATAGGCGCAAGGTGCTTCACAATTTGCCGAATTTGTTTGTCTTTGCTGATGAGCTAGGTAGTTTATTTGCAGATTCTAACTATTCCTGGACAGAAGCAGAGGACTTTAGCCAGGCTGAAAAATATGAGAAGGAAGAGGCCATTATTGGGATCGGACTCAGTACCCACCCATTGGTTGCGATTGGGCAAACGAGTCCCTACGAGATCCAACCAATTTCTCAACTCATACAAGGAGAGCAGGTACGCATTCTCATTGAGGTACAAAACATTCGAACCATTCGAACCAAGTCAGGTGATCTCATGGCTTTCTTACAAGTCAGTGATACCAAGAAAAAATTGGATGTGACCCTTTTCCCTGAAACCTACAATCGATTTTCCTCCTTGATAAAAGAAGGTGGCTTTTATTACTTGACAGGGAAAATACAAGAGCGTGATGGGCGCTTGCAGATGATTCTAGCAGAGGCACAACTGGCAACCAATGAAAAGTTCTGGATCCAGTTGCTCGATCATCGTCAGGATAAAACGATTCTTTCTATCTTGAAAAAATATCCGGGCCCATATCCTGTGATATTACGCTATGAAGACGAGAAAAAAACTCTTCAATTGAAGGGCTATACCGTCCAGAAAAACAAAGAATTGGAAGATGAATTAAAGAATCTCGTTATGAAAACGATTTATCGGTAAAAACTGCGAAAAATACGAGAATTTTAGTCTTCTTTGTGTTATAATTACGTAGAATGTAAAAGAAAAAAAGGAGCAAACAACGAAATGAAACGTATTGCTGTTTTAACTAGTGGTGGAGATGCCCCTGGTATGAATGCTGCCATCCGTGCAGTTGTTCGTCAAGCAATTTCAGAAGGAATGGAAGTTTTCGGTATCTATGATGGATATGCGGGAATGGTTGCTGGTAAAATTCAGCCCCTTGACGCCTCATCTGTTGGAGATATTATTTCCCGTGGTGGTACCTTCCTTCATTCAGCTCGTTACCCTGAATTCGCACAACGCGAAGGTCAATTAAAAGGGATCGAGCAATTGAAGAAACACGGGATCGAAGGTGTTGTCGTTATTGGTGGAGATGGTTCTTACCATGGTGCGATGCGCTTGACTGAGCTTGGATTCCCAGCTGTGGGTCTTCCTGGTACGATCGACAACGATATCGTCGGAACTGACTTTACAATTGGTTTTGATACGGCAGTCACAACTGCAATGGACGCGATCGATAAGATCCGTGATACTTCATCTAGTCACCACCGTACTTTCGTTATCGAAGTGATGGGACGTAACGCTGGAGATATCGCTCTTTGGGCAGGGATTGCATCTGGTGCAGATGAAATCATCATCCCTGAAGAAGGTTTCAAGATCGAAGATGTTGTTGAGAGCATCAAAGAAGGTTACGCAAAAGGTCGTACCCACAACATCATCATCTTGGCTGAAGGCGTGATGTCTGCAGATGAATTTGGTAAAGCTTTGAAAGAAGCTGGTGATGAAAGTGACCTTCGTGTGACTGAGCTTGGCCACATCCAACGTGGTGGTTCACCTACTGCGCGTGACCGTGTTCTTGCTTCACGTATGGGAGCACACGCTGTTAAATTGTTGAAACAAGGAATCGGTGGTGTAGCCGTTGGTATCCGTAATGAAAAAATGGTTGAAAACCCAATCCTTGGTAAAGCAGAAGAAGGAGCCCTCTTTAGCTTGACAGAAGATGGTAAGATTGTGGTAAACAATCCACATAAAGCTGATCTTGGTCTTGCCGAGTTGAACCGTAGCTTGTCTTCAATCTAATTTTATTTCATAAATTCGTTAACCTTGTCTTAAAAAGACAGATATATTTAAAAAGGAGTCATATATATCATGAACAAACGTGTAAAAATCGTTGCAACTTTAGGTCCTGCGGTAGAAATCCGTGGCGGTAAAAAATTCGGTGAAGATGGATACTGGGCTGAAAAACTTGACGTTGAAGCTTCAGCACAAAACATTGCTAAATTGATCGAAGCTGGCGCTAACACTTTCCGTTTCAACTTCTCACACGGTGACCACCAAGAACAAGGTGAACGTATGGCGACTGTTAAACGTGCAGAAGAAATCGCTGGTAAAAAAGTTGGTTACCTTCTTGATACAAAAGGTCCTGAAATCCGTACTGAATTGTTCGAAGGCGAAGCTAAAGAATATTCATACAAGACTGGTGAACGTATCCGCGTTGCTACAAAACAAGGCATCAAATCAACTCGTGAAGTGATTGCTTTGAACGTTGCTGGTGCGCTTGACATCTTTGATGATGTTGAAGTTGGTCACCAAGTATTGGTTGATGATGGTAAATTGGGTCTTCGCGTTGTAGAAAAAGACGCTGCAAAACGTGAATTTGTTGTTGAAGTTGAAAACGATGGTATCATCGCTAAACAAAAAGGTGTAAACATCCCTAACACTAAGATTCCTTTCCCAGCACTTGCTGAACGCGATAACGACGATATCCGCTTCGGTTTGGAACAAGGTATCAACTTCATCGCGATCTCATTCGTACGTACTGCAAAAGACGTTCAAGAAGTTCGTGCTATCTGTGAAGAAACTGGTAACAGCCACGTTCAATTGTTTGCGAAAATCGAAAACCAACAAGGTATCGAAAACTTGGATGAAATCATCGAAGTAACTGATGGTATCATGATCGCTCGTGGTGACATGGGTATCGAAGTACCATTCGAAATGGTTCCAGTTTACCAAAAAATGATTACTTCTAAAGTAAATGCTGCTGGTAAAGTTGTTATCACTGCAACAAACATGCTTGAAACAATGACTGAAAAACCACGTGCTACTCGTTCTGAAGTATCTGACGTCTTCAACGCTGTTATCGATGGTACTGATGCTACAATGCTTTCAGGTGAATCTGCAAACGGTAAATACCCACTTGAATCTGTAGCTACAATGGCGAAAATCGACATGAACGCTCAAACACTTTTGAAAGAATATGGTCGTTTGAACCCAGCTTCATTCGAACGTAACTCTAAGACAGAAGTTATGGCTTCAGCTGTTAAAGATGCTACAAACTCAATGGATATCAAATTGGTTGTAACATTGACTAAGACAGGTCACACTGCACGTTTGATCTCTAAATACCGTCCAGATGCTGATATCTTGGCATTGACATTTGACGAATTGACAGAACGTGGATTGATGTTGAACTGGGGTGTTATCCCAATGTTGACAGATGCTCCTTCATCAACTGACGATATGTTCGAAATTGCTGAACGTAAAGCAGTTGAAGCTGGTCTTGTTAAATCTGGTGATGATATCGTTATCGTTGCTGGTGTACCAGTTGGAGAAGCTGTTCGTACAAACACAATGCGTATCCGTACAGTACGTTAATAGACAATTTGATCTTAAAGCCTTGCTGGTTGGTCCGAAAGGATTGACCGCGAGGTTTTTCTTTTTCCTGTTTAGTATGACAAGAATTCTCACTAATGCTTACTTTCTCTTTTTTAAAGATCAAAAACATGGTATAATAAATAAAAAGGAAGGGAGACATTCATGCCAAGGAGAGATTTAATTAGAAATGTCATCATTGTCGGTGTACTGGTTTTGGCACTGATTTTGCTTCGAATCTTTGTATTTCATCCATTTAGTATCAATGATAAAATGGCCAATGCTTCTGTGAAAACTGGAGATCTTGTGGTAGCGACTAGAAATGCTCAGGTAGATCGCAGTGATTTGGTCTTATACAAGGTCGGTGGAAAAGAATACCTTGGACGTGTCATTGCCAAAGAAAACGACGAAGTCAGCTACGTAGATGACGTCCTCTATTTGAATGGACAGGCAACACCAGAACCTTACCTGAACAAAATGCTCAACAAACACTTAGCTGCTCCAACGAGTAATGGGTATTATACGGATGATTTCTTTTTATCAGAGTTAAAAGGGACCAAGGCTGGTCGTGTCCCATCCGATACTTATCTAGTCTTAAATGATAACCGAGGAGATACAGAAGATAGTCGTGAGTTTGGTTATATCCATAAAAATCAGATCGAAGGAGTCGTGAATCTGCGTCTTTATCCTCTCAATAAATTTGGATTTATAAAAGTAGAAGAATAGCCGAAAGGCTATTTTTTTTATAAATATCAAAGAGAAACGATTAGATGCCCAGACCGGATCGCCTGGCTATATGGATTTTGAAGCCAATCCTAAAATCTTGAAAAATAAGATCAAAAATCAAAAGGCTACCCAATACCAGAGTTTCAACGAGGCGCTGATCGATCTTCAGAATGATCGGATCGATGGCCTCTTAATCGACCGTGTCTATGCCAACTATTATCTGCAAACGGAAGGAATTTTAAAAGACTATAATGTCTTTCCTGTCGGTTTTGAGACAGAATCCTTTGCGGTAGGGGTGCGCAAGGCGGATAAAACTTTGAAGAAAAAAATTGATGAAGCCTTCGTAAAACTCTATCAAAAAGGCCAGTTCCAAAAGATCTCTAAGAAGTGGTTGGGAACTGATGTAGCAACAGATGACATCAAGTAAAAAAGAGAGTGGGACAGAAATCGGTAATTCGTTAGAATTCGATTTCGTCGTCCCACCTCCGCACAGTTGAGTAGGGCTGTAAAAGCTGATGAAATCAGCGTAGTAGAGCCCACTCAACCACTGCGTCTTGCTCGACAATCCAAAGAAAATTGAGAGGCTAGGATTTTTGTCCCAGCCTCTTTTAGTCGGTTTTATTAGTAATTTGATGGAAAATCTTTTGCCACGTTTCATGGCGACGCCAGAGACTGGTATGGATTTGACCGTCTAGTTCATAGCGTATGAGTTTGGTTTTTTGGCTGATGGACTCCAGTTCAAAGTTTTGGAATTGAACTTGGTCGTTTGCGAGAGCCTCTATTAATTCTGCCTTGTTGTGTTCGTGACCGGTGTCGTCAATCAAGGTATAATTATCCGCTAGCAATGTATCAAACTCTTGCTTAGCATAGAGGCGTTTTTCGTAGGTCAAGAGTTTCTTTTCAACGTTTTCGATCAGCTCATCTTCAGGAATTGAGCTAGGTTCCACATGGACGTCAATGTCAAAGACTCCAAATTCTTCTTTCAGGAGATTCTCGACTTCTTCTGTGATCGCATGGCTTTCATAGACGGAAAGGTCGGGATTCATCTCCAAGACAACGTCCAGATAGATATTGCTTCCGTAGGTCCGTCCGCGTTGGTATTTCACACGCGCAATCTTAGGGAGTTTTAAAATAGCTTTTTCGTAATCTTCGAGGAGACTATCGTCAAAGCCGTCTGAAAGACTAAAGGAAGATTCCATAAAAATATCGTAGGCTGTTTTGAGGATAAAGAAGGTGATGATGATGGCTACGATTTTATCGACAATTGGATAGTTAAAAGCACTAGCAGCGATCGCGATCGACGTTCCAAGAGATGTGACGACGTCTGAAAGATTGTCTTTTGCGGCTGCTTTTAAGGCTTTTGATTTGGCCCGTTTTGCTAAGCGAAGATTGTAGAAATAAACGCCTAGCATGACAAGGGCTGAAACCACTCCGACGCCAGCACCGAGTGGATCAATGCTAACTGTTTCATTGCTGAAGATCTTTTGGAGGGTATCGCGTAAGACATCAAAACCGACATAAAACATAATGATGGAGGTGACTAGACTAGCTAGATCCTCAATTTTCCAGTGACCAAACTTGTGATCACGGTCAGCTGGTTGGCGAGCGAGACGAATCCCGATGAGCAGGGCAGCATTGCTGATGATATCAGATAAGTTGTTAAATCCATCGGCTACCAAACTGGATGAATGAAGTAGATGGCCGGTAGCCAATTTTACTGAAGAGAGCAATAAATAGGCTAGAATACTAATGATAGCGCCACGTTCGGCCAGTTTTAAGTTACTGTATGGTTTATCCAAAATATCCTCCTAGACCTCGGATGAAATCCTGTTTTCTTTAAGCTACTATTATATCGTTTTTGGAAGGGAAATTCAATTGAGTCCTTTTTTAAAAGAAGCTAGACCGGTTTTTGTGGTATAATAGAACGATTGAATGAATGAGGAGTATGAGATGAATCCTTTATTGAATGGTATGAATGATCGCCAAGCAGAGGCGGTCCAAACGACAGAAGGTCCCCTCTTGATCATGGCGGGGGCTGGTTCTGGTAAGACACGTGTCTTGACCCACCGCATCGCTTACTTGATCGATGAAAAAATGGTCAATCCTTGGAATATTTTGGCCATTACCTTTACCAATAAAGCCGCTCGGGAGATGAAGGAGCGGGCTTATCAATTGAATCCAGCCACCCAAGATTGCTTGATTGCGACCTTCCACTCCATGTGTGTGCGCATCCTTCGCCGAGATGCGGATCATATTGGCTACAATCGCAATTTTACCATTGTAGATCCAGGAGAACAACGGACCTTGATGAAGCGGATCTTGAAGTCCTTGAACTTGGATCCTAAAAAATGGAATGAACGGACAATCTTGGGGACTATTTCCAATGCCAAAAATGACCTGATCGATGAAGTGGCCTACGCCGCCCAGGCTGGCGATATGTACACCCAGATCGTCGCCAAGTGCTATGAGGCTTACCAAAAGGAACTCCGTCAGTCAGAAGCAGTGGACTTTGATGATTTGATCATGCTGACCTTGCGTCTTTTTGATCAGCATCCAGATGTGCTGACCTATTACCAGCAGAAGTTCCAATACATCCACGTAGACGAGTATCAAGATACCAACCATGCCCAATACCAGTTGGTCAAACTCTTGGCTTCACGCTTTAAAAATATCTGTGTCGTTGGGGATGCGGACCAGTCTATTTATGGCTGGCGGGGAGCAGATATGCAGAATATCCTGGACTTTGAGAAGGATTATAAGGAAGCTAAGGTCGTTTTGTTGGAGGAAAATTATCGTTCCACTAAAACTATCCTGCAAGCAGCCAATGATGTCATCAAAAACAATCGCCACCGCCGTCCGAAGAATCTCTGGACACAAAATGAAGACGGGGAAGATATTGTTTATTATCGGGCTAATGACGAGCAGGATGAAGCAGTCTTTGTTGCTAAAACCATTGAAGAGCTCAGTCGCGAAGCTGGCTACAAGCACCGTGATTTTGCTGTTCTCTACCGAACCAATGCCCAGTCACGGACCATTGAAGAAGCGCTGCTCAAGTCCAACATTCCCTACACCATGGTGGGAGGCACCAAGTTCTACAGCCGGAAGGAAATTCGGGATGTCATTGCTTATCTGAACTTGATTGCCAACCTCAGTGACAATATCAGTTTTGAGCGCATTATCAATGAACCCAAGCGGGGAATCGGGCCAGGTACAGTGGATAAGATTCGTGACTTTGCCCAAATGCAAGAGTCTTCACTCCTGGATGCTTCAGCCAATATCATGCTCTCAGGCATCAAAGGAAAGGCCGCTCAAGCCATCTGGGACTTTGCCAATCTCATTCTTGATTTGAGAGAAAGATTGGACCAGCTCACCATTACAGAGTTGGTCGAAGAAGTCCTTGACAAGACAGGTTATATGACAGCCCTAACCAATCAGGGAAATTTGGAAAGTCAGGCCCGCATCGAGAATATCCAAGAGTTCCTATCTGTTACCAAGAATTTTGATGAAAATGGAGAGACCGTCGAAGACGAATCAGGTGTGGAAACCTTGAGTCGTTTCTTGAACGATTTGGCCTTGATTGCCGATACAGACGATGGGGCCCAAGAAACTTCAGAAGTCACCTTGATGACTCTTCATGCAGCCAAGGGATTGGAGTTCCCGGTCGTCTTCTTGATTGGAATGGAAGAAAATGTCTTTCCTCTTAGTCGTGCAGCAGAGGATCCAGATGAATTGGAGGAAGAACGTCGCTTGGCTTATGTGGGGATCACGCGGGCAGAGAAGGTTCTCTTCTTGACCAATGCCAACTCTCGTTTGCTCTTTGGACGGACCAGCTACAACCGTCCGACGCGTTTCATCAATGAAATTAGCTCGGATTTATTGACCTACCAAGGATTAGCCCGTCCAGTTAATACCAGCTTTAAGGCTTCTTATAGCAATGGAAGCGGAACGACATTTGGAAAAGGCATGAGCCTGTCTCAAGCCCTTCAAGAGCGCAAGAGACAAGCATCCCCAAGTGCTCTCACGTCATCAAGCCTACCTTTTGGTAATAGTAACCGAGCTGCTGCTAAAGAAAGCGTCGCTTGGTCCATTGGTGATATTGCCATTCACAAGAAGTGGGGAGAAGGAACTGTGCTTGAAGTATCTGGTAGTGGCAACACCCAAGAGCTCAAGATCAACTTCCCAGAAGTGGGTCTCAAGAAACTCTTGGCCAGTGTCGCGCCGATTGAGAAGAAATAAACTAAAGCCAGTAAGCTAAGTCCACTGTTTCAGATTATAAATAAGCAACATCTTTTCAGAAATCTAAAGTTATTACTGAATGAGACTATTGAAAAAAATATTTTGGAACTAGTGCAAAATAGATTGAGACTTTTCGCCGTGAGGAAAGCATCAGAAACGCATTAGTTTCTGGTGCTCGGTAGATTTGAGACGAAAGGCTCAAATCTAAGGTATGGAATCCCAAAGGGAGTCGCTACCGTCCGTCCTCACCTAAGGAAAGTCTCTATAAAAGAATGAATATTTACTTAAAACCAGCAAGCTTCGTTTGTTGGTTTTGATTTTACTGGTGGCATGATATAATATACTAAGAATAGAGAAAGAGGCATACTATGAACGAAATCAAGTGTCCCAACTGTGGGGAAGTCTTTACAGTCAATGAAAGTCAATACAGCGAACTCTTGTCACAGGTACGGACAGCAGAGTTTGACAAGGAAATTCATGAGCGAATTCGGCAAGAGTTGGCTTTAGCAGAGCAAAAGGCCCTTAATGAGCAGCAAGAGAAGTTAGCAAAGAAGGATCAAGAAATTGCTCAGTTACAAAACCAGATTCAACAGTTTGATACTGAAAAAGAATTGGCTAAAAAAGAGGTGGAGCAAACAGCTAGCCAAAGCTTGCTAGAGAAAGAAAAAGAAGTGCAAGCACTGGAGAATCAATTGGCCACCTTGCGCTTGGAGCATGAGAACCAGTTGCAAAAGACGCTTTCTAATTTGGAGAAGGAGCGTGATCAGGTACAAAACCAATTACTCCTTCAAGAGAAGGAAAATGAACTGTCCCTAGCTTCTGTCAAGCAAAACTACGAAGCCCAGCTTAAGGCAGCCAATGAACAGGTCGAGTTCTACAAGAATTTTAAGGCCCAACAGTCGACCAAGGCCATCGGGGAAAGTCTGGAACAGTATGCGGAAAGTGAATTCAACAAGGTTCGCAGTTTTGCCTTTCCAAATGCCTATTTTGAAAAGGACAACAAGGTCTCTGCACGTGGGTCTAAAGGCGACTTTATTTTCCGCGAGTGCGATGAAAATGGGGTGGAGATTATCTCCATTATGTTCGAGATGAAGAATGAAGCTGACGGGACAGAGAAGAAGCATAAGAATGCGGATTTCTACAAGGAATTGGACAAGGACCGTCGAGAAAAGAACTGTGAGTATGCGGTTTTAGTGACCATGCTTGAAGCAGATAACGACTACTTTAACACAGGGATTGTCGATGTCAGCCACGAGTATGAGAAGATGTATGTCGTCCGTCCTCAGTTCTTTATCCAGATCATTGGGCTCCTGCGTAATGCGGCCCTTAATTCCCTTAAATACAAGCAGGAATTGGCGCTTGTCCGTGAACAAAATATTGATATTACCCACTTTGAAGAGGACCTAGATGCCTTTAAAGTAGCCTTTGCTAAGAACTACAATTCGGCTTCTGTCAACTTTGGCAAGGCTATCGATGAAATCGACAAAGCCATCAAGCGGATGGAAGAAGTCAAGAAATTCCTCACCACATCAGAAAACCAACTTCGCCTCGCTAACAACAAGTTGGATGATGTTTCCGTTAAAAAATTGACTCGGAAAAATCCAACTATGAAAGCGAAGTTTGATGCCTTGAAGGAAGACTAGGAGGCTTCTATGCAGATACGAAAAGCAACCATGAAAGATGCGGAAGTCTTACTGTCTTTATACGAAGACTTGGGCTATCCAACGACCGCTTCTAAGCTGTCTCGACGCTTAGAAATGATTCTTTCTCAACCACATTATGGCTGTCTTTTAGCTGAAAGAAACGGAGAAATTTTAGGTTTCTTAGGTTATGCAAAACTCTTCTTTTTTGAAGCAGATGGGTCTTACTATCGTATTTGGCTTTGTCAGTTGCAAAAGAAACAAGACGACAAGGAATTGCTAGTAGGCTAATCGATGAATTGAAAAAACAAGCGGTAAAAGAAGGGGTTAAGGCGCTGGCTCTAAATAGTGGATTAACCGCTGAACGAAATGCTGCACATCAGTTTTATCAGGCAGTTGGATTTGAAAAAGTAACTGCCGGCTTTGCTCTGTATTTAAAAACTCAACATGAATAAACATGATAAAATAGGAGAGAAAACGAAGTAATGTCTTCAACAAAAGGGAAAACCTTATATTTGAACAAAAAGAGCATGGACTATGTAACATTTGGAAAAGGTAAACAGCCATTAGTGATCATACCAGGATTGGGGGATGGATTGCAGACGGTTAAAGGTATGGCTATGCCTTTTTCAATCACATACCGTATACTTGCCAAACGTTACAAAATCTATGTTTTTTCTCGAATCAATGAGCTGAGACAGGGCTATACGACGCGGGATATGGCAGCAGATGTAGCAGAAGCAATGGAGGCGCTGAACTTAGATACATCTTATGTTATGGGGATTTCGCAAGGTGGAATGATTGCCCAATGGTTGGTGGTGGATTTCCCTGAAAAGGTTCAAAAGCTCATCTTAGCCGTGACTACTGCAAAACCTAGTCAACTTGCTAGAGAGCGAATTGAGCATTGGCAAAAGCTTAGTCAATCTGGAACTTTTAAGCATCTCATGCTGGATATCGCAAAGCACTCCTATACGCAAAAGAGCTATCAAAAGTGGCGGTTCCTTTATAATATCATGGGTCGCTTGGGGCGAATCAAAGATGAAAATAGAATTGCCATTCAGTCTCAGTCTTGCCTTACTCACGATAGCATTGAGGTCTTAAAGGAAATTCAGTGTCCAACCTTTGTCCTTGGTGCGCTTGAAGATGATGTGATTGGTGTGGACGGATCCAAGGAACTAGCAAAAGCGATTTCGGATTGTCAACTCCTCATTCTTAAGCATTCTGGGCATGCTCTTTATGAAGAAAATAAAGCATTTCAAGAGGCTGTCTGTGGATTCTTAAACTAAAAAACGCTGGAAAAATTCCAGCGTTTTTATTCTAGTTAAATCGCAAAGAGATCGTTTAGGTTTTCTGCCATGGTTGGGTGGGTAAAGATTTGTTTTGCGATGTAAGTATAAGGGATCTTGTTGTCCATCGCCATGGTGATCAGGTTGATGATTTCGCCTGCAGCTTCTCCAAAGAGCGTCACTCCAAGAATTTCTTTAGTTTCTGGGTTGACCACGGCTTTGAAGGCACCTCGAAGGTCTGCATTGACGTGTCCGCGTGGCATAGCAGCAACTGGCAATTCTTTAACAGCAACTGGAAGTCCTTTGTCACGTGCTTCTTGCTCGGTCAAGCCGACTTGGGCAAGTGGAGGAGCAATAAAGAGTGTTGTCGCATAATTGTGACGAGTTTCGAGATTGTAGCTACCATCGCCTGTAAGGTAGTTGAAGACAATGCGGAAGTCATCGAGTGACATGTAGGTGAATTGTGGACCACCATTGACATCCCCAACTGCAAAGACTCCAGGGACGCTGGTTTCCAAATGACGGTTAACTTGGATCGCTCCACGATCAGTGACTTGGATGTCTGTGTTTTCAAGACCAAGTCCAGCTGTGTTTGGCTTACGACCTGTTGCGTAGAGAAGGATATCGAACTCAAAGTCTCCCTTATCTGTGACAACCGTTAAGCTATGGTCACCATCTTTGATTTCTTGGGTATGAACGCCTTGCAAGAATTGAATGCCGTCTTCTTCAAGGTAGCCTTTTGCAAGAGCTGCAATACTTGGCTCGATCCGTGGCAAGAATGTTTCAGAAGCATCCAATACCGTTACTTGGCTACCCAAGGTATTGTATAGGTGGGCAAATTCCAATCCGATAGGTCCACCGCCAAGGACACCAAGGCGTTTAGGTAGGTTTTCCAAACGTTGAATGCCGGTTGAATCCACGGCAAATTTACTTTCAGCCAAACCTGGAATCGGAAGGACATTTGGCACAGCACCAGTATTAATAATAATGGTTTCAGCTGTCAATTCTTCCTTTTCATCTCCAGCTTGAATTTCGATGACCTTGTTAGAAACGAAACGAGCCGTCGCGTCGATAATGTCTACGCCAGTTCCAGCAATGGTTGCGTAGTTCTTGCCGTTGAGACGAGTAGTGACTGCATTTTTCTCATTCATGGCTTGCTCAAAATCCAAGCCTTTTTCTGCTGCAACAATCAAGGTCTTGGTGGGAATACAAGCGATATTGATACAAGTACCACCGTACATAGATTTGCTCTTTTCAATCAGAGCGACTTTTTTTCCTTGGCTTGATAATTTCGCTGCGAGTGTTTTACCAGCTTTACCAAATCCAATCACAATAACATCATACATTAACATATGTTACACCTTCTTTCGCTTTCTATTGTATCAAATCCATTTTAAAAAGTCTGAAATCTGCTACGGGATTTTTTAGGAGCTCATGAGAAGGGGGAAAGAGGGACAAGAAGTCTTGTTTCATGGTATAATAAAGGGTCGGTGGACCGGATGGTCACACAATCAGTTAGAAAGAGCAAATCAGATGGACGGAATTATCAATGTAAAAAAGGAAGCAGGCATGACCTCACATGATGTGGTCTTTAAACTGCGAAAAATCTTAGGAACTAAGAAGATCGGCCATGGGGGAACGCTGGATCCGGATGTGGTGGGAGTGCTTCCAATAGCAGTTGGCAAGGCGACCCGGATGGTCGAATTCATGCAAGATGAAGGCAAGGTCTATGAAGGAGAAATCACTCTGGGATTTTCTACCACAACGGAGGATGCCAGCGGGGATGTCGTGGAGCGGACCCCAGTGGAAGTGCCTTTAGATGCAGAAGAGGTCGATCGTATGATTGCCCAAATGGTGGGAGAGATCGAGCAGGTACCGCCTATGTACTCCGCGGTTAAGGTCAATGGGCGTAAGCTCTATGAGTATGCACGGGCAGGAGAAGAAGTGGAACGCCCTGTCCGACAGGTAACCATTTATGAATTCACGCGTACCAGTGAGATTGGCTACGAGGAAGGACTAGCCCGTTTTCGCTTCCGGGTTAAATGCAGCAAGGGCACCTATATCCGGACCTTGTCGGTGGATTTGGGTCAAAAACTGGGTTATGCAGCCCATATGTCTCATCTGACACGGACCAGTGCTGCCGGTTTGTCACTGGAAGATTCCCTGACCTTAGAAGAAGTGGCTGAAAAAGTAGCACAAGGAGATTTGAGCTTCCTTCACCCACTTGAAATTGGCACCGGGGATCTGGAAAAAGTAGAGCTGACAGTAGAAGAGGTTGGCGAAGTTCAAGTGGGACGCTTTATTCCAGTTGAGAGTGACTCCAAAGAGTTAGCTGCTTTTTACCAAGGAAAATTGGTAGCCATTTTAGAAAAAAGAGAAGAACTTTACAAACCTCGAAAAGTCTTTCTAACAGAAAGTGTGTTACAATAAATTCATGAATATTCGTACGATTACTACTGCTAACCAGATCCATTTGGAGAATGAGACAGTTTTGGTTCTGGGCTACTTTGATGGCCTGCATCTGGGGCATCAAGAACTCTTTAAAAAGGCGCGTCAGATCGCGGATGAAAAAGGCTTGAAGGTCGCTTTGTTAACCTTTCCTGAATCTCCTAAGTTAGCCTTTGTTCGCTACCAACCAGAATTACTGCTTCATTTGCAGAGTCCTGAGGATCGGTTCCAAAAATTAAACGAACTAGGAGTGGATGAGCTCTTCCTCATTGATTTTACGACCGATTTTGCTTCTAAAACCGCCAAAGAATTTGTTGATCAATTTGTCAAAGCCTTGAGGGCCCGAGTTTTAATTGCTGGATTTGATTATAGTTTTGGCTCTGATAAGAAAACGGCCTCTGACTTAGCTGATTATTTTGATGGTCAAGTGGAAGTCATTTCTCCTGTATTGGATCAGGGGGAAAAGATTAGTTCAACCCGCATTCGTCAAGCTATCCTAGAAGGACGCGTCCAAGAAGCTGCCCGTCTACTTGGTCACCCTTTATCCAGTCGGGGCATCGTCGTGCATGGGGATGCGCGTGGCCGCACCATTGGCTATCCTACTGCCAATTTAGCACCGATTGACCGGACCTATTTACCATCAGATGGGGTTTATGTAGTTGATGTCGATTTTAAAGGGCAGATCTATCGAGGCATGGCTTCTGTTGGCAAAAATGTCACCTTTGATGGAAAAGAGCTTCGTTTCGAAGTCAATCTCTTTGATTTTTCTGGAGATATTTATGGCCATACTTTGACCATTCATTGGTTGGATAAGATACGGGAAATGGTCAAATTCGATGGGATCGATCAACTAGTGGCTCAATTGAAAGAAGATGAAGCAGTTTCACGAAACTGGCCCGAGGATTAGGAAGTTACCTAGTCCTTTTTTCTGCTGTCTTTTTGGGGATAATGAAAGTGGTTTCTTTTTTTCTACTGAAATTCAGAAAAATCGACTAGAAATCAAAAAAGCGCTTTTCAAGCACCTAATTTTTTTGTATAATAGAGTTAGATAGTTATATATAAAAAAGAAGTGAACCACATGATTACATTATTTTTATCACCGAGTTGTACATCATGTCGAAAAGCTCGGGCTTGGTTAAAAAAGCACGATGTTCCATTTAAAGAACACAATATAATGACAAGTCCTTTGAGCAAACAGGAGTTGACAAGTATATTGGCCTTGACCGAAAACGGAACAGACGACATTATTTCAACTCGTTCAAAAATTTTTCAAAAATTGGATGTTGATGTTGAAGATTTATCGATCTCAGCCTTGATTCATCTGATTGAGGAAAATCCAAGTCTCTTAAGGAGACCGATTATTTTAGATAACAAGCGCATGCAAATCGGCTTTAACGAAGACGAAATTCGGGCCTTCTTGCCGCGGAGTTATCGAAAACAAGAGTTACGCTCTGCCACTCTAAGAGCAGAAATAAACTAAGAAGTATGTCGAATGCAAAAAAATTATAGTTACCCACTGGACTTATCGTGGAGCACTGAAGAGCTTGCTTCAGTGCTTTCTTTTTTCAATAAAGTTGAAGAAGCCTATGAAAGTAAGGTAGAGGCCAAAGAATACATGGAAGCCTACCGCGCTTTTAAGAAGGTCGTGCCTAGTATCGGAGAAGAAAAACGTCTCGGACGGGAGTTCGAAGAAGTGAGCGGTTATTCTCTCTATCGTGCGACCCAGGCTGCAAAGCAAAAAGAGGAAGGATGGTTTTCTCTTGAAGAATAAATTAGAGTTTGCCAAACAAATCGTTTTAGAGGCTGGAGACTACTTGCGTCTTCATCTCCATGATGACTTGATGATCTCAAAAAAGACTGGGCCGACAGATTTGGTGACCCAGATGGACCAACAGGTTCAAAAGGATTTGGTTGAAAAAATCACAAATCGCTACCCAGAAGATCGGATTTTTGCGGAGGAAGATGGCCTTCGTTCACCGATTTCAGAAGGATCCGTTTGGGTGATTGATCCCATTGATGGGACCAATAATTTTGTGACCCAAAAGGAAGATTTTGCGGTCATGGTGGCCTATTTCGAAGACGGAATCGGTCGGTTTGGCCTGATCTACGATGTGATGCGGGATCACCTTTTTTTCGGGGGTGGAGAATTCCCAGTTTATCGCAATGAGGTTGAATTGACGCCCTTTGTAGATCAGCCTCTGGAAAACCTTTTGATTGCGTCAAATGTCGGTATGCTTGAGAAAAATGACTGGGGAATGGCCGATCTTGGCATGGACTCTCTTGGCATTCGGGTCTACGGAAGTGCCGGTATTAGTTTTTCAAAAATTCTCTCAGGTGGGATTCTAGCTTATTTTAGCTATATCTGGCCTTGGGATTATGCCGCAGCTGCGATCATGGGGGAACAGTTGGGCTATACCGTTTTAAATCTAAATGGAAATAAACCTAATTACCAGTCAGTGGAACCCATTATGATGGTTCCAAAAGTGAAGTTAACAGAAATTCAAACCTATCTTAAGAAAGGGAGAAGTTAAATGAATTTTCCCAATGGTTTTAAAGAAAAATACCAGCATCTTCTAGGTGAGGATGCTGCTGCTTTTTTTGCGACCTTTGAGCAAGAAGCAGTATCGGCCTTTCGGACTAATCCTTTGAAAGAAACTCAAAAAGCATTTGATGATCCGATTCCCAATACCCCTTGGGGACATTATGGAAAGGTCTCAGGAAAATCCATCGAGCACGCAACGGGTTTAGTCTATTCGCAAGAGCCAGCTGCACAGATAGTGGCCCAAGTCGCTCAGCCGAAGCCAGGGATGAAGGTCTTAGACTTGGCCGCAGCTCCTGGCGGAAAGACCACCCAACTCTTGTCTTATTTGGACAATCAGGGACTCTTGGTCTCCAATGAAATCCACAAGGGACGCTCGAAAATTCTCGTAGAGAATGTCGAACGTTTCGGTGCCCGAAATGTATTGGTAACCAATGAGTCAGCCGATCGCCTGGCAAAAGTTTTCTCAGGATTTTTTGATCTGATTGTATTAGATGCTCCTTGTTCGGGTGAGGGGATGTTTCGTAAGCAATCAGATGCCATGGACTATTGGTCTGTCGAATATCCTCGAGAGTGTAGTCTTCTTCAAAGAGAAATTCTGGAGGATGCCCTCAAGATGTTGGTCCAAGGTGGTTCCTTGGTTTATTCAACCTGTACCTGGGCTCCAGAGGAAAATGAAGAAATTGTATCCTGGCTTTTGGAAAACTATGATCTGGAGCTGGAAACGATCGAGAAGATTAATGGTATGGCAGAAGGCATTGACTACCCAGAAACCGCGCGTATGTATCCTCATCTCTTTAAAGGGGAGGGCCAATTTGTTGCTAAGTTCCGTTATCTAGGAGAGAATCGTCCTGCCAAAATCCCTTCCAAAAAGGACCAATTATCTGCGGAGCAAAAGAAATGGTGGCAGGAGTTTGCTAAGAAACACTTGAAGATTACTCTGGAAGGAGTCCTCGAAACCTTTGGGGACGAACTGTATTTGGTTCCACATGGTTTACCAGATTTGCGAAAAGTAAAAATCGCCCGAAATGGTTTGCACCTAGGGACCTTCAAGAAAAATCGATTTGAACCTAGTTTTGCCCTTGGCCTGGCATTGAGACCGAGTGAAGTCAAAGAGACCGTTTCGATCACGCCTGAAGACTTTGTTCATTATGTGGCGGGAGAGACGGTTCAATTGAAGGAAACGCATCCAAATGGATGGTACCAGGTCCTTGTCGAAGGCAATGGTTTGGGCTTTGCCAAAGTGACCGGACAGACCCTGAAAAATTTCTATCCAAAGGGGCTTCGTTTTAGGTAAAATGCTGGGCAAAGAACTCGTTCTATGATATAGTGGGAGTACAGGTTTTTTTGAAAAAACTTGTCAAAATCATAAGTGAAATAGTGAAATATCAAGGAGACATGATTTGAAAAAGTCTAAAAAGCTGATCCTAGGACTAGCAACGATCGCATTAGCAGGAAGTTTATCTGCTTGTGCTTCTTGGATCAATCGCGGAGAATCCATCACTGCTGTCGGATCGACTGCCTTACAACCCTTGGTTGAAGGAGTAGTAGATCGCTACATTGAAGAACATCCTGGTAAGATTGTGAATGTACAAGGAGGAGGTTCTGGTACAGGACTTTCACAAGTTCAATCAGGCGCTGTGGACATCGGAAATAGTGACCTCTTTGCAGAGGAAAAATCTGGGATCGATGCCTCTAGTCTGGTCGACCATCAGGTAGCCGTAGCAGGAACAGCCATCATTGCCAATAAAAATATCTCAATCGACAATTTGACAACGGAGCAATTGCGAAAGATCTTTACGGGTGAATATACCAATTGGAAGCAATTGGGAGGCCCAGATCTTGAAATCACGATTGTGAACCGTGCAGTTGGTTCTGGTAGCCGTGCTGTCTTTGATGCCATTATCATGGATGGCAAACAACCCAAGCAGGCCCAAGAGCAAGACTCTAATGGAATGGTGAAAAACATCGTTTCTCAAACGCCAGGAGCCATCTCTTATCTGGCCTTTACCTACTTGGATAGCAGTGTCAAAACCATGAAGCTCAATGGCTATCAACCAATCAAAGCCAATGTCGTCAACAATAACTGGCCAATCTGGTCCTACGAACACATGTATACCAAAGGAAAACCCAATGAGTTGTCTAAAAAATTCATTGACTACATGATGACCGATGAGGTTCAGCAAAAAGTTGTTGGCAAGATGGGTTATATCCCGATCAATGACATGAAAGTAACCCGTGATTTAAAAGGGAATGTGTCAAAAAAATAAAAGAATTAGGTAAAAAATGAACGAAGTAGCAAAAAAAATGCTGACGAAATCAAAAAACTCCCGCCTAGAAAAATTTGGGAAAACCATTACTTTTTTATGTATGAGTTTGATTGTTGTCGTCGTTGCCATGATTTTGATTTTCGTGGCCCAAAAAGGTTTATCGACTTTCTTTGTCAATAAAGTCAATATCTTTAGTTTTCTATTTGGGAGTACTTGGAATCCTGCTGCAAAGGAATTCGGAGCCCTACCAATGATTCTAGGTTCCTTTATTGTAACCTTGCTTTCTGCCCTCTTGGCAACGCCGTTTGCCATTGGTGCAGCAGTTTTCATGACAGAAGTCTCTCCTAAAGGAGCTCGTTTCTTGCAACCAGCCATTGAGCTCCTAGTGGGGATTCCTTCAGTTGTTTATGGATTCATTGGTCTTCAAGTCGTTGTCCCTTTCACCCGTAGTCTCTTTGGAGGGACTGGTTTTGGGATCCTCTCAGGGGTTTTTGTCCTCTTTGTTATGATCCTGCCAACTGTCACCTTTATGACGACCGATAGCCTCCGAGCTGTGCCCCGTCATTACCGGGAAGCTAGTATGGCCATGGGTGCGACACGCTGGCAAACGATTTGGCATGTCACGCTCAAGGCAGCCCGCTCAGGAATCTTTACAGCGGTTGTCTTTGGTATGGCGCGTGCCTTCGGGGAAGCCTTGGCTATCCAGATGGTGGTCGGAAACTCGGCAGTGGTACCAACCTCGCTCACAACACCAGCTTCCACCCTCACCTCTATTTTGACTATGGGAATCGGAAATACCGTCATGGGTACGGTCAATAACAATGTTCTTTGGTCACTTGCCTTGGTATTGCTCCTCATGAGTCTTGCCTTTAACAGTGTGATTAAACTGATTACGAAAGAAAGAGGTAAGAAGAACTATGCACGCTAAACGAATGGATAAAATTGCCACAGGAGTGCTGTATGCTATTTCAGGGATCATCGTTGCGATTCTTGCCTCATTGATCCTTTATATCTTGGTCCGTGGCTTGCCCCATGTATCTTGGCACTTCTTGACTGGGAAATCTTCTTCTTATCAAGCAGGAGGAGGGATCGGAATTCAATTGTATAATTCCTTCTTCCTCTTGGTCATTACCTTGGTGATTTCCTTCCCACTGTCTCTTGGAGCTGGGATTTACCTCTCTGAGTACGCTAAAAAAGGTCGCTTGACCAATTTGGTTCGTACCTGTATTGAGATCTTGTCTTCTTTGCCATCTGTCGTTGTAGGTCTCTTTGGTTACTTGGTTTTCGTTGTCCAGTTCAAATACGGATTTTCGATCATTTCAGGAGCCTTGGCTTTAACCGTCTTTAACCTGCCACAGATGACCCGCAATATCGAAGATAGCTTGCAGCACGTCCACCATACACAGCGCGAAGCAGGTCTAGCTCTGGGCTTGTCTCGCTGGGAAACTGTGATTCATGTCGTGGTACCAGAAGCTCTTCCAAGTATTATCACTGGGGTCGTCTTGGCCTCTGGACGGATCTTTGGGGAAGCTGCTGCCTTGATCTATACTGCAGGTCAATCGGCTCCAGCCCTTGATTGGTCAAACTGGAATGTCTTTAGTGTGACCAGTCCGATTTCGATCTTCCGTCAGGCTGAAACCTTGGCTGTCCATATCTGGAAGGTCAACAGTGAAGGAACCATTCCAGACTCGATCGAAGTCTCAGCCGGTTCTGCCGCCGTTCTTTTGATCTTTATCTTGATCTTTAACTTTGGAGCGCGCAAACTCGGAAGTTACCTCCATAAAAAACTAACATCTGCTTAAAGGAGAAGAAATGTCAAAATACAATTGGGATGAGAGACACATCATTACTTTTCCTGAAGAAAAGGTGGTCCTATCGACCAAAGATTTACATGTCTATTATGGAACGAACGAGTCCATTAAAGGCGTCGACATGCAGTTTGAAAAGAATAAGATTACAGCCTTGATCGGTCCTTCAGGATCTGGAAAATCAACCTACCTTCGTAGTTTGAACCGGATGAACGATACCATCGATATTGCGCGTGTAACGGGTGAAATTTGGTATGAAGGAATTGATGTCAATCGTCCAGATATCAATGTTTATGAAATGCGCAAGCACATTGGGATGGTTTTCCAACGGCCGAATCCTTTTGCCAAATCGATTTACAAAAACATCACCTTCCCGCATGAACGTGCGGGGGTGAAAGACAAGAAGGTCTTGGATGAATTGGTCGAAACTTCTTTGAAACAGGCAGCTCTTTGGGATCAGGTCAAGGATGACCTTCATAAATCAGCTCTGACACTTTCAGGTGGCCAACAGCAACGACTTTGTATCGCGCGGGCCATCTCTGTGAAGCCTGATATCTTACTTATGGATGAGCCAGCATCAGCGCTTGATCCGATCGCGACAGCGCAATTAGAAGAAACCATGCTTGAGTTGAAGAAGAATTATACCATTGTCATCGTGACCCATAGCATGCAACAAGCAGCGCGTGCTAGTGATTATACCGGTTTCTTCTACCTTGGAAACCTTATCGAGTACGATAAGACTTCGAATATTTTCCAAAATGCGAAATTGCAATCGACCAACGATTATGTATCTGGTCACTTTGGATAAAGTAAAATGACAACAAAAAGGAAAATAGAATGACAGAACCAATTTTGCAAGTCAAGGACTTGTCGGTTTATTACAATAAAAAGAAGGCTTTAAATAGCGTCTCCTTGGATTTTGCTCCAAAGGAGATCACAGCCTTGATTGGTCCTTCAGGATCAGGGAAATCTACCCTTTTAAAAGCCATTAACCGTATGGGCGACCTCAACCATGAGGTCACCACCACAGGAACCATCCTCTACAATGGACATAATATCTACGGACCCCGGACCGATACGGTTGAATTGCGTAAGGAAATCGGAATGGTCTTCCAACAGCCCAATCCTTTCCCAATGTCCATTTATGATAATGTGACTTATGGATTGATGATTAATGGTGTCAAGGATAAGGCTGTCTTAGATGAGACAGTTGAAACCTCATTGAAACGCGCTTCCATCTGGGATGAAGTCAAGGATCGACTGCATGATTCAGCTATCGGACTTTCCGGTGGTCAGCAGCAGCGGGTTTGTGTGGCGCGGGTTCTTGCGACCAGTCCAAAGATTATTCTTTTGGATGAACCAACTTCAGCGCTGGATCCGATTTCAGCTGGTAAGATTGAAGAAACACTGTATGGACTAAAAGACCGTTACACTATGCTTTTGGTGACCCGCTCCATGCAGCAAGCGAGTCGGATTTCCGATAAAACAGCCTTTTTCTTGGATGGCGATTTGATTGAGTACAATGACACCAATGAAATGTTCATGAACCCAGCTAAGAAAGAAACAGAGGACTATGTCTCTGGTAAATTTGGATAGGAAGAAAATAAAATGTTACGAGTTCAATTTGAAGAAGATTTAGAGAAGTTGCATAACCAGTTTTATGCAATGGGAAATGAAGTGTTGAGTCAGATCAACCGTACGGTCCGTGCTTTCGTGACCCATGACCGTGAATTGGCCCGCCAGGTCATCGAAGATGATGCGGAGATCAACGACTACGAAGTGAAATTAGAGCGTAAATCCTTTGAGATTATTGCCCTTCAACAGCCCGTTTCACAAGACCTTCGTGTCGTGATGACTGTCTTAAAAGCGGTCTCTGACTTAGAGCGGATGGGTGACCACGCAGTATCAATTGCCAAGGCAACCATTCGCATGAAAGGGGAAGTCCGTATTCAATCTGTTGAGGAAGAGATCAGCAAGATGGGCCGTGAAGTCAAAGATTTTGTCGAAGCGACACTAGATGTTTACCTCAAAGGCGATGTGGATTTGGCCTATGAAGTTGCTTCACGAGACGAAGTCATCAACCATTACTTCGATAGCATCCAAGAATTAGCAACAGAAGAAATTCGGAAAAATCCAGAGTCCATCGTGACCGGACGGGATTATTTCCAAGTGATCAACTTCTTGGAACGCATCGGAGATTATGCAAAAAACATCTGTGAATGGGTGGTTTACTTCGAAACAGGTAAAATTATCGAAATGTAAGATCATGGAGTCTTTTCGATATCAGACGGGCATTCTAATGCTTGTCTTTTCTTTTATCTTAACTTTGTGATAAAATAGTTTTATTAGGGCTTTTGATTGGGAAAGCATGAAACATTTAAAGGAGGAAATTATGCAAGCAGTTGCACATTTTGTAGAAACATTCGTTCCAGAACATTACGAAGTGTTTTTGGATTTAAGTCGTAAAACCAAGACCTTTAGCGGTCGTGTGGTGATCACAGGTCAAGCCAAGGCGGACAAGATCTCGCTTCACCAAAAGGATTTGACCATCGAAACAGTAGAAGTAGCAGGTCAAGCTCGTCCATTTACGGTTGATGAGGCCAATGAAGCGGTTTATGTTGAATTGGAAAGCACAGGTCAAGTGACAGTTACTCTGACCTATTCTGGTAAGATCACAGACAATATGACAGGGATTTACCCATCTTACTACAGTATTGATGGTGTGAAGAAGGAAGTCCTCTCTACTCAGTTTGAGAGCCATTTTGCGCGTGAAGCCTTCCCAAGTGTGGATGAGCCAGAAGCTAAAGCAACATTTGATCTTTCTTTGAAATTTGACCAAGAAGAAGGTGAAATTGCCCTATCAAACATGCCTGAAATTGATGTGGAAAACCGTAAAGAAACAGGTATTTGGAAGTTTGACACAACTCCTCGCATGTCTTCTTACCTCTTGGCCTTTGCGGCTGGAGACCTCCAAGGAGTGACAGCTAAGACTAAGAATGGAACCCTTGTCGGAGTCTACTCAACAAAAGCTCACCCATTAGAAAATTTGGACTTCTCATTAGATATTGCCGTTCGTGCTATTGAATTCTACGAAGACTACTATGGCGTTAAGTATCCAATCCCTCAATCCCTTCATATCGCTCTTCCAGACTTCTCTTCAGGAGCGATGGAAAATTGGGGCTTGGTAACCTACCGTGAAGTTTATCTCCTTGTAGATGAAAACTCGACTGCCCAAAGCCGTCAAACAGTGGCCTTGGTGGTGGCTCACGAATTGGCTCACCAATGGTTCGGAAACCTCGTGACCATGAAATGGTGGGATGACCTCTGGTTGAATGAAAGTTTTGCCAATATGATGGAATATGTCAGCTTAGATGCTATCGAACCAAGCTGGAATATCTTCGAAGACTTCCAAACAACCGGTGTGCCTGCTGCCTTGAAACGCGATGCTACAGATGGCGTTCAATCCGTCCATGTGGAAGTCAAACACCCTGATGAGATCAACACCCTCTTTGACCCAGCAATCGTTTACGCCAAGGGGAGCCGTCTCATGCACATGCTTCGCCGCTGGTTAGGCGATGACGCCTTCCGTAAAGGGTTGAAGATCTACTTTGAAAAACACCAATACGGCAATACTATCGGTCGTGACCTTTGGGATGCTCTTGGGCAAGCTTCAGGTCGTGATGTCGCAGCCTTTATGGATTCTTGGTTGGAGCAACCAGGATACCCTGTTGTTTCAGCTTCTGTGGAAAACGATACCTTGATCATCCGTCAAGAGCAGTTCTTCATCGGAGAAAGAGAAGAAAAAGGTCGCAAGTGGGTTGTTCCTTTGAACAGCAACTGGACAGGTATTCCAGATACTTTGGAAACAGAAGTCTTAGAAATTCCAAACTATAGTGCCTTGAAACAAGCTAATACCGGAGCTCTTCGCTTCAATACAGAAAATACGGCTCATTATATCAGTGATTACCGTGGGGAATTGTTGGAAGACATCCTTGCTGAACTTGCTAGCTTGGATAGCACTTCGAAATTGCAAGTGGTTCAAGAACGCCGTCTCTTAGCGGAAAGCGGTCAAATTTCTTATGCAAGCCTTTTGCCAGTGATTGAACACTTGACAGAAGAAAGTTCCTACTTGGTTGTTTCAGCTGTTTCGAGCGTCTTAGCCGGAATCAGTCTCTTTGTGGATGAGGGAACTGAAACAGAAGTGGCCTTCCATGAGTTGTTGAAACGTTTGAACCGTTACAACTTTGAACGCTTGGGTCTGGAGGCTAAGCCTGGTGAAACAGAAGAAGACGAAAAAGTTCGTCAGCTAATGATTGCTAACATGATTAAGGCCAATGATGAAGCAGCACAAGCTCAAGCGAGCGCTATCTTTGAAGCGCATGCAGATGACTTGGAAAAACTTCCAGCTGCCATTCGCTTGCAAATCTTGGTCAACCAAATCAAGCACCAGGAAACCAAGGAGCTTAGCCAACAATACCTAGATACCTATGTGAAGACAGTGGATGGAAACTTTAAACGCCAATTGGCGGCTGCACTTTCTTATACCAAGGATGAGGAAACTTTGGAAGCTCTATTGAAGGAGTGGAAGAACAAGGATGTGGTGAAACCTCAGGATTTGGCTATGAGCTGGTACTACAACTTCTTGCATGATGACTTTACCCAAGGTAGAACTTGGACTTGGGCGCGTGAAAACTGGGATTGGATCAAGAAAGCCCTCGGTGGTGATATGAGCTTTGATAAGTTTGTCATCTACCCAGCTAACTGTTTCAAGACCCGTGAACGCTTGAATGAATACAAGGCCTTCTTTGAGCCTCAATTGGATGATATGGCGATCAGCCGAAACATCAGCATGGGTATCAAGGAGATCGCAGCACGTGTGGATTTGATCCAACGGGAAAAGGCAGCAGTAGAAGCCGCTATCCTTGCGACGAAATAAATGAAATAAATTTATAAAAGATGCTACAGAATTTATTCTGTAGCATCTTTTGTTTTTCAATGAATCATTTGTATTGGATATCAAAGGAGAAGGATCATTAGTTTATTGGACTTGGTAAGAGAATCTCCGTTCGATAGTGGCCATTTTCTTTGAAACGCTTGATAGTTCCTTGGTATTCTTGTACTAGAGCATCAACGTTTCGTAAGCCCCAACCATCTCTTTGACGTGTTTTACGAGTCTCTTGTTCTTGTTCATTAAAGGTATTGTTGATCGAAATAAATAGGTTTTGTTGAAAATAACGTATATTTAGAGCCAAGGTTCTCTCCGATTTATCAGTTAATCGAAGACAGGCTGAAATACTATTATCTAAACAATTTCCTAAAATAACAGCTAGAATATCAGGCTGAATAGATAATTCTTGAGGGACAAAGCAGTCAATTTCCAATTCAATTTCATCTTCCACATCGTGCAGTTTTTGATTTAGTAAAAAATTAATTGTTGGATTTTTGGAGTAAAAGGTTTGTTTTCCTGAAATACTATCAGTTAACGAGTGAAGATACTTTCTAGCCTCATCTGGATTTTCTTCTAGAAGTGCCAACAGAGTTAAATGTTTATTTTTTAAGTCATGCCGAAGACTTTGCAATCGTTGGTATTCCTCTTGAGACTGTTGTGTTTCTCTTAATTGGAATTGAAGCTGTTCTTTATCTAATTTATTTTGATAATAAGTGTGCTGTTGTTGAGAAAGATGTAGAGTAAAATAAAGCGAGGAAAACGACAATACAATAAGAGACAAGAGTGAAATGACAGAAAGATAATCTGGTCCAAATACTTGCCCTTGAATAGCTGATACAGTAAAGGCAAAAATAATCGATAAAATCGGCACAATAAATTGATACAGCCAATTTCTTTTAGATGTTGCCATGCCTAACTTTTGATGTGTTCGAAATAACTGTCGAAGAACAAGTGTTATGATGGTTGAAAAAAGAAAACTAATGGCAAGGTAACCACTAATCAGTCCTAAATTTTTCGATACTTTTGACAGTGGAAGAAAAAGTTGGATAGCTTGATTGAGAACAGCTCCTGCTAATAATGTCAGGCTTGTCTGTAAGAATATCCAAAAGGAAGAATCACGAAAGGGGTAGCCAAAATAGAGTCCTACAAGAGAGGATTCTACAATACTAAGAAGGAGATTGCTCACTAAAAAAACGCGACTTTCTAAAAATATAAACACAAAAGCCACATGAAGAAGAAAGCAACAACAAAGGACTAAAAGTGTCTCTTTTGAATGTTTACTTTTGGAATTTGGCCTATAAAATAAAACACTTGCCAGAAATAAGTCAAACAAGATACTAATGATCCGCAATCCTATTAGCATTAGAAATTCCTTTCACTGAGATAGTTATAGTATTTTTCTTTAAAAGAAGACTGGAACTTACGACTAATTGGAAGTGAATGCTCCTCGGTTCCATTTAGCAAAATAGTTACTGTTTTCGCATCAAAATCTTTTATATATTTGGGATTTACAATATAAGAAGCATGAATTTGAATAAAATAATCAGGCAGTTTATCTAAAATTTCTTGAGTTTTCAGTAAGGACTTATAGGTATCTGCTAGTGTGTAAATAAAAACGGAACGCTTATCTTTTTCAAAATAGGTAATGTCACTTAAAGGAATAGAGTAACTTTGTTTTCCAAATGAGAAGTTAAAGATGGTTTGTCCTAGATCTAAATAACGCAAGATCCTATCTACTACCTTATTTAACCTTTGGGGTTCAATGGGTTTTACTAAGTAATCAAAAGTCTGTACTTCAAATACTTGTTCCATGTAATCTCGATAGCTGGTCACAAAAATAATGGGGATAAAAGGATTGAACTGACGAATTTCACGTGCAAGGTCAATTCCAGTAATTTGTGGCATATCAATATCCAAAAAAACACAATGTGTATCCCTTGTTAACTGTTCTAGCATTTTTTGTGGATTTGTATATAGTTTTGTTTCTACAGGAACCTTGTCGTAAGAAAGTAAATACTGTTCTAACTGACTAGCATCTCTAGTTGAGTCATCACAAATAACGACGTTTAACATAAGTCCCCCTTATCAAATTGAGTTGGCTAATTATGACACTTAAATGGTAAATCATGACGTAAACCATGGAAAGTCATATGTTTATTATACAATAATCTTATCAAAAATGAAGGAAGCTGGGACAATCTTCTCAGTTTTGAGTGATAAGATGAAGACATTTGCGACACTGACTATTAAAGATTTGACAAAATCATTCGATAAGCAACATTTTGCTAATAACCATATTTCCTTAGAAATAGAAGCTGCTAAAATTACAGCCTTTTTAGGACACAATGGTGCTGGTAAGTCCACCCTCTTAAATCAAATGATTGGTTTTACCAAACCCGATAAAGGAGATGTATGCTATGGAGATATTTCTTTTGTACAGAATCGTAAACAAGCTCGCTCAATGATGAGCTATATGTCGCAACAGTATGCACCACTTGAGAAATTGACGGTGGAACAAAACATAGAAATGCTTGGAAGAATGAGAGAGTTAAACACCTTAGATTTACAAAAAGAAATGGATCAGCTCTTAACCGACTTAGAAATTAAGGAGTACCGGGCAAAACAAGGAAAGGACCTTTCAGGTGGTTTAAAGCGTCTGACCTCTTTTGCAATGGCTTTAATCGGATCTCCGACCATCATTCTTCTTGATGAACCCACGAATGATGTTGATCCAATACGTCGTGAAAAACAATGGCAATTATTACAGAAGCTGGCGCATAAAGGTCATACCATTATTATCGTGACGCATAATCTCTTGGAAGTTGAAAAATATGCAGACAACTATGCCTTATTTAACCATGGGAAGTTAATCAAATCAGGACCAGTTCAGCAAATAACCTATCAAAAACAGTACCAAATATCTTTTGAGTTTAGGAATGAAGATAGCTTAGCTCTATTTCAAGATTACACCATTATCAACGGTTCAATTTGTCGTATTGAAATAGAAGAGAAGGAGTTAACGAGACTGCTACCAAAAATCACGCAGGAATTGGATAGAAAGAATATTTTAAATCTGTCACTTACTCAGAAAAACATATCCATTTCAGATCTTTATAGAGAGGAGTTGACAAACTGATATGACTCAATTCTTTTACTTACTTCGTTGGAACTATCTTCGTCAAAAAGATCTATTTCTACTCTTTACGCTAGCTCAGGTTCTGTTATCCATTTCACTTCTTTTTGGTTATCCACTAGTGATCGGTGAGATTGATACGACAGCTGCCTACTATCTCTCTTCTGGTTCAGTTCTGATAGGAATTATTTCTATTGGCTGTACGATCTCATCTCCTGTTATAGCAAATGCGAAGTCAGAAGGACATGTAGACTACGTACGAGCCCTTCCAATACCACGAATTCTGATTTCCTTAGCAGATCTTTGGATGTGGATGATTGCTATTTTGCCTGGAGTGTTCATTTCTGTTATATTGGGCTATTTTCGTTTCTCTGTCCGCCTAAATGTATCTGTTCTGGCTGTTTTCATTCTATTTCTGATCTGTCTTACGATGATCAGTCTTGGATTTGCCATTGCTTATACTTTTTCTCCCAATATTGTCACGCTGATGTCTCAGTTGATTCTTATGATTGGTTTGATGTTTTCTCCAATCATGTACCCTGCAAGTCGTCTTCCAGATTGGATAAACCATCTCTACCATGTTCTTCCATTTGTCCCTTCTGTCAACCTCCTACGAGCTTGTGTCTATAGTCATGGTCCCGTCTCATTTTTTGACTTCACTATTCTGATCATCTGGATTTTGCTAACACAGTTACTGATCTTGAGAGTTCTTTATAAGGAAAAATAAAGGAAGGAGGATCTATGTTTTTCATCATTAAAACAGTGTTCTCTTTAAAAGGAGTTCAATTGAAAAGATTTATACATGTATCCCTATAACAAAAATCAACATCTGTGTTCAGATGTTGATTTTTTTTAATATATCTGCTAAGCCCTTTGAATCTTATTTGAAATACCAGTGGTGTTTGAGGCTGGCAAAAATCGCCTTGCTGGTGATCGTGATGATGACCAGTTTGATGAGGTCGGCAAGGATAAAGGGAGCAACGACCAAAGCAAATGCTTTTTGGAGATCGGTATGCGTGACCAGCATAAAGCCGATAGCTCCTGACACAAAGAGGAGAGCACTACTGAGGAGATTGGCCAAAAAGATAGTGAAAATGCTGGATTTAGCATTGGTAAATAGAGACGTGATCCATGCTCGGAATGGGAAGAAGAGGAGGAAACCAGCAGTAGGACCAAGGAAATGCGAAGCACCACCAGCACCTCCGGCAAATACTGGAAAACCTAAGAAGCCTAAAAGCAGGTAAAGACAGACTGTGACAAAGGCATGGCTGGGTTTATAGATGGTCCCGATGATCCCGATCATGAGTGTCTGTAGGGTCAAAGGAATTGGTCCAAAGGGAATGGTGAATTGAGATAGGACGGAGATCATGGCCACTCCAATGGAGATGAGAACTAAGGGAAAGATTTTCTTCATAACAGTTAACCTCTGATTTATTTTATGGTAACTATTCTACAATAAGGAGCTCAACCTGTCAATAGCCCACGCTTGTTTTAGGATTTTTTAAGTAAAAATTTAGGCAGGCTTAAGACTCCCGAAGTATAATCGCCTTACTAAAGGATCGAGCTCCCTTTAAATTTTAAAAGACAAGTACTTGTACAAAAAGATAAAAGGTAAAAAGATGAATCAAAAAGAAACAAAACAAGTAGTCGAAACGCAAGAATCCAAAGAAAAAATGGTTGTCCTCAAACGAAGTCCTAAGTGGTGGATTGGCATGGCAGCCGTTGGTGGATTGTTGGTTGGTGCTGGAAGTGGCTTTGGTGTCGGTGTCATCGCCTCACAATCTTCCAATAATCAACAATTTTCTCAACCGGTCCAAACGGGTCAAAACCAAGGATCTAATCAGCAACAAAATAGTCAAAATGGCCATGCTTCACAAGGAAACCAGCAAAATGGTGGCCCACAGGATGGCGGTCCTCAAGGCGGTGGCCCACAAGGTGGTGGCCAAGGCCAAGGTAGCGGACCTGGTCAGATGCCACAAGAAGGCAATGGTGGCCCACAAGGGAATGGTCCAGATAATGGCATGAACCAATCTGGCGGACAAGAAGGGAACCAAGGTTCCTCTAAAAAGTCCAATAAGAAGAATTCAAAAAATAAAAACAAGACGAGTGACAGTCAAAGTAACAAAGAAAACACGACAAACTCATAGAATTAGCCTTCCTCAGGCAGGCTGAATTTGATCATAAAACCAAGTTCTAAACTATAGGAAATGAAGGGAAGTCGTGTTATAATGGTTAAGAATAGATTAGAAAGACTCACTCACGAAAGAGAAGAGGATACGACAATGATTAAAATTCTATTGGTCGAAGATGACCTTGGTTTATCAAATTCAGTATTTGATTTTTTAGATGATTTTGCGGATGTCATGCAGGTCTTTGATGGAGAAGAAGGTCTTTACGAAGCAGAAAGCGGGATCTATGATTTGATTTTGCTGGACCTCATGCTTCCTGAAAAAGACGGTTTCCATGTCTTGAAAGAATTGCGTGAAAAAGGCGTGACAACCCCTGTTTTGATCATGACAGCCAAAGAAAGTCTGGATGACAAGGGACACGGATTTGAGCTAGGGGCAGACGATTACCTCACTAAGCCTTTCTACCTAGAAGAGCTTAAGATGCGGATTCAAGCCCTCTTGAAGCGCTCAGGAAAGGTCAATGAAAATACCCTCAATTATGGCAATTTGAAGGTTAATTTATCCACTAATTCGACTTACGTGGACGATAAGGAAGTGGAACTTCTTGGGAAGGAATTTGATCTCTTGGTCTACTTCCTTCAAAACCAAAATGTCATCCTTCCAAAAACACAGATTTTCGATCGTCTCTGGGGCTTTGACAGTGATACGACCATCTCAGTGGTTGAAGTCTATGTTTCAAAAATCCGTAAGAAATTAAAAGGTACTGATTTCGTTGAGAACTTGCAAACATTGCGCAGTGTGGGGTATATCTTAAAAGATGCTAACCAGAATTAAGAAAACCGTCGGGGAAGATGATTTTTCCTACTTCATCCGATATTTTGGGCTCTTTACTTTGATATTCTCAGCCATGACCCTGATTATCATCCAGGTCATGCGCTCGAGTCTCTATACAACGGTCGATGAAAACCTCAAGACTCTCAGTCAGGATCCCTACTCGCTTGTAGCGATTGCTTATCGAGACCAGCGACAGTCAAATACCAAAGGAGATGATAATGATCATGAGATGATGATCCCAGATCATGATAAATCAGAACCTAAAGGGGATGTCACATCCAATACCACTGTTGTTTTGCTCAATAAAAAATATGAAAACTTGACAACCGGTAATGGGTTTTTAAACTTCAAAACGGTGACGTTTGGTCGAAAGCTCCTCAACAAGGTTTCCCAGCTTCAAATTACAAATAGCTATGGGAAAAAAGAAAGTTACCGGGCCTATATGGCAGAGTTGAGTTTATCTGATGATGAAAGTGATAGTGACATCAAGTATGCGGTTGTCATGACCAATATCAGTCAGCTAGAGCAGACCAGTGAAGAGCACGAAAGTCAAATCGCCCTCATCATGATCTGCTTCTGGGGAATCTCCTTATTCGCTAGTCTCTTCCTAGCACGTCTCAGCGTCAAGCCCCTTCTTGAGAGTATGCAAAAACAAAAGGCTTTCGTGGAAAATGCTTCCCATGAGTTGCGGACGCCTTTAGCAGTTCTGCAAAATCGCCTCGAAACGCTTTTTAGAAAGCCTGAAGCGACCATTATGGAATCGAGTGAGAATATTGCATCCAGCTTGGATGAAGTTCGAAATATGAAGCTCTTAACCACTAACCTTCTTAACATTGCCCGAAGAGATGACGGCTTGAAGCCGGAGATGGAAGATATCGAACCAAGCTTTTTCGATCAGACCTTCTCCAATTTTGAGATCATTGCGGAAGAAAATGGCAAACTCTTCCAAGGAGACAATCAGGTGGACAAAGTCATTTGTTCTGATAGAACGCTCCTCAAGCAATTGATGACCATTCTCTATGACAATGCCTTGAAGTACACCGATGAAGATGGCGAGATCCAATTTGAAGTCCAGTTGAAGGACAAAAATCTACTTCTGAGGGTGCTGGATAATGGTCCAGGGATTCGAGATGAGGATAAGAAACGGATCTTTGATCGTTTTTACCGCGTGGACAAGGCCAGAACCCGTCAAAAAGGTGGATTTGGTTTGGGGTTATCCCTCGCTAAGCAGATTGTAGAAGCCTTCAAAGGGGCCATTCAAGTCAAAGATAATAAACCAAAAGGGACCATCTTTGAAGTGAAATTATCCATTAAGACGGAAAGTCGTAAAAAAAATCGTTGATAATTTTTTAAAAATAGAAAAGAGGAATACCTATGAGTTCAAAAATGTTGCACACTTGCCTTCGTGTGGAAAACTTAGAAAAATCAATCGCTTTTTACCAAGATGCTTTTGGTTTTGAAGAAAAACGTCGGAAAGATTTCCCAGACTACAAGTTCACGATTGTTTATTTGGCCTTGCCTGGAGATGACTATGAGCTGGAATTGACTTACAATTATGATCATGGTCCATATGTCATCGGAGATGGCTATGCTCACGTTGCCTTGAGTACTCCTGATCTAGAAGGTTTGAATGCGGAACACAAGGCTAAAGGCTATGAAGTGACAGAACCAAAAGGTCTTCCAGGGACGCAACCGAATTACTATTTCGTTGTAGATCCGGATGGGTATAAGGTAGAAGTCATTCGCTTAAAATAAGAGGGACTAAAAACAAGGGCCGCTGTCGGCTACGACAGTCGCCCTCTTTTTTATGAAACCATTTACAAAAAAGGAATGTTTTTTCGAGAGAAATTTGCTATAATAAAGTTATGAGATTCAAACACACGAAAACTATTTTATTAATCATTACAAATCTCCTTTTACTGAGTCTTTTGTATATTGGCTATCAAAAGATTCAAAGGGTTCGTGAACAAAAAGCCTATCAGGATCAGTTTGCCAAGGTCACCCAACTAGAGAAAAACTCTGAAAAAGGGAAAGATGTTCAAGTTCAGGAAGGGATTTTAGGAACTTCTTATGTGACGGCTTATTATCCTACTAAAGATGGACAGCCTGTTGAGATTGTGAAAGAGAAGATCCAAGAAGACCTTCAGCGTCTAGGATCCGATGAAAAAACCAAAGAACCAAAGCATTTGACCTTCTACCATAGTGAAGAAGCAGAAGCGCCTTTTGTTGGTTATCACCCTATCCAAATCAAACGGGCTGAATACCAGTACAAAAAAGGGAAATTCATCAAAGATGAGACGGTGAAGTTGCCCCTCTTTTACTTGGATGATGATAGTAACCCTTTGACCCTCAGCCAGGTTTTTGCGGATCCAGATGGAGCCAAACAGATCTTTTTGGAGGAATTACGGGGGAATCTAGCCTTTCGTCAGCTGGATGAGGAAAGCATTGATCAAATGGTTGCCCACTTCTCAGAGTTGGATTTGAGCCAATGGGAATTCCAATATGAAAAAGGAATTTTCACTATTCCATTTCCAACCAAGGTTAAGGGAGACGATACCTTTACTGTTCCCTTGTCTAAATTCTACGACGTGATTGATACAGAGCGCTTGCTTCCTGATGATCTAGCTTCTTACGAATCCTATATAGAAGAACGCCACCGTAAGATGATTGCCCTGACCTTTGATGATGGACCAGATCCAACCACGACTCCTCAGGCGCTGGCCATCTTAAAGAAATACAATGCTAAAGCTACCTTCTTTATGGTTGGAAAAAATGTCAGCGCGAATCCGGATATTGCTAAGCAAGTCCGCAAAGAAGGTCATCAAATCGGGAACCATACCTGGGATCATCCTCAGTTGCCAAAATTGAGCTTGGATAATGCTAAAAAAGAGATCTTGGATACCCAAGAAGCTATTCAAAAAGCGACAGGTGTGCAGACCAAGATTACCCGTCCTCCGTATGGAGCCATCAATAGTGCCATCCAATACGGTGTCGACCAATCCTTCATCATGTGGGATGTGGATAGCCTAGATTGGAAGACGCATAATACGACGGCTATTCTCAATGAAGTGAAAAAAGAAGTCAAACCGGGTTCGATTATCCTCATGCATGATATCCATCAAACCACGATTGACGCTCTACCGACCGTCCTTGACTACCTCAAATCACAAGGCTATACCTTTGTAACGGTGGATGAATTGTTGGATTATCAACTTGAAAGTCATCGCATTTATTACAATGGAAATTAACGTAAAAATCCTCTGCAGTTCATTCACTAGCAGAGGATTTTCTTATTCATTTAAAAAGAGTTGAGAATTTTTTAAAACCAGTTCACGTACAGAAGCGTATTTTTTTAAGGATTTGAGTTCTTCTGGGTGGGTGATAAAGGTGATTACATAGCCCTCACGCCCCATTCGTCCTGTTCGACCGGCACGGTGGGTATAGGTCTCCACATCACGAGGAATATCGTAGTTAATCACACACTCAAGATGTTCAATATCGATGCCACGAGCGACCAAATCGGTGGCCAGCAAGAGGGTCAGCTGATGGTCTTTGAAGCGTTCCAGAATGACCTTGCGGTATTTGACATTGACATCGCTTGCGAGCGATACGGCCTCAACACCACGGTATTGTAGTTTTTCTTCAGCACTACCCAGATCAGACAGGCTATTGAAAAAAGCCAGACCACGAAAATCTTCGACGTAGGCGAGTTTGCGGAGCAATTCAACCTTGTCCCGCTTATCCACTTGCATATAAAAATGTTGGATATTATCCAAAGAAACTCCATCAACCGTAACGCGAAGAGTATTTTCCTCTAGTTGGTCAGGATCGACCTTGGCTGTGGCGCTCATATAGATATATTGGTGGTCACGGGGAGCATAGTGGCTGATTTTGTCGACGAAGTGGTACTGAGAATCGCTCAGTAATTGGTCGAATTCATCTAAAATGATGGTTTCTACATTCATCATTTTGATCTTTTTCAGCTTGATCAGTTCAAAGATCCGACCAGGCGTCCCAACCAGGATTTCGGGTCCTTTTTTGAGGCGTTCGATTTGCCGTTTTTGACTAGATCCTGAAAGGAAGAGTTGTGTCTGGAGACCGAGAGGCTCTGCCCATTGTTTGGTGACATCAAAAATTTGTCCTGCTAATTCTGTATTAGGAGCCAAAATCAAGAGTTGTTGGGCCTTCTTCGGTTTGAGTTTGAGCAAGCTCGGAAAGAGGTAGGCGAGTGTCTTACCAGTACCGGTAGGACTGATCCCGAGGACATTTTCTCCTTCATAGATAGGGGAGAAGATCTGTTCCTGAATTTCAGTGAATGTATCAAATCCGAGTGTTTCTAACTGGTCTTTCCAGCTTTGTGGAAATTGTTCTTTCATTCTTTTTCATCCTTAAATTGTATTCCAGCGCTTTGACGCATCTGGTAGAGGGTTTCATGGACCTGCTCAGCTGTTTGTAACCATTCAAGATAAGCAGCTGGCTTTTGATGAGCGATGGCAAGGGCAAAGGCTTCCGCCTCTTCTTGCATTTGGTGCGGGCAGGACTGGATCGGAAGGTCGATAACTTCCCCAGAATGGCTGACGAAGCGAGCCTGGTTGATGGCTGCTACAGCATTGAGAGTCAGCGTTCCAGTCTTGGTGTAGATTTCAGCAGGTAGATGGCTGGTGATATTTTTCCCTGCCTGAATGGCAACCTGAAACTCTGGATAAATCAAGACACCTTGACCATAGAGATCAACCGAATTGGGTAATTGCTGAGCGGTGTAGTGACTGGAGATCGGTTCTCCAAAGAAGCCAATCGCCAAGTAGAGGCAGTAGACACCCAGATCCATCAAAGCTCCACCTGCATAGACATCTGAGAAAATATTGGGCATCTCACCTGCAAGAAGGGCTGGCAATTTGGAAGAATATTTGGCAAAGGTGAAGTTGGCGCCCAGTATTTCCTGATTAGAGAGGAAGTCTTTAACTACTTGAAATGCTGCTTCTTGGTAATTTCTGGCAGCTTCAAAGAGATAGACCTGGTGCTCCTTAGCGAGCTTGACCAGTTCCTTCCATTCAGAAGGCTTGGTCACAGCCGGTTTTTCAATGATGACATGCTTCTTGGCCAGAATAGCAAGCTTGGCCTGAGCGAAATGAAGAGAATTGGGGCTAGCAATGTAAATCACATCCAGCTCACTGTCTAAGAAGTCGATGAAATCCGTGTAGCAAGAGACCGCCCCATAAGGCTCACAAAACTCTTGAGCTGTCTTCATCTTTCTCGAATACACAGCATGCAAGTGATAGTGGCCTGTCTGATGAGCAGCTGTAATAAATTCATGTGAAATCCAACTCGTACCAATAATTCCCAGCTTTAACATAAGGTGTCCTTCCGTAATCGATTCACTCTATTATACCATGAAAAGGGGGAGGGGACAGTATAAAGTAGAAAATATGCACTGATTATTGTATAATGAAGTGATATGCTTAGAAGGGAAAACAATAGGATTGAGAAATTCAGAATTACTGATCATTATTCCTGCTTATAATGAGAGTGGAAATATTGAAAAAACAATCAAGATGATTGAAGAACATACACCTGAATTTGATTATGTCATTATCAATGATTGTTCTACAGATCATACACTTGAAATTTGTCGCAATAACAACTTTAACGTTATCGATTTACCGATTAATTTAGGAATTGGTGGTGCTGTCCAGACTGGTTATCAATATGCAGTTAAAAATGGCTATCAATATGCTGTTCAAGTGGATGGAGATGGTCAGCATAATCCTGAATTTATCAGAAAGATGCTTCAAGTCCTTCAAGAGAAGAATGTGAATATGGTGATTGGCTCTCGTTTCATTGAAAATCAAGGTTTCCAATCCTCCTTCGCGCGACGGATTGGAATTTCATTTTTTGAAAAATTAATTAAGATTTTAACCGGTCAAAAGGTAACAGATCCAACCTCAGGATTGCGAGTGGCTGATCGAAAGGTGATTGAAGAATTTGCTAAACAATATCCAAGTGATTATCCAGAACCAGAGACGATTGTGTCCCTCTTAACCTCAGGCTATTCCGTTGCAGAAGTGCCTGTATTAATGAATGAACGAGAACACGGAGAATCGTCCATCACATTAAGCAAGTCTGTTTACTATATGATCAAAGTGACAATGGCAATGCTATTGGCTAGAATTGGTGGAGGATATAAGAAATAACATGTTAAATATTTGGTTAACCCTTATTGTAATTATTTTTATCGTTTATATTCTACGCCTAGTTGCAAAGAAAGTCGTTGAACTGAGAAATGTCATTTCTTGGCTCATTCTTTGTTTGCTATCGTTGCCAGTCATTTGGTTTCCTAATTTGATTGGAGCAATATCTTTATTTCTTGGTATTCAGACACTAAGTAACTTTATTTTTTTATTAAGTACATTTTTATTAATATTTTTAATTTTTTCATTAACTCGTACTGTATCAAAACAATCAGTACAGATTAAGAAATTGTCACAAACGATTGCTTTATTAAGAAGTGAGAATGAAAATGAACAATAAAGTAAATAGGAGTATTTATTTTTGGAATTTTGCAGGAAATATAGCAGCAGCTGCAGTCTCAATATTGTATTTGATTATTGTCTCTCGTTATACTTCCGCAAGTGATGCTGATAATTTTAGTTTGGCTTATGCAATTGGAAACCTATGGGTTGTAATTGGTATTTTTCAAGTTAGAAATTATCAGGCGACTGATTTGAAAGAAACGTACTCGTATTTGGAATATTGGCTAACTAGGGTTATTACAGTTTGTTTAATGTTAGTTTCACTATTTCCGTATTTATTTTTTAGTGGAAATAATGTTGGAAAAGGGGATTTATTTTTAATTATCATTCTAACAGTTATTTATCGTTCATGTGATGCTTTTTCTGATTTATTCCAAGGATTATTTCAACAACATGAACGTTTAGATATTGCAGGGAAATTAATGGTGCTTCGTTATAGTTTAAGCACAATCATTCTCCTAATTAGTTTGTTACTTTCAAATTCTTTAATTTTTTCTTTAATTTGTTTATGTTTTTTTAATGTTCTTTTTGTTTTTGGGGGTGATTACATCCAATCCAAACAAATAAGAACGATACCTTTTAATCAGATTTCATCTGCTACATTTAAGCAATCAATTAGCATCATGAAAACTTGCCTTCCATTGTTTGTCAACGGCTTTTTATTGGTATATGTATTGAATTATCCAAAACAAGTGATTGATAAATTGCTAGTAGAGGGCGTATTACGTGAAGGTGCTCAAAGGGATTTCAGTATTCTATTCATGCCTGTTTTCTTTATGAGTTTATTTGTATTAGCACTGAGACCGTTAATAACCGATTTGGCAAAACAATGGTCAGAAAAAAGATTTTATACATTTAATGCTATGATTCGTAAGATTTTATTATTACTTATGATTTTGGGACTGGTTGTATCAATACTAGCCTATTTGATAGGGGTTCCTATTTTAAATATTATAAGTGGTATTGATTTATCAAATTATAGTTTATTACTTACTATTTTAGTGCTTTCCGGCTTTTTATATTCTATAGCTTCTGTCATAGGTGATTTTTTAATTATATTGAGGAAACAAGTCTATCTACTCTATGTTTATGTCGCAATGGCGTTATTGACGAATATTCTTACGCCTATAGTGATGAGGGAGTTTGGCTTGTTTGGAGCAGGGCTTAGTTTTGTTATTGTTATGTTGTTTTACACCATTGCTAGTTGGATTGTCTTTGTAATTATGAGAAGGAAGGAGATTCAAAAATATGAATCAGTGGAATGATCATACATTTGTAATCTGTGCTTATGGGGATAGTCCTTTTTTAGAGGATTGTATAAACTCGTTATTAAGCCAAACCGTAAAAAGTAATATCATTTTGTATACTTCTACTCCAAGTGTATTTATCGAAAGTATTTGCCAAAAATATGCCATTCCGTTTAATACAACTGTAGGTGGCGGGATTGGAAAAGATTGGAATAATGCTTTATCTTTTGTTACTACCCAATATGCTACAATAGCCCATCAAGATGATTATTATGAGCCAACCTATTTAATGGAAATTCAAGAGAGGATAAAGAAGCATCAAGATGCTATCATTCTTTATTCTGATTATTTTGAAGAAAAAAACGGAGAGGTCATTAAACCGACTTCAAATCTAAAAATCAAATCATTAATGTTAAAAACAATCTCATTATTCCCTAAAACTAAGTGGTGGAGAAATCGGATTCTTGCTTTTGGAAATCCAATTTGTTGCCCTGCTGTAACTTATAATTTAGAATTGGTTAAGGGCTTTAGATTTGATGAGGAATGGAGAGTTAGTCTAGATTGGCTTGCCTGGTACCATTTGGCTAAATTTGATGGCAGATTTGTATATGTTCCAAAAAAATTAATGTGCCATCGTATTCATGAAGACTCTGAAACGAGTAATACCATTAGTGACAATACTCGAACAAAGGAAGATTACATGATGTTTAAACTCTTTTGGCCAAACGGATTAGCGAAATGTTTAAATCGTTTTTATAAAAAGAGTCAGGATACGAATGGTTAAAGTTTGCGTGCTCGAGGTTTGATAACAATATAAAAGTATGAATATCTTAATTATTTGAAAAACTATGGGTTCTATTAAAATATATAAAGGATAAGATTGTGAAAGAAGCGCCTAAGATTAGTGTCATTATTCCAGTATATAATGCAGAATTATATCTCAAAAGATGTATAGATTCCGTTTTGAATCAAAGTTTTAAATCATTTGAAATTATTGCAATTGATGATGGTTCAAAGGATAATTCGTTTAAAATATTGAATGAATACCAACAATTTTCTCCAAATATTAGAACTTTGAGTCGAGAAAATAAAGGTGCAGCCTATACTAGAAATGAAGGTATCAAGCTTGCAAAAGGTGAATTCATCATGTTTATCGATAGTGATGATTATATAAACCCAGATTACTTGCAGGTGTTTTATGATGAAATATCAAGTGGGATAGATGATGCAGTTATTGGTGGTCTTCAGAGAGTAAACCAAGATGGTAAACAACTATTTTCTATCCAATTGGGTAAAGATAAATGGTCGAAATATAGATCGATTTCACCATGTGCTCGCATCTATAGAAAAAAATTTTTAGTAGATCACGAACTTTCTTTTCCAGATATTCCGCTGGCTGAGGACTTGTTATTCAGCTTAACGGTATATACAAAATCTGAAAATATAAGAACTATCCCATATTGTGGATATAATTGGTTTTATAATGAGAATAGTGCCTCTAATACATTAAATAAAGGATTTAACCCAAATTTAGATATCAAGAATGTACTTGATAAAATTGCAGCGATTATCCCTAAAGATTTTTCTGAAACTAAATTAATTAAATTTTTTATAAAAAAATTTACTCTTTATTGGTTATTGGACGGTGGGAGACATTCTACAAGTGCAGAGTTTTTACGTCAATATAAAGAAATTAATGATTGGATCAGGATAAATGGAATGAAGTCCACTCTTTCTGTTTTTGATCGAGAAATTAGAGATGAGAGGTTTATGGTTAAACTAGCTATCTTTACAATGAACTTGATTGAAAAGCTCGGTTTATTAAAACTGTTTGCAAAACTGTATTGTAAAGGGTAGTTAGAAGATATACAGTTTACTGATAAGTTAGTAGCAGATGTTAATAGGAGCAATGAATGGTTATATCAGTTGTAGTCCCATGTTTTAACGAAGAAGAATCGATTCCATTGTTTTATCGAGAAATGGAACGTGTTCGGATGAAGATGGGAGAAAAGTTTGAATATATTTTTATAAATGATGGCTCTTCAGATGGTACGCTATCTGTTCTTCAAAAGCTACATGTTACAGATTCAAATGTGCACTACCTTTCTTTTTCTCGAAATTTCGGGAAAGAGGCGGCGCTGTACGCTGGACTTGAGCGTGCTAGTGGTGAATACGTGACCGTCATGGATGTAGATCTGCAGGACCCTCCTGAGTTATTGATCGAAATGAAGCAGAAGTTGGAGGAACAGCCGAATTTAGACTGTGTCGGAACGAGACGCGTAACCCGTGATGGGGAACCACCGATCCGCTCTTTCTTTGCGCGAATGTTTTATAAATTGATCAATCATATTAGCCAAGTGGAAATGGTTGACGGGGCGCGTGATTTCCGTTTGATGCGCCGTCCCATGGTCGATGCCATTATGGAGTTATCGGAGTACAATCGTTTCTCAAAAGGAATTTTTGCTTGGGTAGGATTTGAGACAGAATACCTCGAATATAAAAATGTAGAGCGCGTAGCAGGAGAGACGTCTTGGAATTTTTGGTCCCTCTTTAAGTATTCGATTGAAGGGATTGTCAATTTTTCGGATGCCCCATTAAACATTGCCTTTATTGGTGGACTTTTATCTTGGATCTTGGCCTTTATCATGGTGATTCTGATTGTGATCCGTACCTTAGTCTTTGGGGATCCTACTTCAGGTTGGCCATCCCTTATGACAGTGATTCTTTTCCTAGGAGGGTTCCAATTACTAACCATTGGGATTTTAGGGAAATATATCGGTAAGATATTCATGGAAACCAAGAAACGTCCAATCTATGTCATCAAAGAGAAAAGTAAGTAAAAAGCAGAAAACTTCTGCTTTTTTTGCTATAATGATAAGGAAAAAGCATTCGAAAGGAACGTAACATGATTTTAATTACAGGTGCAAATGGTCAACTTGGAACGGAGCTTCGCCATTTGTTAGATGAACGAAATGAAGAATATGTAGCTGTTGATGTAGCTGAAATGGACATCACAAATGCAGAGAAAGTAGACGAGGTATTTGAGGAAGTAAAACCAACCTTGGTATATCACTGTGCTGCCTATACAGCTGTTGATGCGGCAGAAGAAGAAGGAAAAGAGTTGGACTATGCCATCAATGTGACTGGTACGGAAAATGTAGCAAAGGCATCTGAAAAGCATGGTGCAACCTTGGTCTATATCTCAACCGACTACGTTTTTGACGGTAAAAAACCAGTTGGACAAGAATGGGAAGTAGACGATCAACCAGATCCTCAAACTGAGTACGGTCGTACCAAACGTATGGGAGAAGAATTGGTTGAGAAACATGTTTCCAATTTCTATATCATCCGTACAGCTTGGGTCTTCGGGAACTACGGTAAGAACTTTGTCTTCACCATGCAAAACCTTGCCAAGACTCACAAAACACTTACGGTCGTTAATGATCAACATGGTCGTCCAACCTGGACACGTACTCTTGCAGAGTTTATGACTTATTTGGCTGAAAACCGTAAGGAATATGGTTATTACCACTTGTCAAATGATGCGAAAGAAGATACAACTTGGTATGACTTTGCAGTTGAAATCCTCAAAGATACGGATGTAGAAGTGAAACCAGTGGATTCTAGCCAATTCCCAGCTAAAGCGAAACGTCCACTGAACTCAACAATGAGTTTGGCAAAAGCGAAAGCTACAGGATTCGTTATTCCAACTTGGCAAGATGCCTTGAAAGAATTTTATAAACAAGAAGTGAAATAAGAGAAATTTGAAGCGGCCCTTGAGGGTCGCTTTTCTGTTTGGATTAGGCAAAAAGCCTAGAAAATGGTATAATTGAATAGACTGTAAATGATTTGAAAGGGAACTCTATGCAACATGTTTTTATTATCGGAAGTCGTGGGCTTCCGGCTCAATATGGCGGTTTTGAGACTTTTGTGGACCAATTGGTTTCGTATCAAGTGTCTCCAGATATCCAGTACCATGTTGCCTGCCTTTCTAATGATCAAGCTTTTCAACATTTTGACTACAAGGGTGTCGATTGTTTTACCATTAAAGCCCCTAAGCTTGGGCCTGCGCGTGTCATCGCCTATGATATGATGGCCATCAACTATGCCTTGAAGCTTATTAAGAAACAAGGAATTGAACAGCCGATTTTTTACGTCTTGGGCAATACAATCGGAGCCTTTGTGGCGCCTTTTGCGCGCAAGATCCATAAGATAGGCGGACGATTTTATATCAATCCAGATGGACTGGAGTGGAAGCGGGCCAAGTGGGCCAAGCCGATCCAAGCCTATCTCAAGTATTCTGAAAAGATCATGACGCGCCATGCTGACTTGGTGATTTCTGACAACCCGGGTATTGAGTCTTATATCAAGGAAGCCTATCCTTGGTCCAAGACGACCTATATTGCCTATGGGACGGACTTGTCTCCAACCAGCCTAAGTAGTCAGGATAATAAGGTCCGAGAATTCTATCACAAGTGGCAGACTCAGGAGAAAAACTATTACCTAATTTTGGGCCGTTTTGTCCCAGAAAATAATTACGAGACCGCCATTCGTGAATTTATGGCCTCTTCCACCAAAAGGGATTTGGTGATCATTTGTAACCAGGAAGGCAATCCTTATTTTGAGGAGCTCCGAGATTGTACTGGATTTGATCAGGATCCACGCGTCAAGTTTGTAGGAACGGTCTATGACCAAGACCTGTTGAAGTATATCCGTAAAGAAGCCTTTGCCTATATCCATGGTCATGAAGTGGGCGGAACCAATCCGGGTCTCTTAGAGGCTCTTGCTCACACGGATCTGAATTTAGTTTTAGGAGTCTCCTTTAACCAAACGGTTGCAAAGGACACAGCTCACTATTGGACTAAAGAAACTGGAAATTTGGCGCATTTGATTGATCAGGTCGATCCTTTAGAAGATGTATCTGAATGGGGTCAACGTGCCAAGGCCAATATGAAGCAAAACTTTACCTGGGAAAAAATTGTAGGTGAGTACGAGGAATTATTCTTATCATGAAAGTAAATATCTTGTTGTCCACCTATAATGGTGAACAGTATCTAAAAGAGCAGGTCAAAAGTATCCAAGACCAGACTTATCAAGACTGGCAACTCTTGATCCGAGATGATGGGTCGACAGATGGTACGGTGAAGATTATTCAAGAGTTGGTGGCCCAGGATGAGCGCATTCGTTTTATCAATCAAGGAGCTATCGAAAATCTCGGTGTTATCAGGAGCTTCCATGCGCTTCTGAAATACGAGAAAGCAGATCTTTATTGCTTCAGTGACCAAGATGATGTCTGGCTTCCTGAAAAAATTGCTCTTCAAGTAGCAGAAGCCGAGAAGCATCCTCAAGAAATGCCTTTGCTGGTCTACACCGATTTAAAAGTAGTCGATGAAAACTTGAATGTTCAGCATGAGAGTATGATTCGCACCCAGTCTGATCATGCCAATACAGAATTGATTCAAGAGTTGACGGAAAATACGGTAACTGGCGGTGTAGCCATGATTAACCACGCGCTGGCTGACTTATGGACGGGTCAAGAAAAACATGCACTTCTTATGCATGATTGGTATTTGGCCTTGTTGGCAACTGCATTTGGGAAGCTCATCTATATCGATCGGCCAACAGAATTGTACCGTCAGCACAGTAGCAATGTTCTGGGGGCTCGTACCCTTAGAAAACGGGTTAAAAATTGGGTTCGCCCTCATATTCTTTTTGCTAAATATTGGAATCTCATTGAGTCCAGTCAAGAACAAGCAAAAAATCTATTGGATCTGCCTGTCAGTTCCCAAACTAAAGAAATCATTGAAAACTTTGTCACCATTATGGATGTTTCACTAAAAGAACGTTTGAGACGGATTCGTCAGTACGGTTACCGGAAGAACCGGGCTTTTCATACGGTTGTGTTTACCAGCTTGATTCTGACAAAGTTTGCATATCGAGGTAAAAAATAATGTTTGACGTTTTTAGTCAGAAAAATCGAATTTTATTAAGAGAATTAATCAAAACAGACTTTAAATTACGTTACCAAGGATCAGCAATCGGTTATCTTTGGTCGATTTTAAAGCCCCTGATGACCTTTACGATCATGTATATTGTCTTCATCCGATTCTTACGCTTGGGTGGAGATGTGCCCCATTTCCCAGTTGCCCTCTTGTTGGCCAATGTAATCTGGGGCTTCTTCTCAGAAGCCACATCTATGGGGATGGTGTCGATCGTTAGTCGAGGCGACCTATTGCGGAAGTTGAATTTCTCCAAACATATCATCGTCTTGTCTGCGATTTCAGGAGCAGCCATCAACTTTGTCATTAACCTGGTTGTTGTCTTAATTTTTTCATTCTTTAATGGGGTGACATTCTCTTGGACAGCTTTGATGGTGATTCCGCTATTCTTTGAGTTGTTCTTGATGGCGACAGGATGTGCATTGATCTTAGCGACATTTTTTGTTCGTTTCCGTGACCTAGGTCAAGTCTGGGAAGTACTCCTGCAAGCCGGCCTGTATGCGACGCCAATTATCTATCCGATTACCTTTATTGCAGACCGCAATCCATGGGCTGCTAAGTTGGTCATGATGAATCCTTTGGCTCAAATTATTCAAGATATGCGTTATTTCTTGATTGATAAGGCCAATACCCCTGTCTGGCTTTTGGTGGAAAATAAGTTCTTGGTTTTGATTCCTTATGTTTTACCAATTCTTATTTTTGTTGCTGGCTTTGCTTACTTTAACAAACATGCTAAGAAATTTGCGGAGATTCTCTAATGACAGATAAACAAATTGTAGTAAAAGTAGACCATGTCAGCAAGTACTTTAAGTTGCCAACAGAGGCAACCAATAGTCTTCGAACTGCCCTGGTCAATCGCTTCAAAGGAATCAAAGGATACAAAGAACAACATGTGCTTAAGGATATTTCTTTTGAAGTAGAAAAAGGAGACTTTTTCGGGATCCTCGGAAGAAATGGTTCTGGAAAATCGACTCTCTTGAAAATTATTTCTGAAATCTATGTGCCAGAAAAAGGTACCGTCACTATTGATGGGAAACTGGTGTCTTTTATCGAGCTTGGAGTGGGCTTTAACCCAGAACTGACAGGTCGAGAAAATGTCTATATGAACGGGGCTATGCTAGGCTTCTCAACAGCTGAAATTGATGCCATGTATGATGATATCGTAGACTTTGCCGAGTTGCATGAATTCATGAACCAAAAGCTTAAGAACTACTCATCAGGCATGCAGGTTCGTCTGGCCTTTTCGGTTGCCATTAAGGCCCAAGGGGATATCTTGATTTTGGACGAGGTCCTCGCAGTAGGAGATGAAGCCTTCCAGCGCAAGTGTAACGATTACTTCCAAGAACGCAAGAAATCAGGGAAAACCACGATCCTCGTTACCCATGATATGGGAGCCGTCAAGAAATATTGTAACAAGGCTGTTTTGATTGAAAATGGATTGGTGAAGGCTTTAGGGAGTCCAGAAAATGTTGCCAATCAGTACAGTTTTGATAATACAGCTCCTTTGCAACAGGGAGGAGAAGCTAATGGAGCAGGCAATTCCAACCAGGAAGAAAAAGTCTTGGTAGAAAATTTTCAGCTTCAGTTGTTAAGCTCAAACAAATTACGTCCTCAAGATCCTATTCAGTTCCAGATTGATTTTGATGTTCGTGAAGATATCAGGACCTATATCGCTCTGTCTTTAACGGATATTGATCGGAACATTTGGATCTACAATGATAATTCTATGAATCAACTGATGAGTGGAGCTGGACATAAAACAGTTCATTATACTTGTTCACTGCCAACTGTAAATGACTTAAAAATGAAATTGGAAGTGACAGTAAGGGATGAGGAAGGGCAGATGTTGGCCTTTTCAGATGCCACCCAGACTCCACTGATCTTTATCAATCGAGATGATATTGCTTTGGATGATAAATCAGCAATGGATTCGGCAAGTGGCTTAATCCAACGCAATGGAACATGGTCAATGACTGACTAGACTGAGGGAAATATGGAAACGACGCCTTTTGTTTCGATTATTTGTACGGTTTTTAATAAAGACCCCTGGCTAAAGAAGACGATTGATAGCTTCTTAGCCCAACAAACAGAGTTTGATTATGAGATTATCTTAGTGGATGATGCTTCAAGCGATGGATCTCGTTCTATCATTCATGATTATCAAGCCAACTACCCTGATCTGATTCGTGCCTTTTATCAGGATGAGAATCAGGGAATTTCTAAAACCTGGGTCTCTATCTGTAAAGAAGCACGTGGAAAGTATATTGCCCGCTGTGATGGAGATGATTTTTGGTTAGACCCTTTAAAACTTCAGAAACAGGTTGATTTATTAGAAAGTGAACCTGATTGCAAATGGTCCAATACAGATTTTGATATTTATGATGAACAAGGAACCCTCGTTTCTAAGGCCGGCTTTGCCAAACATACGATTCCATTAGCAGATACCTATGAAAAGATGCTTGCAACAAGAGGGTTTACCATGGCCTCTACATGGCTAGTTGATAGAGATCTGATGTTAGAAGTCAATCAAGAGTTAGACTTAACAACATCAGATGATACTTTCAACCTTCAATTGGAACTCTTTCAACGGACTTCTTTAGCCTATCTGGATGAAGCGACAGTTGCTTATACCATTAATCAAGGATCGGATTCTCGTCCAACTGATTTCAGAAAACTAGAACGCCGATTTCATAAGTTGTTGAAAACACAACTTGAGTATCTTGATAAATATCCAAATGCCGATTATAAAGAGATGACGAAGATCCTTTTAGATCGTAATAATACTTATGAGATTCGTCTTTCCAAACCAATGGATTCTCTTTCACACATCGGAATGGAGTCTGTTACAATTTATTTTGGTGACGAAGAAAATACTTATTCGGAAGATCGTACCATGACCAAACTTCTTCAAAAAGAAGATAGTCTGGCAATCGAAATTCCGAAGGGAACTTCTGTTATCCGAGTTGATCTGTCTGAAAGTCCAAGTTATTACTCTGATGTTGAATTGAGAGATTCTAACGGAAAGGTTTGCTCGCCAGTTTATAGTAATGGTATCGTTACAGATAATTTGTTTCTTTTTAGTGAACCAGATCCTCAATTGATTTATGAAGTTGAAGAAGAAGGTGTGTATCAACTGAGCTATAAAATGATTTCTATAGATAATCCCTCTGCACCGGATTATATTGGAAAAGTTTTTGCTGCCGAAATGTTAGATTGTCAAAATAGTTTGAAAAATCTTGAGGCAGAGTTACAAGCTACGAAAGAAGCATATAATACAGTCATCCATTCTCGCCGTTGGACCATTCCAACAAAGATCTTGAAATTCTTTAGAATAAGGAAATAATATGCAACGTTTACTTTTATATGTTCACTATAATAAGTTTAATTTTATTAGTGGACATGTACTTTACCAATTAGAAAACATTCGTCCCTTGTATTCACGGGTGGTCTTTATCTCCAATAGTCAACTACCAGAAGATGTGAAGTCTAATTTAGTAGCACAGCATCTGGTAGACGATATTCTAGAGCGCCAAAATAGTGGCTTTGACTTTGCGGCTTGGCGGGATGGAATGAAGACAGTTGGCTTTGACCAACTGGCTCATTTTGATTCGGTTACCCTCATGAATGATACCTGCTTTGGACCTCTTTGGGATCTAGAACCAATCTACCAAAAATTTGAGAATGATGATGAGGTTGATTTCTGGGGAATGACCAATTACCGGAAAGACAAGGATTTTAACGAGCATATTCAGAGTTATTATCTCAGCTTTAAAAAACAGGTTATTGAATCAAGTACTTTCCATGAATTTTGGCAGGGAGTTCAAGACTTTACCAATGTTCAGGATGTGATCGATAACTACGAGACCAAGGTCACAACGAACTTCTTGGATGATGGTTTTCACTATAAGACGGTCTTTGATACCATTCATGAAGACACCATAGGAATGCTCTATCCAGACTTTTCTTACTATAATCCTACAGCGATTCTCAATCATAAGGTTCCTTTCATCAAAGTCAAAACCATTGCAAATAATGAAGGAATTATGCCTTATATTTTTGACGAGTTGGAGCGTGTATCGAACTATCCATTAGACTTGATCCTCAACCACATGTCTATGATTGATCGTCCGGACTATCCTTATCTCTTGTCTCGTAAGTACTTGAAAAACCAGGAATTAGCTGGAGAGTTCGGTAAAAAAGTTGCGGTTCATCTTCATGTCTTTTATGTGGACCTCTTGGAAGAATTTCTAGATGCTTTCCAAGCTTTTCATTTCGCTTATGACTTATGGATTACGACAGATGTAGAAGAGAAGAAGCAGGCTATTGAACAAATCCTTTCTAATCGAGCACAAGATGCGACGGTTGTGGTGACTGGAAATATTGGACGAGATGTGTTGCCAATGTTGCTCTTAAAAGAGCAACTCTCTCGTTATGACTATGTAGGCCATTTCCATACCAAGAAATCCAAAGAAGCAGATTTCTGGGCAGGTGAATCTTGGCGCAAAGAATTGATCGAGATGCTGGTCAAACCGGCTGATCAAATCCTAGCCAATATGGAAGCCAATCCAAAAGTCGGAATCACTATCGCAGATATTCCAACTTTCTTCCGTTACAATCGAATAGTGGTTGCTTGGAATGAGGCTCTTATTTCACCAGAGATGAATAAGCTCTGGGAACGGATGGGAGCTACCAAGACAATTGATTTCAAAAATCTCAATACTTTTGTTATGAGTTATGGGACCTTTGTTTGGTTTAAATATGATGCTTTGAAACCACTCTTTGATTTGAATTTGACAGCAGCAGATGTTCCAGCAGAACCTCTTCCTCAAAATTCGATATTGCATGCGATCGAACGTTTGTTGATCTACATTGCTTGGGATCAAAAGTATGACTTTAGGATCTCTCAAAACCCACATGTTCTGACACCATTTATTGATAATAAGCAATTGAACAATCGTGAAGATCTTCAACCCCATACCTTTGTGGACTTTAATCAAATTGGGGGGATAAAAGGAGCCTTGAAGTATATCGTAATTGGTCCTGCAAGAGCTGTGAAATATATACTAAAAAGAATGATAAAAAGAAAGTAGAGTAAATTATATGGGAGTTATTGATAAGACTAAAATTAGAAATATTTTAATCGCTATATTTTTAGTATTATTTTCAAGAGTGTTTTTGGCCAGTTTATTTCAGTTTACTATCAATCTCAAAATTATACTATTAATTATTAGTATTGTAATTTATTTTATTCTTTTTGATCCAAAAGATAAAAAGAAATTGCCAATTAATGCTTTTTTTCTGATAATTATTTTCGGTAGTGTAATTTCAGTAGTGAAACCAGTCCAATATGGATTAGATGAAGAGTCTCATTTACCAAACGTAATCAGTATTTCGGATAGTCCTATTTTTAAATATTCTAATGAGAAATTGGAAGATTATAATTCAGTTTTTAAATATGATGCACTAAGAAATCCTAGTAAAAAAGATAAAAATTATTGGTTCAATGTTGAGCATAAGGAAAGTAAAATTAAAGGAGTAAGAGTTGGATTTGATAATCCAGCCTTTATTCCTAGTGCAATTGGATGGAATATAGGTAGATTAATCTCTAAAAAAGTGTTTGTTTCCTATTATTTGGGAAGAATCTTCGAAGTCATAGCATATGCCATTCTAGTATTTATTGCATTAAAAATCAGCAAAGTTTATAGAGAAGCGATATATTTATTTTCTACATTCCCTGCAGTATTGTACATTATAGCAGGTTATCATTATGATTATTTATATTTTGGAGCAACTTTAATTAGTCTTGCTATATTGACAAATATTCTATCAGGTGAACGTAAAATTGATAGAAAATATGCTTTTGTATTTCAATGCTCTACATTACTATTTTCATTTGCAAAATTTCCGTTTGTATTAATTGGAAGTCTATTTTCAATATTGCCAAATAAGTATTATCAGGATAAATCAGTAAGAAAATTCAGTTCAATCCTGTTTGGTTTAAATTTATTCATTTCCTTTACATACGTTGGAATCATTAAATTGTTTGCTTCAGACAATGCTTTGTCAGGCAAAGGACCAGGACTATTATATTTTGTAACACATCCATTACCATTAATTAGAACTTTACTTTTAGCGCCATACGGTATTATTCATGATTTTGTTTCTGAACCATTGAAATATGTTTCAGAATCGTCTCCGTTTTTAATTGCAATTTCGATAGTTACTTTCTTTTTTGCTATGTTTGTCATTGCATTAAAAAATAAAATTGAAATGCCAACATTTTTTAAATATTACTGTCTTCTTTTACTTGCAGGTATTGCCTCATTAATAGTAATTGCTATTTCAGGAGATCCTAGGGTATACCACAAAGGTGATATTACTGTAGGTGGTGTACAAGGTCGTTATTATTATTTTATTCTGATGTTTTTGCCACTTTTTTGTGGATCATGGTTTAGAAAATTATTTGGTTTTTTAGATATGACCATTCAAAATGAAGATTCGAATTTTGAATGTAGTTTGCAATATATGTTAGTGTATTTAAATATTTTAACAATTAGTATCGGAATATACACTCAATTGCAGGGATAAAAAATTTATAGGAAGGATAAAAAATGAAGAGAAAGAGGAAATTAGATTTAAGAGATTTTCTTTTTAAAATTTATAATAAAATAACAAGAACACAAAAGTACTGTATAGCTCTCTTTCTTTTATTTTTTATAAGCAATACTTTCTTAACACAAAATTTGATTTCTAAAGAGATCAAATCAACAGGATCTGTATTATTCTTAGTTAATCAGTTTGGAATTTGGTTTGGAATTGCCTTCTTAATTCTAGTTTTACTAATTTCACAATACGCTTTAAAATGGATTTTTTTCCTTAAAATTTTAGTTTCATACGTAATCTATTTAATACTATCATACTCGATTGATGTTTCGCTTAATATTAATAATCCTAGTTATAAGATTGATCATTTTGAAAAAAACAATTTTTGGCAATTTAATTCTCTAGTATTTATTTTGTCATTGTTAGTGATTTCTTATGTTTTGGGTCAGATCAAAAAATCATATGATAATAAAGCGAATAGAAAAAAATTAGAACCTATTGGGAAAATGTTCGAATATGTCTTGCATTCTAGCGTAGTTTGTTCGTTCATTTTTACTGATTCTAAAATTCTTTCTTTTTTGTATCGTACATCATGGTATGTATCTGGAAATTTTGAGAAATTAGGAGCAGGAAAGTACTCCTTGAGCCAATTTTGGATTTTAGAATTTCATTTGCTACTCTTAAGTTTTTTCCTGACTTTAGTTGGCTTGCTTTTTGTAAAAGGACAAGTTGATGTAGTAAAAAATAGGTCTAGTTTTTCGCTAGCTGCATTTACAAGTATTAGTCTTGCAATATTATTTAATACAGGAATTCAATTGGGTCTAGGCCATGGGGAACCTTTGGTTGGATACTCAATATTTCCTGGAGGTGTAATATTTCAGATATTGTGTTTATCTTATCTGTTTATTTTTCTATATATTATCTTTAATAGATATTTATTTACGACAATATTGATTTTATTTGGTGGGGTTCTGTTTATTGTTGCTAATGCTATAAAATTTAGTATGCGTGCGGAACCAATTTTGCCAAGTGATTTGGTCTGGGTATTTCAACCTTCTGTTTTATTTAGTTTTGTAGATGCTTCGGTTTTAATGACTGTGAGTATTTCCTTAGTCATTTTTACGTTTATCTATATAATAGGACGGAGATATATTTATCCAGGTAGAATTATTCGTGCAACGATCTTAAGATTTGTTTTATTAGGACTTATGATCTTATTGTCCATTAATGTTTATTCTATTTTCAAAAGAAAAGATAATGGTAAAATTATTGATGACGTTCCGATTATTACTTTGTTAAATAATTTCCAAGATACAAAATGGTTAGGAAATTCCATAAATGCTAGATATCGATCGTTGTCCTATGTTTGGTTAAATCAAATCACAACAGATCCAATTATAGAACCGAAGGGATATAGTAAAGAAAAAATCAAAGAAATTGAGAAGAAATATGATCAAGTAGCTTTCGAAATCAATAAAAATAGAAATGAGTTAATTGATAATCAAACAATTGTTTATGTTTTAAGTGAGAGTTTTGCTGACCCATCAAGAATTGAAGGGGTAAATTTATCTAGAAATCCTATACCAAAAATTCAAGAAATTAAGACAAAAGTTACAAGTGGATTAATGCAATCAGATGGTTATGGTGGTGGAACCGCAAATATGGAGTTTCAAACATTGACAGGGTTACCTTTTTATAATATTAATCCGACAGTTTCTGTATTATACTCAGAGGTTGCTCCTAAAATGAGAAGACTAATTTCAGTTAGTGATTCATTTAATAATAAAGAAGTTATTCATTTCGAATCTCCAATTAATTATTCTAGAAATGTGATTTACAATAGATTGAAATTCAATAAATTTATAAGCATTGATGATAAAAAGAATTATGATTTAGGTTATCAAGAAGTACATATAAGCGATGAATCTACGTATAAGGCAGTATTAAAAGAGATGGATGCTAAAAAGAATCAATTCTTTTCTGTCATTACGATTCAAAATCACTCCCCATTTATAGCAGGAGAACCTTCAGACTTAACAGCAACAGGCAACGGTTTTTCAGATGATGAAAATACCAAGTTAACGAATTATTCACGTCTTTTAACCTTTACCGACACCGCCACCCAATCCTTCCTGGAAAGTCTTTCTAAAATAGATAAGAAGATTACAGTGGTATTTTATGGGGATCACTTACCAGGTCTCTATCCTGAGTCGGCCTTTAAGAATAATCCGGAGAGTCAGTATCAGACAGATTACTTCATTTGGAGTAATTTTGATGCACCGAAATTGAACTATCCTTTGGTCAATTCAAGTGATTTCTCTGCTATGGTCTTTGAACAGACCAATTCAAAAGTTTCGCCTTACTATGCTTTGTTGACAGAAGTATTGAAAAAAGCAAGTGTCGATAAAAAGGCCTTAGAAGGAGAAGCACAAGAAATTGCAGAGGATTTGAAAATGGTTGAATACGACTTGATTAGTGGGAAAGGTTACCTTTCTAAAGACTTCTTTAAAGTTCCAACTGATAAATCCAATTAAAAGGAGAGCAAGCAGGTAAAAATCTTTGTGATTTTGGCTGTCTGGCTCCCTTTTTTTTGTTTTTTATGCTAAACTATTAGATGGGGGTACGCTCATGATTAAGATATTTGGAAAGGTCCATTATCATTGGCAACCGGACTTATCTATTCTTGTGACTTATTGGTCCATTGCAGTGATTCCGGTCTTTATTGGATTGGCCTTGATGTATGAGAGCTCTAGTGTGCCAACGCTAGTTTTGTTTTCGTTCTTTTTATTTATGGTCTTGCTCGCGATTGGGGTCCATCGTTACTTCACGATCTATGAGGATGGGATCTTGCGGATTATTACAGCTAATCCTTTTACTCCAATCAAGGTAAAGATTGATTCGATCGACAAGGTCGAAGTAAATAAGAAATCGATCAAGCTCATTTTTAATGATGGTTCGCGCAGTCGGACATTCTGTATGCGTAAATGGCCGAAAAAATACTTTATCAATGCGCTTGCCTTAAATCCTTATTTTAAGGGAGAAGTAATCCTGACGGACAATTTCATCCATGTGGATTACTACGAGATGTATTATGCAGACAAATAAAAAGCCCTCTTAATCTTTTAAGAGAGCATGAGTGGGGCATTCTTTAATAGCCTCGAGAACATCGTTTGTGACAGGAACTTCCTTTTCAAGGAGGTCGTCCTCTTCAGCAGCAAATTTAACGATGCCATTGTCATGGTAATCAAATAATTCAGAATAGGTCTGACAGAGACCGCAAGCGATGCAACGATCTGGAATTAACGTAACTTTCATACTTCTATTGTAATGATTTTTACGAGAAAAAACAAGGAGGAAGTCATGGCAAAAGAACCATGGGAAGAAGATATTTACGATGATGGAGAAGAAACATTGAAAAGAACGAGTAAGTTAAACGGAATCAAGGCAGATCGTCTATTGACGATTTTAGCCATTATTTTCTTTGTAGTAGTAGTGGCGATGGTCTGCTTGTTGATTTTCCTTTCAACAGGTGGCAGCAATAAATCAAAACAAATGTCTGGTTTCTACAATGGAGAGACTAAGGTTGAACAGAAATCATCAGCCCCTGCAGCACAAACTGACCAAGCGGCTAAAGACGATAGTTCAAAAGATGAGAACTCTGAAGAAGGTACGATCACTGTTCAAGCAGGTGAAGGGGAAGCAGCAATTGCTGCGCGTGCTGGTATTTCCATTGCCCAATTGGAACAGTTAAATCCATCTCACATGTCTACAGGATCATGGTATGCGAATCCTGGTGATGTCGTTAAGATTCAGTAGGAGTTGAGGACAGCATGAAACAAATTCAAATTGCCATTGATGGACCGGCTTCTAGTGGAAAATCTACAGTTGCAAAGATCATTGCCAAGGATCTAGGCTATACGTATCTAGACACAGGAGCTATGTACCGTGCAGCGACTTACCTAGCTTTGCAAAATAATCTGACAGCTGAGCAGGTTGATGACCTCTTAGCCCTTTTAGATCAGTATCCAATTAGTTTCGGTCGTTCGGAAGAAGGAGAGCAGCTTGTCTTTGTAGCGGACGTGGATATTACTCACCCGATTCGCGATAACCAAGTGACCAACAATGTTTCATGGGTTGCAGCGCTTGCGCCGATCCGTGAAAAACTTGTCACTCTACAGCAAGAAATTGCAGCAGAGGGGGGCATCGTTATGGATGGACGCGATATTGGGACAGTCGTCCTTCCACATGCAGAGTTGAAGATCTTTTTGGTCGCTTCTGTTGAGGAGCGGGCAGAACGTCGTTATAAGGAAAATGTTGAAAAGGGCATCACAGCGGATCTTGAATTGTTGAAAAAAGAAATCGCTGAGCGGGACTATAAGGACAGCCACCGTGCCGTTTCTCCTTTGAAACCTGCAGCTGATGCCATTCATTTTGACACAACGGGTGTTGGAATTGCAGACGTTGTTGCATTTATTGAAGAAAAAGCAAAAAAACTTCTTGACAAAGAATAAAAAACTTGATATCATATAAAAGTTGAGAAAAGCAGAAGTGAGAACTTCTCGCCTTGTGACGCAAGTTGCCTGGCCCCTACGGATCAAGTTTCAGTAATGAAATACATCATGTAGTTCGGGCCTGTTTTGCAGGTCCGTTCTTTGTTTTTCTCGAATAATAAAAAAGAGGTGAAAACCATAGCAAAGCAAGACTTATTCATCAATGATGAAATTCGTGTACGTGAAGTTCGCTTAATCGGTCTTGAAGGTGAGCAATTGGGTATCAAACCACTTAGCGAAGCGCAAGCACTTGCGGACGATGCTAATGTTGACTTGGTTCTCATTCAACCTCAAGCTAAACCTCCTGTTGCGAAAATTATGGACTACGGTAAGTTCAAATTTGAGTACCAGAAGAAGCAAAAAGAACAACGCAAAAAACAAAGCGTTGTGACCGTGAAAGAAGTTCGTTTGAGCCCAGTGATTGACAAGGGTGATTTCGATACAAAACTTCGCAATGCTCGCAAATTCCTTGAAAAAGGAAATAAAGTGAAGGTATCCATTCGCTTTAAGGGTCGTATGATTACCCACAAAGAGATTGGTGCTAAAGTTTTAGCCGACTTCGCTGAAGCGACACAAGATGTGGCGATCATCGAACAACGAGCTAAGATGGATGGACGTCAAATGTTCATGCAATTGGCGCCAGCAACTGACAAGAAATAATCTGTCAGAAAGTTAAAAAAAGGAGAAAATATCATGCCAAAACAAAAAACACACCGCGCATCAGCTAAACGTTTCAAACGTACAGGTTCTGGTGGACTTAAACGTTTCCGTGCTTACACTTCTCACCGTTTCCACGGAAAAACTAAGAAACAACGTCGTCATCTTCGTAAAGCATCTATGGTGCATGCAGGAGATTTCAAACGTATCAAAGCAATGCTTACTCGCTTGAAATAATTGCGTATTCGTAAGTAAAGAATTCTAGGAAATATTGGAGGAAATATAAATGGCACGTGTTAAAGGTGGCGTTGTATCACGCAAACGTCGTAAACGTATTCTTAAATTAGCTAAAGGTTACTATGGAGCTAAACATATCTTGTTCCGTACTGCAAAAGAACAAGTAATGAACTCTTACTACTATGCATACCGTGACCGTCGTCAAAAGAAACGTGACTTCCGTAAATTGTGGATCACACGTATCAATGCGGCAGCTCGTTTGAACGGACTTTCATACTCACAATTGATGCATGGTTTGAAATTGGCTGAGATCGAAGTTAACCGTAAAATGCTTGCTGACTTGGCTGTTAACGATGCAGCGGCTTTCACAGCTCTTGCAGATGCAGCTAAAGCAAAACTTGGTAAATAATATTTACAATAGGCTGGGCAAAAGTTGTCCAGCCTTTGATGTATGATAGAAATAACTGTATGACGCAGTGGTTGATTGGCTTCTTTGTTCGCCTTATAAGCTCCAAAGATAGCCTAATCAACTGTGCGGGGGTTGGAAAACGAACTCTTTTTTACTAGTCAGAGTTCTTTCCCACTCCCTTTTTTTCTTGTTGATTTCATGCTATAATGAAAACAATCGTAACCGATATGAGGAGAGATGGAGGATATAAAGGTGACACACAATCGACTAGCATGGGATGAATATTTTGCAGCACAGGCCTTACTGATTTCGAATCGTGCGACATGTAATCGAGCTAAGGTTGGGGCTGTACTGGTAAAGGATAATAAGGTCATTGCAACCGGGTATAATGGATCCGTTTCTGGGACAGATCATTGTCTAGAGGATGGCTGCCTCATGGTCGAGGGACATTGTGTCCGGACGATTCATGCGGAAGTCAATGCTATTTTGCAAGGAGCTGAACGTGGAATTCCCAAAGGATTTACAGCTTATGTGACGCATTTTCCTTGCCTCAATTGCACCAAGCAGTTGCTTCAAGTCGGTTGCAAGCGGGTCGTTTATATCCATCAATACCGCATCGATGAATATGCCGAGTATCTTTACCGTGAAAAAGAAGTAGAACTGGTCAATTTACCAATTGAAGAAGTGAAAAGAGCTATTGCAGAGGCTGATTTTATTTAGGGAAGACTTTTAGTCCATTTCATGATATGTTAGCAATCTAATTGGAAACCTGTCCAAATTAATGTTTAAGAGATAGCATTGAATAGATGGCTATCATGAAAAGAATAATGGAATCAAGTATAATGGTGTTAAAGGAAAAACATAAAAATATAAGAAAGGTAGGAGAAAATGATGACAAACCAAGAGAAACATCTTGAGGAAAATAAAGAACATAGTAAGATCAGTGAAGATTATCCCAATTCTGTATCTGTTCAGAATCCTCCAAAAGAAAATAGCTTACATTCTATTCTTCTTTCAGTAACCTTTTACCTATCCATTATCTATCTTGTATTGTTTGTCTTTTTCTTTGCACCTTGGGGTGATGGTTGGGGATTTGTCGTTTTGATTTTCCTTGGTCCAAACTTATTAAGTCTTGCGATTGGAGCCTTTCTAATTCGACTAGGGATGAAGAAGGGGAATAAAAGCCTTCTCTATGCGAGTATTGGACTCTATCTGCTGTCTATCATCTTGGCTTTTGATCCGGACTGGGAAATATTTCGAATTGCTCCCTTATGTTTAGGTATTTTGGATTTAATCGGAACACTCCTGGTTAAAGAAGTGAAAAGCTCTTAATTAAAAAATGGATATGGTCAACTCTACTCAATAAAAAGTATTCGGGTCGATCAAAGAGATAGTTAAATCAGTTCTTCCTCTCTATTTTTAAGCGCTATTATTTGAAAGAATAACTAAAAATGTTAGGAGAAAGTTATGACTGATCAACAGAAAAATCTTGAAGTAGATAAAGAAAAAGAGGCATATGCTTCAGATGAAAGTCTTTTTCCGAACAATGAAATGAAGCCAGAGAAGAGAATTGGAAATTCTGTAATCCTTTCTATTGCTTTGTTCTTGGCCATTGTTTATATAGTTTTACTTTTATTAGGTCTCTTTTCAATGGGAGCGTGGGCTGGTGGCTTTTTGTACTTTTTGGGAATCCATATGATTAGCTTTGTGATTGCAACCATCCTGCTTTGGAATGGAATAGTGAATGCCAATAAAGCAACTTTTTATATAGCAGCAGCTATTTATGTTTTTTCATTTATTGCTGCGGGTGATCCGGATTGGCTGATTAATCATATACCACCGCTTGTGGTAGGAGTGCTGGTATTGATTGGAACTGTATTGTTAAAAAATGAAGACTGATGATAGCAGGTAGGATGTTCAATCCTATCTTTTTTATTTATTTAGTACTGATAACGCACTAAGAAAACGGTTACAAATTGTGTTATAATTTAAATAAATGAATCGTTAAATACTTTTCTTAGAAAGTGGAGGAGAATCTATGTCTAGAAAAAAATGGTATTGTATACTGCTAATTCTTGAAGCAATTCTTTATCTTGTTTCTTATGGTAGTAGTATAGTGGTGAACTATAGTTCCCAAAATTTAAATGGAAATACACCACTGTTCACTGTCTCTAGTATTTTTTCTATATGGAATGGAATGATTATTTGCTGGGTAATTTGGAGAATCATGAAGCAGCGTTTAAATGTTGAAGGATTGATAGCTGCTCTTCTCCTCTCAATTACCCAACTACTGATGTTTTTTTTACCACCTTTCTCCCCAACAAATCTGATGAACATTTCCTTTGTGCTAAATATCATTTGTTTAATATGGATTTGCTTGCTTATAAAGAATGTAGAAATGAGGGAGCTTTTAAACAATTGGAAAAGTAAAGATGGTTGGAAATCATCGATAGCTTATTTAGTACTATTTGTTGCCTCTACAAATATTTCTCCACTATTTATATTGATTGGTATGGATAGAACGAGTGATATTTACGCTTTTACACTTCGATACAGTGTAATGGAGTTAATGTTTTTACTTCTGATTAATGTTATGATCACAAGTACAAGTGATAAACTTCAGAAAGTCTTTTCTCTTTTGCTCATTTTATCTTCCCTTGTTGAGATAGGTATAGTATACTCTTTCATCTCTCGTATAAGCTTTTACGGTCTCTTTTATCTTCTCTTATCGATTTATATTGCTTGTCGTGTTTTTAGTTTACTTGAGAAAGTTGCAGCTAGCTGGGAGTCTAAGGTGAAAGTACAAGATCTATCATCTATTGACACTAAACCAGAGATGGCGGACTCTCAAGTAGAAGGAGACATAGATGTAAACGATCAGTTGAATGCTGATATACGATCAAACAATGATGAAGAAAATTCGCCAAAAAGAATTATTCTTCAGTCGCCTTGGTTATGGAGCGCACTTATAATAGCAGTCTGTCACCTTGGTATTATGATTTTTCCTTTATTTTTAGGAAACCCCATGTATCTACTGATCTTATATATTGGTGCCATCCATTATATTTGTTTTATGATTGCGACTATATTACTTTTCATAGGTATGAGAAAAGGAAGTAAAGGACTCCTAAATGCGGCAGCTATCTCATTTGTTATTTCCATTATAGGTACGCCAGATCCTTATTGGATAGGTCCTAATATTTTATCCTTTATTCTGGGAGTTTTAGTATTTATTGGAACTATATTATTTAAAAATGGAGACTGAGTAAAGTAGATAGGGTTGAAAATTTTTAAAGAACTGTTATCATTTAAGTAGATGGTAGGTTTTTGAGTACCCATTGGTACGCGGACGCCTACCATTTTTGAAGATAAAAAAAGCACCGTGTGAGGGTACTAGATCTTGCCTGCTGAACTCGTCAATTGATAGATACCCTAGTGGGTATTTTTTGTGAACTTTTTAGGAACTTTGAGGACTGTTTAAGTCAGTTTAACTGGGTAGTGCATAGACCGAAAAAGCTGATTTAATGGGCTTTTTGAAAAATCATTTTCCATATCATATGTAATGTGTTATAATGAAGTGTTATATGGTCCCGATAAGGTGGTAGAAATCTTCTATCAGTACTTTGTAACTCTATAACAATATTTTTTTAAGGGGGGACATTTTTATGTCAGAACGTAAACTTTTCACGTCTGAATCAGTATCTGAGGGGCATCCAGATAAGATTGCAGACCAAATTTCAGATGCTATTTTAGATGCTATTTTAGAGCAAGATCCAGAAGCTCACGTGGCTGCCGAAACAGCTGTTTATACTGGTTCCGTGCATGTCTTTGGTGAGATTTCAACGACTGCTTATGTGGATATTAACCGTGTGGTTCGTGATACTATTGCAGAGATTGGTTATACTAATACGGAATATGGATTCTCAGCTGAAACTGTAGGAGTACACCCATCTTTGGTGGAACAATCTCCTGATATTGCCCAAGGGGTTAATGAAGCCTTGGAAGTTCGTGGAAACGCAGATCAAGATCCACTTGATTTGATCGGAGCAGGAGACCAAGGTCTCATGTTTGGTTTTGCAGTGGATGAAACAGAAGAACTCATGCCATTACCGATTTCACTCAGCCACAAGTTGGTTCGTCGTTTGGCTGAACTTCGTAAGTCTGGGGAAATCAGCTATCTTCGTCCAGATGCCAAATCACAGGTCACTGTCGAGTACGATGAAAATGACCAGCCAGTGCGCGTGGATACGGTGGTTATTTCAACTCAACACGATCCAGATGTCAGCAATGAACAAATCCATGAAGATGTAATTAACAAGGTCATCAAAGAGGTGATTCCAGCTTCTTATCTAGATGCTGAGACCAAATTCTTCATCAACCCAACGGGTCGCTTTGTTATTGGTGGGCCTCAAGGGGACTCAGGTTTGACAGGTCGTAAGATCATCGTGGATACTTATGGTGGTTATTCACGTCACGGTGGTGGTGCCTTCTCTGGTAAGGATGCCACTAAGGTGGACCGTTCTGCTTCTTATGCAGCTCGCTACATTGCCAAAAACATCGTAGCGGCAGGTCTTGCTAAGAAAGCAGAAGTGCAATTGGCTTATGCCATTGGGGTTGCTCAACCTGTCTCTGTTCGTATTGATACCTTCGGTACTGGAACAGTCGCTGAAAGTAAGCTTGAAAAAGCAGCACGTGAGCTCTTTGATCTTCGTCCTGCAGGGATTATTCAAATGTTGGATTTGAAACGTCCAATCTACCGTCAAACAGCGGCTTATGGCCATATGGGACGGACAGATATTGACCTTCCATGGGAACGTTTGGACAAGGTAGAAGCCTTGAAAGAAGCTGTAAAATAATTAGTTGAAATGGAAAAGTTAGGGTCAAGTTGATCCTAGCTTTTTTTCGTTTTGAAAATTCCTACAGATGGAAAAATAGGTCGATCTGTGGTATAATAGATGCAGTATTTTGAATACGTTGTCCCTTTTATTTCCGTTACAAAAAACGATAGTAAAAGGAAAAAGACTTGAAAGAGCTAATAAATTATTAAGATGAAAAAAATTGTAATAAATGGTGGTCGCCCTCTAAAAGGAGAGGTGACCATTAGTGGTGCAAAAAATAGTGTAGTAGCCCTGATTCCGGCGACCATTCTGGCGGATGATATCGTGACCCTTGATGGGGTACCGGATATTTCCGACGTGGCGAGTCTGATTGAAATCATGACCATCATGGGGGCTAAGATCGAGCGCAAAGAGGACAGTTTGATCATTGATCCACGTGGGGTGAAGAATATGCCCATGCCATTTGGAAAGATCAATAGTCTCCGTGCCTCCTATTATTTTTATGGCAGCTTGTTAGGACGCTACGGTCAAGCAACTGTTGGACTACCTGGCGGGTGTGATCTTGGCCCGCGTCCGATCGATTTGCATTTGAAGGCCTTTGAAGCGATGGGAGCTGCTATGACCATGGATGGCTCTAGTATGAAACTTGCGACTGATGACAAGCCTCTTCAAGGAGCAAACATCTACATGGATACTGTTAGTGTCGGTGCAACGATCAATACGATTTTGGCAGCAGTCAAGGCTGAAGGTCGGACAGTGATCGAAAATGCGGCGCGGGAACCTGAAATTATCGATGTGGTGACCTTGCTCAACAACATGGGAGCCCATATTCGTGGAGCAGGGACAGATATTATTATCATTGATGGTGTTCCACAATTGCATGGAACGAGACATCAGGTGATTCCAGATCGTATCGAAGCAGGAACCTATATTGCCCTTGCAGCTGCTATTGGGGAAGGTATCCAGATCAATAATGTCCTATATGAGCATTTAGAGAGCTATATTGCTAAGTTAGAGGAAATGGGTGTGCGCATGACCATTTCTGAAGATAGTATCTTTGTAGAAAAGCAAACAGGCTTGAAGGCCATCCAGATCAAAACATCTCCTTATCCTGGTTTTGCGACTGACTTGCAACAACCGATCACGCCTTTGCTCTTAACGGCTGTAGGACGTGGTCGCATTGTTGATACGATTTATGAAAAACGGGTCAACCATGTACCAGAATTAGCTAAAATGGGGGCCACCATTTCGACCTTGAACGACCACATTATTTATGAAGGGCCAAATCAATTGACAGGATCCAGTGTGAAAGCGACGGATCTTCGAGCTGGTGCGGCTTTAGTGATCGCCGGTCTCATGGCTTCTGGAACAACAGAAATTACAAATGTGGAATACATCCTTCGCGGGTATTCAGATATTATTCATAAATTGACCCAACTTGGAGCAGACATCCAGTTGGTAGAGGAATAGTGACAGAACTTGGGATCTGATAGTGGCGGCTGGATACACGAACAATGGAGTTTGAAATGAATATTTGGACGAACTTAGCTGCCTATTCACTAATTGAAACACAAAGGTTGTATTTACGACCTTTTCTCTTTGAGGATGCGGAAGATTTTTATAAGATTGCTTCGAATCCTGAAAATTTACAATTTATCTTCCCTGCACAAGCCGATCTTGCTGAAACTCAATATGTACTAGCCAACTATTTCATGAAAAATCCTTTGGGGGTTTGGGCGATCTGTGATAAGGAAACCAATCAGATGATTGGCTCCATCAAGTTTGAAAAGTTGGATGAAATTAAGGGAGAGGCTGAGTTAGGCTACTTTTTACACAAAGATTTTTGGGGAAAGGGTCTGATGACAGAAGCGGTCAAAGAGTTGGTCTCTCTATCGTTTGAAAAATTTCAACTGAAGGAGCTTAAGATTGTCACCCATGTTGAAAATGCAGGGAGTCAAAAGGTTGCTTTGAAGGCTGGTTTTCGTCTCTTTCGTCAATTCAAAGGGAGTGACCGCTATACGCGTAAAATGCGCGATTATTATGATTTCCGCCTAGGTAGAGGGGACTTCTATGAGTAAACACCAAGAGATTTTAGACTATCTCGAAAAATTACCGATTGGAAAACGGGTCAGTGTCCGCAGTATCTCCAATTTTTTGAATGTCAGTGATGGGACGGCCTATCGTGCCATTAAAGAAGCTGAAAATCAAGGAATTGTAGAAACGCGTCCTAGAAGCGGGACCATCCGTGTCAAATCGAAAAAAGCTGTACTAGAGCACTTGACTTATCGGGAAATTTTAGAAATCACCGGTTCTGAAATATTAGCTGGTGAAGAGGGACTCGAAAAAGAATTTAATAAATTTTATATCGGTGCCATGACAGAAAAGCACGTCCTTGACTATGTGTCTGAAGGGGGGCTTTTGATCGTGGGTGACCGCACTAGCATCCAACGATTGGCTCTTAAGCATGACAATGCGGTCTTAGTGACGGGTGGCTTTGAAGTGAGTGAGGATGTGATTGATCTGGCCAATCAGGTACAAATCCCAGTCATCCGAACTTCACACGATACCTATACCGTCGCGACCATGATCAATAAGGCTTTGTCTAACATGCAGATCAAGACGGATATCTTGACAGTCGAGCAGGTCTATCGGCCCTTCCATGAGTACGGCTATCTTTCTGAGACGGATACGGTCCGGGATTATTTAGATTTGGTTCGAAAGAATCGCTTTAGTCGTTTTCCGGTTGTCAATCAGCACCAGATGGTAGTGGGCGTCGTAACCATGAGAGATGCTGGAGATAAGGCGCCTCAGACGACCCTTGATAAGGTGATGTCACGGACCATTTTTACCACTAATTTGTCCACCAGCATTGCGACGATTAGCCAGCGGATGATTGCTGAAGATTATGAGATGATTCCTGTGATTCGCACTAACCAGACCTTGCTGGGTGTCATTACACGTCGGGATGTCATGGATCGGATTAGCAAGGTGCAATTTTCGAGCTTGCCAACCTTTAGTGAGCAAATCGGTCAAAAGATTCAAGCAGAGAACGACCATTACCAATTCACAGTAGAGCCAAGTATGTTGGAGAAAAGTGGTGTTTTGGCCAATGGGGTCATGATCGAAGTGCTGATGAAGGTTGTTCGCAAGATGATGCAACACAGTGGGCGTAGCTTGATCGTCGAACAGCTGATCATCAATTTTTTACAAGCTGTGCAGGTGGACGATGTGATCCGCATTGAACCACAACTAGTTCGACGAACCAGACGTTCGGCCTTGGTTGATTTTAGCTTGTATTTAGATCTGCAGTTAGTTGCGAAAGCAACCATTACAATTAAGATTAATTAAACAAAAAGAAATGAGAAGACAATGATTACATTAAAATCACAACGTGAAATTGAAGCCATGGATCGTGCAGGTGATTTCCTTGCCAGCATCCATATTGGATTACGTGACTTGATCAAGCCAGGGCTTGACCTATGGGAAGTAGAAGAATATGTCCGTCGTCGCTGTAAAGAAGCCAATGTCTTGCCGCTTCAAATCGGTGTAGAAGGTAGTCTCATGGACTATCCTTATGCGACTTGCTGTGGTTTGAATGACGAAGTAGCCCATGCTTTTCCACGTCATGTCATTCTCAAAGATGGTGATCTCCTCAAGGTAGACATGGTCTTGTCAGAACCACTGGATAAATCTGTTTTGGATGTATCGAAATTAGATTTTGACAATGTGGCGCAAATGAAGAAATACACTGAGTCCTATACTGGTGGCTTGGCGGACTCTTGCTGGGCTTATGCGGTTGGAAATGTTTCGCAAGAAGTCAAAGATTTGATGGACGTGACCAAAGAATGTCTCTATAAGGGAATTGAGAAAGCGGTCGTTGGCAATCGCTTGGGAGATATTGGTGCAGCGATTCAAGAGTATGCGGAAAGCAAAGGCTATGGCGTGGTGCGTGATTTGGTCGGACACGGTGTCGGGCCTACCATGCATGAAGAACCAATGGTCCCGCATTATGGTCGTGCTGGACGCGGTCTTCGCTTACGTGAAGGGATGGTCTTGACGATTGAGCCAATGATCAATACCGGTACTTGGGAGATTGATACAGATATGGAAACTGGTTGGGCCCATAAGACCCTTGACGGTGGCCTTTCTTGTCAATACGAGCATCAATTTGTGATTACAAAAGATGGTCCGGTGATCTTGACCAGTCAAGGTGAAGAAGGAACATACTAAAACTAGAGAGGAAAGAATGGAGCTGAAGGCAAGTGTCTGGTTTCGCTCTTTGCTCTTTTTTAGTAAAATGGGGAGGTGACGAATGAAAAAGGTCCTACAAAAAATACTGGGACAGCCATTTATAAAGGGCTTCGTGCGGTTTTATCAGAGTGCAGAGTCTGATATCACTAGCATTGCGGTGGCCTATTATTTGCTGATCTCCATTTTCCCTTTGATGCTGATTGCAGCCAATATTTTACCCTACTTTCATATTCGTCCCACTCAGATTCTTTTAAGCTTACAAAAAGTCTTGCCAGCCTCCTTATATCGAATAGTGGCACAGATGATTTCGAGTGTCTTGACCAAACCTTCGACAGGCTTACTGAGTTTCTCGATTATTTCTGCTTTGTGGATCTTCTCTCAGAGCATTGCCTACCTCCAAAAAGCCTATAACAAGAGTTATGGGGTGGAAAAGGAGCGTGGTATTATCTGGGGGCGACTCTTTAGCTTTCTGATCAGTTTTGCCTTGCAGGGCTTGTTTGGACTTTCGCTGATCCTTTCCATGTTTGGAAAAATGATCGTTCGCTATCTCTATCAGACCTTTTCATTTGATCGGACGATTTATGTGCGTTTACTGAATTTGACAGAGCCGACCATCTACCTCTTACTCTTTGTTAGTCTGGTCTTGCTCTATTACACCCTTCCAAATGTCAAAATTCCAAAATTTAGATATGTATTGCCAGGGGCGACCTTTGTTGTTGCTGTCCTGTATGCGATCTTAAATATCTTTTGGAAATATGTGGATCGCTATGTGAGTCATTTCTTAGATGCTCGTTTCTTTGGTTCGGTCGTCCTAGCGGTCATTATGTTCTGGTTCATCTTGGTAGCTAAAATCATGATTATTGGTTGTATTTTAAACGCCAGTATCCAATTTGCCAGAGAAGCCAAGTTCCAAACGCGCAGTGGAGAAATTGTCTCTAAGTTAAAATCAGAAGAAGTGGACTTTCGGCATAGAGAAGTTTCATTAAAATTAAAACAACGATTACGTCTAAAAAATAGAGATAAAAGGAAAGAATAGAAATCAGATGGTATCTGGTTTCTTTTTTTGTTGGTTTTTATTGCATTTGCAACAAAAATATGTTACTCTATTTCTAACAAGAAAGGAGGAGTGGGATGAGTATTTTGCGTGAGATTGGTATCATTGCGCGCGCTCTGGATTCTATTGCAAATATCGAATTTAGAGATTTAGATTTAGCACGTGGTCAATATCTCTATCTGGTGCGAATTGCAGAGCAACCTGGAATGATTCAGGAAGAACTCTCTGACCTCTTGAAAGTAGATCGATCCACCGTTGCAAGGTCCGTAAAAAAACTAGAAGAACGTGGCTTGATTCAGCAACGTCCGAGAGGAGAAAATCTCAAAACAAAGGAATGGGAGTTAACTGAAAAAGGTAAGCAGATTTACCCCTTCATTTTAGGGGAGCATCTTTACTCTGAGAGAACTGCTTTAAAAGGCTTTTCCAAAAAAGAAGTCGCACAGTTAGAAGAGTACCTCATCCGAGTTCGTGAGAATATCACCTTGGATTGGGAACTAGTTAAAAAAGGTCAAAAAAGAAATTATAGTGAGGTAAAGCAATGAAAGTGACAGTCGATCAAGCATTTTGGGATTTATTTCCAACAGCTAGAATTACAGTGATGTCCTTGTATGGCATTGATAATACGGTAGATGAAGCCAAGGATCCTTATTTCAAAGAATTGTTGGACAAGGGTGCCAAAAGAGCATGGGAATTTATCGATGAAGAAAACTATACCCAGAGTGGGTTCGTTCAAGAGTGGCGCCAAGCTTTTAGCAAGTTTAAAACAAAAAAAGGAGCCCGATCTTCCATCGAAGCACTATTAAAACGGGTTCACCAAGGTCGTGAATTTTATCCGATTAATCCCTTGGTTGATTTATACAATAGTGTGTCTATGGCTTATGCCCTTCCATGTGGAGGAGAAGACATGGATAAATTAGTGGGTGGACTCTCTCTAGGACAAGCGAAAGGAGGCGAACCGTTCTTTCCATTAGGAGCTGAAGAAGATGCGCCAGCTTTGGAAGGGGAGATCATCTACTATGACCAAGAAGGAGCTGTTTGTCGTTGCTTGAATTGGCGTGAGGCTCAAAGAACCATGCTAACTGAAGATACGAAGGACGCTATTTTGGTGATTGAAGCTATCAATGAGGAGCAGGCCAAACGTGCACAAACAGCTATGCAAGAATTGAAAGACCTAGCCAAGGATTATTTTGGGGTCGAAGGAACGATCTATCAATTAAGTGCAGAGCATGCAAGTATAGAAGTTTAAAATAATAAGGCTGAAACAATCGTTTCAAGCCTTGTTTTTATTTTTAAAGACAAAGAGTTTACTAAAGACATAATTGAGGACCACTATAGCAACTTGAGCAAAGAGGGTTTCAATCAGATTGATCTGACTCTTGTTGTTGTGGACAAATTGCCCGATGATTCCTGGGAATTGCTTGACAAAAATCTCGGTCAAGGCCATGTCTAGTATAAAGGTCCCAGAGCGGGCAATCGCAAATCGGATCAAGCGCTGAAACCAGCCCTTTCTTTCTTGTTTAAAGACAATGGTATCGTTGGTCGCAAAGGCAAAGAGGATCCCAGCGATGTTTCCAATCGCGGTCGCTAATCGTTCATCACGAGACACTTGATAGATGAAGAGGCGGGTTCCGACGGAAACAATGGTTGTGGCAACCCCAAAAAAGAGATAGGATAAAATTTCATTATCAAAAAATTTTTTAATTAGTATTTTCATAAATTCAGTCTACCATAAAACCTCAAAATATGCTATACTTGAAAGGTTGAAGAAATCAAACCTTCAACCCTTGGTGCTTAAGATCCTTTCGCCAAGCATATTACACGCGGAAAAACCGCTAAAGGAGAATAGATGAAACAGTTAACTGCTCGTGATATGGCGCAAATTGCCATTGTTGCTGCGATTTATATCGTATTGACCATTACCCCACCTCTCAATGCTATGGCCTACTATGGCTATCAATTCCGTGTTTCGGAGATGATGAATTTCTTAGCCTTCTACAATAAGAAGTACTTGATTGGAGTGACGCTTGGTTGTATGATTGCTAACTTATTTAGTTTTGGGTGGATCGATGTCTTTGTTGGTGGAGGTTCAACCTTTGTCTTCCTAGGACTTGGACTCATTCTATTTGGTCGTTTTAAAAACAAGTTCTTGTTTGACGGTCTTATTCGGTTGGACCATTTCTTGTTTGCGATTTTCTTTTCCATTTCCATGTTTACGATTGCCTTGGAACTTTATTACCTTCAAGGCCAACCATTCTTCTATAACTGGTTGACCATGGGAGTGGGTGAATTTGCATCCTTGATTTTTGGAGCGATTGTGATCAATCAACTTTCTAAGCGGATTGATTTTACAAAATAAGAAAAGGGAGCTTTGGCTCCTTTTTTTCATGCTAAGAATGCAGTAAATTCAAGGCTAAATTAAGATTTTATGATAAAATAAGAACATGAAAACCAGAATGAAAGAATTAGTGGAATTACTCAATCGCTATGCTTATGAGTATTACACAAAAGACGCTCCATCTGTTTCAGATAGTGAATATGATCAACTATATCGGGAGTTGGTGGAACTCGAAATCGCTCATCCAGATGAGATCTTACCAGAGAGTCCAACTCACCGTGTAGGTGGTGTGGTTTTAAAAGGTTTTACTAAATACCAGCACCAGTATCCCCTTTATAGTTTGCAGGATGCTTTTTCACGTGAAGAATTGGAAGCTTTTGATCAGCGTGTCCGTAAGGAATTTCCTTCCATCAGCTATGTATGCGAGTTGAAGATCGATGGCTTGTCCATTTCCCTCACCTATGAAAATGGTGTCCTTGTAACAGGAGCAACACGTGGGGATGGTTCTGTCGGTGAGGATATTACAGAGAATCTCAAGCGGGTCAAGGACATTCCTTTGGTGTTACCAGAGCCAGTGAACATTACAGTTCGAGGCGAGTGCTACATGCCACGGGCTTCCTTTGATCGGGTCAATCAGATCCGTCAAGAAAATGGCGAGCCTGAGTTTGCCAATCCACGGAATGCTGCTGCAGGAACGCTTCGCCAATTGGATACGAAAATCGTGGCCAAGCGAAATCTCGCGACCTTCTTGTATCAAGAAGTGAGTCCAACTGATCAAAGCAGTCAGGAAGGCGTGCTTGAGAAATTAGCCCGCTTAGGCTTTGTTGTGAACCGAGAGCGAGTGCTGGCTGAGGATATGGAGCAAATTTGGGACTTTATCCAAAAAGTAGCTCAGCTTCGAGAGGATCTTCCCTACGATATCGATGGGATCGTCATCAAGGTCAATGACCTAGCTGTTCAAGAAGAACTAGGCTTTACCGTAAAAGCTCCTAAATGGGCTGTCGCCTATAAGTTTCCAGCTGAAGAAAAAGAAGCGAAAATCTTATCGGTGGATTGGACGGTTGGACGGACCGGAGTTGTGACCCCAACTGCCAATCTAACTCCAGTCCAGCTAGCCGGAACCACTGTTAGTCGGGCAACCTTGCACAATGTGGACTATATTGCTGAAAAAGACATTCATCAGGATGATACCGTCATTGTCTACAAGGCGGGTGATATCATTCCAGCGGTCTTGCGTGTTGTCAAAGATAAGCGAGTCTCTGATCAAGCATTAGCCATTCCAACTCATTGTCCGAGCTGCCAGAGTGAGTTGCTTCATTTTGAGGATGAGGTGGCCCTTCGCTGTATCAATCCGCTCTGTCCAGCACAGATTAAGGAAGGATTGAACCACTTTGCCAGTCGGGATGCTATGAATATCACAGGCTTGGGTCCAGCTGTTGTAGAGAAACTCTTTGCAGCTCAGTTAGTAGAGGATGTGGCAGGGATCTATCGCCTAAGCGTAGAGGATCTATTGACCTTAGAAGGCTTTAAAGAAAAATCTGCTGAAAAACTCCATGAAGCCATTCAAGCTTCAAAAGAGAATTCAGCTGAGAAGTTACTCTTTGGTTTGGGGATCCGCCATGTCGGTAGCAAGGTTAGTCAAATCTTGCTCCAAGAATTCCATGGCCTCGATCAATTGGCAACAGCTGATCCAGAACGGATTGCCAGCATTGATAGTCTCGGTATGGTCGTGGCTGAAAGCCTTAAGAGTTATTTCGCGCAAGAAGGATCCAAGCGTCTCTTGCAAGAGCTCAAAGAAGCTGGTGTCAATATGGCTTATCTTGGTGAAAAAGTCGCTGCTGATGCGGCCCTATCAGGAATGACAGTCGTTTTGACTGGGAAGCTAGAGCGCCTCACGCGTTCAGAAGCCAAGGCAAAATTAGAAAGTCTGGGCGCTAAGGTAACTGGATCGGTTTCCAAAAAAACAGATTTGGTCGTTGCAGGTAGTGACGCTGGTAGCAAGTTAACCAAAGCACAAGAATTAGGAATCCAGGTAGAAGATGAGGCCTGGCTTGAAAGTTTATAGAGGATCTTTATGGTAGAACGAATCAAAAAAGCCCGTTTAATTTATAATCCGACCTCTGGGCAAGAAATTATCAAGAAAAATATTGCGGAAGTCTTGGACGTACTTGAAGACGTGGGCTATGAAACCAGCGCTTATCAAACGACTCCTGAACCATTTTCTGCCCAAAATGAAGCAGAAAGAGCCGCTAAAGCAGGCTTTGATTTAATCATTGCCGCTGGTGGAGATGGTACGATTAACGAAGTGGTCAATGGGGTTGCAGGTCTGGAAAATCGTCCACAGATGGCCTTTATCCCGACCGGTACCACCAATGACTATGCGCGTGCCTTGAAGATCCCGATGGGCGATCCTGTGGCAGCTGCCCGCATTATTGAAAAAAATCAAACCATTCAGATGGATATTGGTCGTGCCTATGGCAGTAAGTATTTCATCAACATTGCTGCAGCAGGAACCATGACAGAATTGACCTTCAGTGTTCCAAGTAGTGTTAAATCTCGCTTGGGTTACTTTGCCTATGTGGCAGAAGCTGCTAAAATGTTGCCGCGAAACAAGGCTCGTAAGGTGCGGATTGAGCATGACAATGGTGTCTTTGAAGGGCCAGCGTCTATGATTTTCGTGGCCTTGACCAACTCCATTGCTGGTTTTGAAAGTGTCGCGCCAGATGCTAAGCTTGATGATGGGAACTTTACCTTGATTATCGTAAAAACTGCTAAGCTCTTTAACATGTTGTCCTTGATGATTCAGGCCATCAATGGAGGCAAGCATGTGCACGATGAAAATGTAGAATATCTCAAGACCAAGAAGTTGACGATCGAAATGTTAGGAAAAAATGCTCAACCATTCCGTATCAATCTAGATGGGGAGTACGGAGGAGATACTCCAGTTGAATTGGAAGTCTTCCATAATCACTTGGAATTCTTTGCAAATATTGATGAAATCAACAACGATGCTTTGGTTCACCCATCTGAAGAATAAAAACAAATAGTTGGAGTCCGTTACGTGTTTTACAAGCGGATGGTTCCTTCGGTATTAAATTGGAAATAGGAAAATGTTATGCGACAATACCATGTAAAGCTTCATTTTCATAAGCAAAAAGGAAATTATTTTGCCTATGATATGTGGCAGTGGCAGGATCAAGTAGAAGGAAAATCAGTCTCTTTCTCCAAGTTGGATTATTTTGGAGTAGAAGGCAATCTAATTTATGAGAGCGAAGAACCCTTGAACCGGGGCCATGTCTTGGTCAAAGAAGGGGATTGGCTCACCAAGACCCGTGATTTTGAAATCGAACTTTTACCAGAAGGCTATGTTCGAGAAGTATGGATTCTCGATGGAGACGATACAGTCTATTATTCTTTGCAAGCTGCTTTGACGAGTCATGCCTACAGCCATCGTCAGCCTCATGCCTACGATATGGCAATGCGTCCTAGAGAGTTTGATGCTAAATGGGCGTATCAAGGATGGCTCGGTCATCGGGAGGAAGAAGGGGAGCATTGCTTTAAACTGTGGGCACCAACGGCTAAGAAAGTTGAATTGTTGCTTTATCAATCAACAGACTCGGATGCGCCTATTTGGAAGAGCATTCCGATGACGCGTGGTAAACAAGAGTCTAGCTACCACCCAGAAAATACCCATGGTGTTTGGATTTTAGATTTTCTAGGAAATTTAAGTGGCATGGCCTATCAATATCGTGTGCATTTTGAACACCATACTCAAGTAACGCGCGATCCTTATAGCATTGCAACGACAGCCGATGGGATGCGCTCAGCCATTCTTTCACGAGCAGATCGTCAGTTTGATTGGGGTCCTAAAAAAGGCGCCGATGCGACTCCTTGGCGCTTGGACAATCCTTGTCAAGCAGTGATTTATGAGATGCACCTTCGGGATTTGACCAAGTCACCGACATCAGGTGTGGACGAGTCTTTACGTGGAACCTATCTGGGGGCTTGCCAAGAAGGAACCGTCAATAGCCATGGTGATGCGACTGCCTTTGATTATATCCGTCAGTTAGGTGTCAATGTCGTGCAACTGCAGCCCATCTCTGATCGCTTTAAACAGTACGACGAAGAAGGCCAGGTGACCTATAATTGGGGTTACGACGTTCAGAATTATTCTGCACCAGAAACTAGCTTTTCAACGGATCCATCCAATCCGAAACAAACCATGAAAGAGCTTAAAACGATGATCCGGGCTTATCATGACGCTGGGATTTCGGTAGTCATAGATGTGGTCTACAATCATACCTACTCAACTGAGCATGGTCCTTTCCAAAATACAGTTCCGGATTATTATTACCGGATGGAGCCAGATGGGCGCTTCCAAAATGGGACAGGTGTCGGAAATGAGACGGCAAGTGAGCATGAAATGTACCGCAAGTACATGATTGATTCCCTTATGCACTGGGTCAAAGAGTACCAGATCGATGGTTTCCGCTTTGATTTGATGGGCATTCACGATGTGACGACAATGAATGCTATTCGGGAGGCGATGGATGCTCTGGATCCTCGCATTCTCCTTTATGGAGAAGGTTGGGATATGGGAACCGGTCTCGCACCAGAGGATAAGGCTAAGAAAGACAATGCGGCGCAATTGCCACGTATTGGATTCTTTAACGACACGGAGCGCGATGCTATTAAAGGAGCTGAGGTTTATGGTTCCATCAAACGTGGCTTTGTCAGCCGAAAATCAACAGAGAATATCGTTGCGCGTGCTGTTCTAGGCAGTGCAGAGCTGGGTCATTATTTAAGTCCGAATCAGGTTTTGAATTATGTGGAGGCTCATGACAATTATAATCTCTATGACTTGCTTCAGACCCTCCATCCAAATGAAGAAGTAGCAGGCTTAGTCAAGCGCTCAGAGTTGGCTACGGCCATGAACCTGCTCTTCCAGGGTATGACCTTTATGCAATTGGGTCAAGAGTTTATGCGGACTAAATTGGTAGCGACAGGTCCTGATGGAGAGATCACACCTTTGGATCGTGAGCGGGCCATGAATTCCTACAATGCTCCAGATTTTGTGAATCAGGTCAACTGGGATCTGGTCAGTCAAAACAAGGAATCAATTGCCTATATCCGAAGCTTGATCAATTTGAAGACAAGTCTTCCTGTCTTAGGGCTTGAAAGCTATGATAAAATCTACCAACAAGTCTTTATCCAATCTGCAACTGATTGTAGTGGACTTCTGATATTTGAACTAACAGGAGACAAGAAGTACTTGGTCATCTTCAACGCCAGCGGACTTCCATATTACCTCCAAAATTCAGATAAATTGAAATTGATGGTTGGAAATAGTCGTCATAAACGGCCATTCTATGTGGAGAATTTAACGGCTTCTGTTTTTGAAGTCCTAGACTAAGTTCTTTTTAAAGGAATCACAAAATCCCTGAGTTTAAAAACTCAGGGATTCTTTTTATTTAGAAGAACTGCTACTGGTCTCTGTTGAGGAAGAACTATCGTCTTCTGGGTGCAATTCTTTATAAGTAGGTGCCTTGAAGAGATCAACGGTGGACTGATTGCCACGTTGGTTATAAAGGCTGGTTGATTTGTCACCTTTTTCCTTTTCAATCTTCTTCAATGCCTTGAAGGAATTAGTGTAGGAATAATCATCTGGATTGACTTTTCCAAGATCATTGCCCTTGAAGAAGCGAAGGAGGTCACCGGTCTGGATGCTATCGCTAATCTTCAATTGCAGGTTAGCAGCCTCCCTAATCTTGTCCAGTTCTTCCTTGGTTTTTTCGTCTGGGTTCGTGATTTCCTCACCTGTTTTGGTGTAATAGGTCCGGCCACTATAGCTCGTATACTCTGGAGTTACAAAGTAGTTAGCGGAGCGGAAGGCGACGATTTGATCATGATCTGGTGAGAGCATATCTTGACCAACTTGGAGGAATTTGTTGGATTCAATGCCTAGCAAATGTTCCAAGGTTGGGAGCATATCAATTTCGCCACCATAGGTGTTGATAATGCCTCCTTTGTCCATTCCAGGAATAACTACCATATAAGGAACGCGTTGCAACATGGCATTGTCATAGCTTGACCACGTTTCAGAGTTCTTACCAAGTAGAGGGGCAAGAGCTGGGTTGCGGGAGTTTGAAATTCCGTAGTGGTCCCCATAGAGAACGATGATGGAATTTTTGTAAAGACCAGATTCTTTCAGGTAATCAAAGAAGGCCTTGATCGAAGAATCTAGGTAGTTAGCGGTCGCAAAATAGCCATTGATGGTTTCGTCCTGAGTCTTAGCTAGAGGGAAGCCGAGATCATCTCCTGACAAGCTAGTTGTATAAGGATAGTGGTTGGAAACCGTAATGAACTTCGTATAGAAAGGCTGTTGCAATCTTTCTAGGTATTTGATGGAATCCTTGAGCATGTATTTGTCATTAAGACCATACTGGAAGGAATTGCTGCTGTTTTGTTTGGTGAAGTAGCTGGCATCAAAGAAGTAATTGTAGCCCCATTGTTTATAGGCGGTATTCCGGTTCCAGAAACTTCCAGCATTCCCGTGGAAAACAGCGCTTGAGTTGTAACCATTTTTTGAAAGAATAAATGGTGCAGCCTGTTGGGTATTGGTTCCACCATAGTTCACCATAAAGGAACCTTGGTTGAGTCCGAAGAGGCCTGTTTCAATCATGGTCTCCGCATCAGACGTTTTCCCTGCCTTAACTTGGTTAAAAACATTTGAAAAGGCAAAGGTTTCTTTCGAGTGGTAAAGTGAGTTTAAGAAAGGTGTCACTTCATATTCTTTATCGTCTACTTTCAACTTGTAATCGATCAAGAATTGTTGGAAACTTTCCAAGTGAATGTAGATAACATTACGGCCTTTGGCCATTCCAAAGTACTCAGGATTAGGCTTGGCATAATGCTGTTGGATATATTCTTCCACCGGTTTTAAATCTGCTTCGGAGGCTTTGGAACGTTCTTTGTTGGCAGCATAGGTCTGATTAGCGCTATAACCCAGAAAGGCTGGTAAGCCTAGGGCACGAACGACATAGTAGTTTGAGAACCCACGAGTCAAGAGCTCAGGTCGGTCAATTTCTGCGAGGAAAAGGTTGGCCGAAAAGAGCATAGCCGATAAAGAGGTAACCGCAAAACTAGCTCGTTTATTGAAGGGACGATTGTCCATTCGAATCCATTTCTTAAAGAAGAAGAAAGCTAGAATAGGGAAATCTAGAATGTAGATCACATCCCAAGGTCGGAACAATTCTAAAGCAGCAGCTCCGAGACCGGCAGAAACCTTGCTGGAAGCCAACATGGTATTGACCGTTACGAAGTCTGTAAACTCTCGATAATAGATGGAGTTGGAAATCAACCAAATAAATAAGAGAAGGTAGATCCCAAAGGCCAAACTATAAAAGAGCTTGGTTCGTTTGATATAAAGTGCAAGACCAATGAAGAGCAGACTAATCGGCAATGGGTTGATCACTGCTAGAAAAATCTGATACGGTCCCTGAATGTCTAAATTAAAATCAACTGAATAGGCCCACATGGTTTTGAACCAGTAGAGCAACAGAAGGGTCAAGACAAATCCTAGTCTGGTACTCATGAAATTGAGTATCGAATTCGTAATTTTTTTCACAAAATGTTACTTCCTTGTCTTATTTCCTAAAAATTTTCATATACAAGTATACCACAATTTTATGGAGAAAGAAAAAAATGACTGTAAAGGAGAGGAAAGAAATAGGAAAGATCCGGCATTTTATATCATTTGAAGCTAAATGATGAAAGCTAGGATAAAACGGTAAAAAAAGTTCCAGTAAATAAAGCCTCTCTTTGTGAAAACTGCAGACTTTTGCTATAATAGAGGATATGAAAAAACTCACAGTTAGTCGCCAAGTCGCAACAAAAATCAAACAAGGACAATCCCTTCTTGAAAAGCAAGATTTTGAGTCACTTCCTGCTTTGGATCAAGAGGTTCAATTGCTTTCAGGAGATGGACAATACCTCGGAGTCGGATACTTATCTGAACAAAATAAAGGGATTGGATGGTTTGTTTCACAAGAGTTGGTCGCTTTTGATCAAGACTTTTTTAAAAAGCTTTTCATCAAAGCCAAGCAATACCGTCGTTCTTATTATGCGGATGAAACGACGACGGCCTTTCGTCTCTTTAACCAAGATGGAGATGGTTTTGGTGGCTTTACGGTTGACTTATATGGTGAGTTTGTTGTTTTTTCTTGGTACAATCCCTTCGTATTTCAGATTAAGGAAACCATTCTAGCAGCCTTTCAAGAAGCTTTTTCAGAAGTCCGAGGCGGCTATGAAAAGATTCGCTTTAAAGGTTTGGACTATGAATCGGCTCATGTCTATGGAGAAGAAGCTCCGCAAGAATTTTTGATTCTTGAAAATGGGGTCTCTTACCAAGTCTTTCTCAATGATGGCTTGATGACGGGGATCTTTTTGGACCAGCATGAAGTCCGAGGAAGTTTAGTTGAGGGGCTCGCTGCTGGTAAGTCCTTGCTCAATATGTTCTCTTATACAGCTGCTTTTTCTGTTGCAGCTGCCATGGGCGGAGCAGTAGAGACGACTTCGGTCGATCTGGCTAAGAGAAGTAGAGAATTATCAGAAGCGCATTTTGTGGCAAATGGCTTGGCGCTGGATGCTCATCGTTTTGTCGTGATGGATGTCTTTGACTATTACAAATATGCCAAACGCCATGAGCTAAGCTATGATGTGATCGTACTCGATCCGCCTAGCTTTGCGCGGAATAAAAAACGGACCTTTTCAGTCGCTAAAGATTACCATCGGTTGGTGAGCGAGGCCCTCGAGATTTTAAATCCAGGTGGGACCGTGATTCTCAGTACCAATGCGGCAAATGTGACCAAAGAAAAATTTAAAAAACAAATCGAAAAGGGATTTCAAGGGCGTAAACATCGTTATGTAGCAGAATACGGCCTTCCGGGAGATTTTCGATGGAACAAGAAAGAAGAAAGTAGTAATTACTTAAAAGTATTTACGATTAGGGTGGATGTATGAAGTTAGTTGTGTCGATTATGCCTCGCTCCTTAGAAGAGGCGCAACAACTAGATGGTTCGCGTTACGATGATGCGGATGTCATTGAGTGGCGTGCGGACTTTTTAGAAAAAAGCGAGATCTTAACCGTCGCTCCTGCAGTTTTTGAGAAATTTGCTGGACGCGAGATTTTATTCACCTTGCGGACTCGAGCTGAAGGTGGAGGGATGGAGCTGACTAATGAAGAATATGTTGGGATCCTGAAAGATATTCAATCCATCTATCATCCGGATTATATCGATTTCGAGTATTATAGTCACCGTGAAGTCTTTGAAGAGATGTTGGAATTTTCAAATCTTGTTCTCAGCTACCATAACTTCCAAGAAACTCCGGAAAATATGATGGAGATCTTATCGGAATTGACCAGTTTTTCTCCAAAATTAGTCAAAGTATCTGTCATGGCCCACAATGAACAAGATGTTCTTGACTTGATGAATTATACGCGTGGTTTCAAGACACTGAACCCTGAGCAAGAATATGTAACGATTTCCATGGGCAAGGTCGGGAAGATTTCGCGCTTGACAGCTGATTTGACAGGCTCTTCTTGGTCTTATGCTAGAGTCGGAGATGAAAGTGCTCCAGGTCAAATTCCTCTTGAAAATATGAGAAGAATTCGGGAGTTATTAAATGAAGATTGACGGATATACTCGGATGGCAGCGGTCATTGCCCATCCCATTCGTCATAGTATTTCTCCTTTCATCCATAATCTAGCCTATGAATTAACAGCGACCAATGCTGCTTATCTAGCTTGGGATATTGCTGAAGAAGACTTAGAAAGCACCATCAGCCAAATTCGTAAGTTGGATATGATTGGGGCCAATATCTCCATGCCCTACAAGCAGAAGGTCTTTCCTTACTTAGATGAAGTGGATGAGATGGCCCGAAAGATCGGTTCTGTCAATACTATCGTTCACCGCGATGGTAAGCTTAAAGGCTATAATACAGATGGGATAGGTTTCTTTCGTAGTTTACCTCCTGCTTTCTCTATTAAGGGAAAAACAATGGTTCTCTTAGGTGCAGGTGGTGCAGCTTTAGCGATTATTGCACAGGCGATTCATCTAGGTGTGAAACGTATCCTTGTCTTTGTGAGAGAGGAGAGATTAGTTCATTATCGTTCAATAGTTCAGTTGGTTGAAGAAGGCTTTGATTTCTTGATAGAATTGTATGCGATTGAGAAAGATGAAGATGTTCAAAACTCTTTTCATCAAGCTGATCTCATCTTAAATGCCACTGGTGTTGGAATGGATGGTCAGTCTCTTCCAATAGCGAGTCACTTGACCTTTCCCCCACATGCCTTAATCGTAGAGATGGCTTACTATCCGGCAGTGACCCCCTTTCTGCAATTGGCAGTGAATCAAGGAAACCAGAGGGTAAATGGGCTGGGAATGCTCTTTTATCAAGCTGAAGCAGCCTTTGAATTAATGACTGGGAAAGTATTTCCTACAGAGTCTGTATGGGAAGCATTGACAACAGAATATCGCCAATTTGTATGTGACTAAGAGAGGGTTTTACCTTTTCCTATTGAAATAGCTTTAAGAGATTAGAACAAGAACTGATTTTAAAAAAAACAGTCTTGCTCTAGTCTCTTTTTCATTTTGATTGAGACATGTGCCTTATTTCATGATAAGATAGAATCAAAGAAAAACGTGAAGGAGATTCCTATGAACGTATCGGTACCTATTCCAGGACATTCCTATGATATTGTGATTGAAAGAGGTGGTCTCAACCAGGTTGGAGACTGGTTGCGCACTCTTTGGGGTGATAAAAAAGTCGCGATCATTTCCGATAACCGCGTGGCTAAGCTATATGCCTCTATCGTAGAGAAGAGCCTGGAGAAAGCTGGTTTTCAAGTGGTACGCTTTGAGTTTCTTCAAGGGGAAGCTAGTAAGAATCTAACCACTGTTTCAAAAGTCTATGACTTTCTAGCTACCCAGGGCATGACGCGCAGTGATGGAATCGTTGCTCTTGGGGGTGGCGTAGTTGGTGATTTGGCTGGTTTTGCTGCCTCGACCTATATGCGAGGAATTTCCTTTGTTCAGATCCCGACTAGCTTGACCGCACAGGTGGACTCCTCTATCGGAGGAAAAACAGGAGTCAACACAGCACTTGCTAAAAACATGGTAGGGACCTTTGCTCAACCAGATGGTGTGTTTATTGATCCTGAAGTGTTGAGCACTTTGGGGCAACGTGAATTGATCGAGGGGATGGGCGAAGTCATCAAGTACGGCCTCATCCAAGATACTGAACTCTGGGAAGAATTGGAAGCCATGGATGGTTCTGTCCAGAGTATTTTAGAGCATGCAGAGAGCATCATTTCTCATTCTTGTCTGGTGAAGCGAGACCATGTTGTGGCAGATGAGCTGGACAATGGCATTCGACTGTATCTCAATTTTGGGCATACCATTGGGCATGCCATTGAAGCGATAGCGGGTTATGGGCAGGTTATGCATGGAGAAGCTGTCAGTATGGGCATGGTGCAGCTCTCCCGAGTTGCAGAAGAAAAGGGCTTGATGCCAAAAGGAATCAGCCAACAAATCGAAGAAATGTGCCGGAAATTTGGCCTTCCGGTGGCCTATGAGAACTGGGATAAAGAATCCCTTTATCAAGCCTTGACCCATGACAAAAAAGTGCGTGGGACGAACTTGAAATTAGTAATTGTTCCAGAGTTGGGGCAAGCAGCGATTCATCAAATCCCTCTTCAAGAAATGAAGGACTTTTTAGAAAGAAAGGAATAAGGTCGTATGAGATATTTGACAGCAGGAGAGTCCCATGGACCTCGACTAACAGCCATCATCGAGGGGGTTCCGGCAGGCCTTCCTTTATCTGAAGAGGATATTAATAAAGAACTCAAACGTCGACAAGGTGGCTATGGTCGTGGTGCTCGGATGAAAATCGAGAGTGACCGTGTTGAGATCACATCAGGGGTCCGTCATGGCTTGACTATAGGAGGTCCGATTACTCTGAATGTGACCAATCTGGATCACCAAAAATGGCTGGAGATCATGAATGTAGAACCGGTCGAAGAGAAAAAGAAAAATCTGCGTAAGATCACCAAGCCACGTCCTGGTCATGCCGATCTAGTCGGAGGGATAAAATACCGTTTCGATGATCTCCGTAATTCCTTAGAGCGTTCTTCTGCTCGTGAGACAACCATGCGTGTAGCTGTTGGTGCAGTTGCTAAACGGATTTTAGAAGAGATCGGTATTGAAGTGGCCAGCCACATTGTGAATTTTGGGGGAATCGAGATTGCAATTCCCGAGAATCTAACCGTTTCAGAAATCAAGGAAAAGGCAGCGAAGTCGGAAGTCTCGATTGTTGTGCCAGAACAAGAAGAAGCCGTTAAGGCCTACATTGACCAAGTGAAAAAAGATGGCGATACCATCGGGGGAATTGTGGAAACCTTGGTTGGTGGTGTGCCTGTTGGACTAGGATCCTATGTGCAATGGGACAAGAAATTGGATGCCAAAATCGCTCAAGGAGTGGTCTCTATCAATGCCTTTAAGGGAGTGGAGTTTGGTCTTGGTTTTGAAGCAGGTCGCCTAAAAGGTAGTCAAGTTATGGATGAAATCATCTGGTCTCAAGAAACCGGCTATACCCGTCGCACCAATAATCTTGGTGGTTTTGAAGGGGGCATGACCAATGGTGAGCCCATTCTGGTTCGTGGTGTCATGAAGCCTATTCCGACCCTCTACAAACCTTTGATGAGTGTGGATATTGAAACCCATGAGCCTTATAAGGCAACGGTTGAGCGCAGCGACCCAACGGCTCTGCCAGCTGCAGGAGTGGTGATGGAAGCAGTGGTCGCAACAGTCCTTGCTACAGAAGTGCTTGAAAAATTCTCATCCGATAACTTGGAAGAATTGAAAGAAGCTGTTGCTAAGCACCGGGACTTTACGAAGAATTTTTAAGAGAAAGAGTTTTCCTTTGGAGAAGAAAGTTGTATATATTGCAGGACTGGGCTTGATTGGTGCTTCACTTGCGCTAGGCATTAAGAGGGCCCACCCACATGTGACCATTCTTGGTTACAATCGTAGTAAAGCCTCTCGAACCATCGCCCTTGAAAGAGGAATGGTGGATCAGGTGACGGATGATTTCGCAGCCTTTGCCCCTTTAGCAGATATCATTATTTTGGCCCTTCCCATCAAGCAAACCAAATCTTACTTAGAAACCTTAGCAGGCCTTAATTTGAAAGACCGGGTACTAGTGACAGATGCAGGCTCTACCAAGGCAGAAATTGTCGCACAAGCTGAAAAAGTGTTTACAGATAAGGATGTACGCTTTGTGGGAGGACATCCCATGGCTGGTAGTCATAAGACAGGTGCTGCAGCAGCAGATGCCACCTTATTTGAGAACGCTTATTATATTTTTACCCCTTCCAGATTGACCACAGGGGGTGCCATGGAAGAGTTGAAAGAGCTTCTGAGTGGATTGGGATCTCGATTTATTGAAATCGATGCCGAGGAACACGATCGAGTGACTTCCCAGATCAGCCATTTCCCTCATATTTTAGCCTCGACACTGGTCGAGCAGGCCGTAGCTTATGGGGAAGAGCATGAAATGACCCGCCGTTTTGCGGCTGGTGGCTTTCGAGATATGACCCGGATTGCGGAAAGTGAGCCAGGCATGTGGACTTCTATTCTTTTGTCCAACCCTCAAGCGATATTAGAGCGGATTGCAGATTTCAAAGAGCGTTTGGATCAGGTGGCTGAGACCATCCAAGCAGATAACGAAGAGGCCATTTGGACCTTTTTCCATGAAGGGCGGAAGCACCGAAAAGAAATGCAGATACATCAGCGAGCTGGACGCGATAGTGCCTATGATCTCTTTATCGATGTCCCTGATAAGGAAGGTGTGATCCTCGAAATCTTACAACTTCTACAAGGGATTTCCTTGGTCAATATTCACATCAATGAAGAGAATCGTGAAGATATCCACGGGATTTTGCAGTTGACCTTTAAAAATGCAGAAGATCAGGAGCGGGCCCAAGCATTGATCAGCCAAGCGACGTCTTATACCGTCCTTGCTCGCTAGGTCTACAGAAGGATTTGCATCAAAAGGCCTGCTTCATTTTAGGAATATTGAAGGAAAAGCAGTATAATAGAAGTATCTTATCAGTAAAGGAGCCCATAAAATGGCAAATATTTATGATGTAGCAAACGAACTCTCTCGGACCCTGCGAGACCTTCCTGAATACAAGGCTGTCGTAGAAAGCAAGCAAGCGATCGAAGCAAATCCAGAAGCGAAAACGCTGTTTGACGAATACGTCGCTTTCCAAAATCAACTGCAAGGCTTGATGCAATCCGGTAAACTTCCAACAGAAGCTGTGCAACAAGAAATGAAGGACTATATGGAAAAAATCCAAGCAAGTCCAATTGTGAATGAATTTTTCACCAAACAACAACAATTGTCTATTTATCTTGCAGATCTTGAAAAGATCATCTTTGAGCCGATTCAAGATTTATACAAATAGAAATTTCTACCAGAGTTGTCATTTCGACTCTGGTATTTTCGTTCGCCACTAGAGAAAAACAAGCTCAAAAAATGCTTGGAAACATTCGTTTTTTGTTCCAAATTTTTGATCAAAAATTGAATTCATGTCCTATTTATGATAGAATATGTGGAAAAGCACTCTGGAGAAGGCAATGAAATTAAGAACCAATAGCAAGGGCCTAAGGGGCATTATTCGTGTCCCTGGTGACAAATCGATTAGTCACCGATCCATTATTTTTGGAAGTCTCGCAACAGGCGAAACCAAGGTCTATGATATCTTGCGAGGCGAAGATGTGCTCTCTACGATCCAGGTGTTTCGAGATTTGGGAGTCTCCATCCAGGATGATGGGGATGTGATTCGGATCCAAGGGGTAGGCTTTCAAGGTCTTAAAGCTCCGACATCTCCCCTTGATATGGGGAATTCAGGAACGTCTATTCGTTTGATTTCAGGTGTCTTAGCAGGTCAGGATTTTTCAGTAACCATGGTCGGAGACGATAGTCTTTCCAAACGTCCCATGGATCGTGTCGCGATTCCACTGCGTCAGATGGGGGTAGAGATTGCTGGTCATGGAGAGCGTGATTGCCCGCCTTTGCATGAAAAAGGGACGCAACAGCTTCAACCGATTTATTACCATTTGCCAGTCGCATCGGCTCAAGTCAAGTCGGCTCTCATCTTTGCTGCTCTTCAGGCTGAGGGTGAATCGACCATTATCGAGAAGGAAAAGACGCGTGACCATACGGAGGATATGATTCGCCAATTTGGTGGGGAGATCCAGGTAGACGAAAAAACCATTCGCATCCAGGGTGGACAAGAGTTCCAAGGTCAAGAAGTCATCGTTCCTGGAGATATTTCTAGTGCAGCCTTTTGGTTAGTGGCTGGCCTCATTCTTCCAGAGAGTGTGATCAAGATTGAAAATGTGGGCATCAACCAAACGCGGACAGGGATTCTCGATGTGATTCAAGAAATGGGGGGAGATCTCACCATTGAGGATCGCGATGAAAAAGCGGTCTCTGCAAGCCTCACTGTCAAGACTTCGTCCTTAAAAGGGATTCGGATTGATGGGGAGTTGATTCCACGCTTGATTGATGAATTGCCGATTATTGCGTTACTAGCGACACAAGCAACTGGTCAGACCGTGATTGCGGATGCTGAGGAGCTTCGTGTGAAAGAAACGGACCGTATCCAGGTCGTAGCAGATAGTCTTAATGCCATGGGAGCCAATGTCGTGCCAACGGAAGACGGTATGATCATCACTGGACCGACCCCCCTACAAGGAGCTGACTTAGAGACCTTTGGAGATCACCGGATTGGGATGATGGCTGCCATTGCTGCCTTATTGGTGAGAGATGGAAATGTGGTGTTGGATCGGGCAGAGGCCATCAACACCAGTTACCCTAGTTTTTTTGAAGATTTGGAGACCTTACTGCATGGCTAAAATTTTACTTGGTTTTATGGGAGCTGGGAAAACGACCGTTGGTCGCATTCTTGATCCAAAGTTCCATGATATGGATGAATTAATTGTTGAAGAGATCGGTATGTCGATCAATGACTATTTCGCAGTGGAAGGAGAAGCAGCCTTTCGACGTCGCGAGGCTGAAATGCTGGAGCGTTTATTGGAAAACGAGGCGGCCATCATCTCCCCTGGAGGAGGGATTGTGGTCAATCCTCATAACCGTACGCTCTTGGAAAAAAACCCTCACAACATTTATTTGCGGGTAGATTTTGAAACCTTGTACAGACGGATTCAAAATGACAAAGCCATGCAACGTCCCCTCTTTTTAAACAACACCAAAGAAGAATTTAAGAAGATTTTTGATGGTCGTTTGCCTTTGTATGAGGATATTGCTACTCATATTGTGGATGTCGAGGACAAAACACCTGAAGAAATTGCGGAGATCATTCGATGCTTGTAGGCTATCTTGGTCCTAAGGGATCTTTTACCCATGATGTGGCCACTCATAGCTTTCCAACTTCTGAACGCATCGCCTATCGAACGATCACAGATGTCATCAAGGCTTATGAGAATCAAGAGATCGATTTTGCGGTTGTCCCAGTTGAAAACTCTATTGAAGGCAGTGTCCATGAGACCCTTGATTACCTCTTTCACCAAGGGACCATCCAGGCCGTTGCAGAAGTGGTCTATCCCATCAAACAACAGCTCTTGGTAGCTAAAAAAGATCGGCCTATTCGAACGGTCTATTCGCATCCACAGGCCTTGGCCCAAGGGAAGGCTTTTCTAAGAGCCCATTATCCGGATGTGGCCATGGAAATGACGGCTTCAACAGCCTATGCAGCTCGCTATGTAGCAGAACATCCAGACTTGGAAATTGCAGCTATTGCCCCTCTGGCAGCAGCTAGTGAGTATGGCTTGGAAGTCCAGGCCAAAGACATCCAAGAAATCGAGGACAATTATACACGTTTTTGGATTTTAGGGGCAACAGAGCCAGCGGTCTCAGAAACTTTAAGTCCGACCCTTCAAAAAGTTAGCTTGGCCTTGACCTTGCCAAGTAACCTAGCAGGAGCCCTTTATAAGGGTTTGTCCACCTTTGCTTGGCGGGGGATCAATTTAACCAAAATTGAAAGTCGCCCCCTAAAAACAGCTTTAGGAGAATACTTTTTCATTATTGACCTCCTAAATGAAGCGCCTGATCTTTTGCAATTTGCCTATCAAGAATTAGACAGTTTGGGCATTCAGACAAAAGTCTTGGGTCAGTATCAGGTCTATACCTTAAAAGATAACGGAATGGAGAAAAGATGAGTAACGAATCCAACTTTCTATCTCACCACGAGCGAAAGCGATTAGAGTACTTATACTCAAATTTTCATTATTTGAATGAACGAGAACAACTAGAATACAATTACCTGCTCAAGAAGAGCCAAGGAGCTTATGAGGAAGCAGAAGCCCTTCAACCTGAGGTAGACGCTACAGAAGAAGTGCAAGGTGAGATTGCTGAACCGATTGGTGACCTTCCTGTTTACCAATCACGTAGCAAAAAAACAAAGAAAAAAGTAGTTGCTGCGACGAGCGATCTACCTAAGAAACCACGGAAAAAGATCCGCGTCAAGCGGATCCTCAAGTGGCTTGCTCTCTTTTTCTTGCTCATTATCGGCGGCATGGTCTTCATGTTTGTAAAAGGCCTCAACAGTAAACCAGCTGGGAAAGATGCCAAGCCTGCTGTTGTCGAGAAATTTAACGGCAAGAAGTCGCGAGATGGGGTCAATATTCTGATCTTGGGGACAGATGGTCGGATCGGTGAGAAGTCAGATGAAACCCGGACAGACTCCATCATGGTGGTCAATGTCAATAACAAAGAAGGTAAGATCAAGATGGTCAGCTTCATGCGGGATACACTGGTCCATATTGATGGAGTGAGCCAGCAAAATATTCCTGAATACGATGGCTACTATGACCAGAAGCTCAATACTGCCTTCACCATCGGGGAGCAAAATAACAACCAAGGGGCTGAATTGGTGCGTCAGATGCTCAAAGATAACTTTGACATTGACATCCAATATTACGCCATGGTCGATTTCAAGACCTTTGCGACAGCGATCGATACCCTCTTCCCAAATGGGGTCGAGATGAATGCGCAGTTTTCAACGGTTGATGGCGAAAAAGTCAGTGAAGTAGAAGTTCCAGACGATTTGAACATGAAAGACGGTGTCGTTCCGCAACAAACCATCAAGGTTGGAAAGCAACGGATGGATGGCCGGACCCTTCTCAATTACTCGCGTTTCCGTAAGGATGATGAAGGGGATTTTGGCCGGACTCGTCGCCAGCAAGAGGTCATGTCCGCTATCATGCATCAGATCAAGGATCCAACCAAACTCTTTACGGGATCAGAAGCCCTAGGGAAAGTCTTTGCTATGACGTCTACCAATGTTCCTTTCTCTTTCCTATTGACCAATGGACTTGGACTAGTCGGAAGTGCTGGAAAAGGAATTGAACGAGTGACCATCCCAGAAAATGGGGATTGGGTCGATTCCTACGATATGTACGGTGGCCAAGGCCTGCTGGTCGATTTTGACGCTTATAAAAAGAAATTGTACCAAATGGGACTGAGATGATATAATAAGGGGATGGGAGTTTTGGACTCCACCCCTTTTAATTTGTAGAAAGATAGAAAACGATGTTAAAGAAAAATGAAATTGTAACCGTTGAGATTGTCGATTTGACACACGAAGGAGCAGGAGTGGCTAAGGTCGATGGCCTGGTCTTTTTTGTGGAGAATGCCCTGCCTGGAGAAGTCATCCGCATGCGTGTGCTCAAGGTCAACAAGAAGATCGGCTATGGAAAAGTAGAGGAGTACCTGGAAAAATCCCCTCACCGCAATGAAGAGCTAGACCTGGCTTACTTGCGAAGCGGCATTGCTGACTTAGGGCACCTAGCTTATCCGGAGCAGCTGAAATTCAAGGCCAAACAGGTCAAGGATAGCCTTTACAAGATGGCAGGAATCTCTGATATCGACGTTCCCCTGACTTTGGGGATGGACCATCCTGTTCAATACCGCAACAAGGCCCAAGTCCCTGTCCGTCGTGTCAATGGTCAGGTGGAGACAGGTTTCTTTCGCAGGAACTCTCATGATTTGATGCCGATCGAAGACTTCTATATCCAAGATCCAGTCATTGACCAAGTAGTCTTGGCACTTCGGGATTTGATTCGTCGGTTTGACCTCAAGCCTTATGATGAAAAGGAACAGTCTGGCTTGATTCGCAATCTGGTGGTCCGCCGAGGTCACCATTCAGGAGAAATCATGGTCATTTTGGTGACCACTCGTCCCAAGGTTTTCCGTGTGGACCAGTTGATCGAGCAGTTGATCAAGCAATTTCCAGCCATCCAATCCGTTATGCAAAATATCAACGATCAGAATACCAATGCCATTTTTGGAAAGGAATGGCGTACGCTATATGGTCAAGACTATATAACCGATCAAATGTTGGGCAATAGCTTCCAAATCTCTGGACCAGCCTTTTATCAGATCAATACCGAAATGGCAGAGAAGCTTTATCAAACAGCTATCGACTTTGCGGAGTTAAGAGAAGATGATGTGGTCATCGATGCCTACTCAGGAATCGGGACCATTGGCTTATCTGTTGCTAAGCATGTTAAGGAAGTTTATGGAGTCGAAGTCATCCCCGAAGCAGTAGAAAATAGCCAGAAGAATGCTACATTAAACAATATCTCCAATGCCCACTATGTCTGTGATACAGCTGAAAACGCCATGAAGAATTGGCTCAAGGAAGGCATCCAGCCAACTGTTATCCTAGTCGACCCACCACGCAAGGGCTTGACCGAAAGCTTTATCAAAGCAAGCGCTCAAACAGGAGCTGAACGCATCGCCTATATCTCCTGTAACGTCGCAACCATGGCGCGTGATATCAAACTCTACCAAGAGTTGGGATACGAATTGAAGAGAGTACAGCCGGTGGATCTTTTTCCACAGACGCACCATGTCGAATGTGTAAGCTTGTTAGTAAAACGCAACTAATCCTCAAAAGGTTCACTGAACCTTTTGAGTCCCGCAAACGCATCATGTTGAGGCCGTATCACTGCTCTTCCGATCTGAAACAGCGAAAAGTAGAAGGGGATGGTATTGCTATCAATCAATGAGTAACAAAGTAACAGCATGATTCGAAACATTTGCCTGTAATTTGCGGAGGAACATCAATATGGATGGAATAACAAAAGATTCTATAAAAACGGCTAAACTAATGAAACAATTATGGCCCCAATTAACCGATAAAGAAGCTATTGATGAAGTAAAAAGATATACGAATGGCAAAAATACTGCAATCTTTACTGAAGTTGAAGGTGACACAATTGTAGGTCTAGCACTATGTTCACTCAGATTTGATTATGTTGAAGGTTGTAAATATAGTCCTGTTGGATTCTTAGAAGGGATTATTGTCGACGAGGAATATCGTTTAAAGGATATTGCTAAAAACCTCTGTACAAAATGTGAGGAATGGGCGAAAAATAAAGGATGTAAGGAATTTGCAAGTGACTGTACTTTAACGAATACGGATTCTATAA